>DASSTS010000023.1:0-46049 GCA_035707805.1 Castellaniella sp. | reverse complement strand
ATCGGGCCAAATGCCTGCAAATCCACGACTTCTGCCCGGCATCTCCCAGGTTTGACCCTGGAAAATCAGGGTTAACCCTGACTGCCCGGCGGCGAAGAGACCGAACTATAGCACGCCTTTTTCAGCCCGCGCAAGTCAGGGACGAATTTATTTGGCGGCGCCCTTGCCGGCCAGCGTCCCCGCCCTACTGGGGACTGACCGGCAGCTCGGTCGTCTCCTTGATGGACTGCAGGGCGAAGCTGCTGCGGATGTCGATGACGGCCGGATGGCGCAGCAGGGTATCCATGGCGAACCGCGAGAATGCCGCGAGATCCCGCACCTGCACGCGCAGCAGGTAATCCATGTCGCCCGACATGGCGTAGCACTGGATGACCTCCGGCCATTCCCGCACGTCCTGCGCAAAGCCGGTGACCGAGCGGTGATCCGCCCGGTGGGACTTGTCCAGGCGCACCGAGATATACGCCAGCAGCCCCAGGCCGAGCTTGTCGGGGTCGGCCAGCGCGACGTAGCGGCGGATGTAGCCCTGTTCCTCGAGGCGCTTGACGCGCCGCAGGCAGGGACTGGGTGAAAGGTCCACCCGCTGCGCCAGTTCCTGGTTGCTGATGCGGCCGTCCTGCTGGAGGTGCATCAGGATGAGTCGGTCTGTCTGGTCCAGGTCCTCGGCAGGCGTCATGGGATTTCCGGTCTGAGTCAAAATTCGTCCAAGTCTTCAGAATAGAGGCTGGACGGATGCGTGGCAATCCGGGCCGCCCCGTGGAAGAGCCGCCGGCGGCAGCCGTCCGAGCGGGGCCCGCGGGGGCGCAAGCCGCTTACAATTCCCGGTCTGCCGGCTGCGCGGTAGGCCCACGGTTCCGTCCATCCCTGAGCTGCCATGATCCTCCATTACCTGAATACGATCCGCCTGCGCAGCACGCGCATGTTCATGACCATCGCGCGCATCATGGTGCCCGTCATGGTGATCGTCTACGTCGCGGACCGCTTCGGCCTGGTCCGCCTGGCGGGCGAGGCGCTGGCGCCCGCGATGGCCCTGCTGGGGCTGCCGCCCCAGGCCGGCATCATCTGGGCGACCACCATCATCACCAATATCTATGGAGGCATGGCCTCGATGGCGGCGCTGTCCGACAGCCTGCAGATGAACGTGGCGCAGATCAGCGCCCTGGGCGCCATGATGCTGTTCGCCCACAACGTCCCCACCGAACAGTCGGTGGTGCGCCGCGCCGGCGCGAGCGCCCTGGTGACGGGCGGCCTGCGGCTGGGCGTGGGCCTCCTGTACGGCGCGGCGGTGACCTGGTCCTGCCACGCCCTGGGGTGGCTGCAGGATCCGGTGTCCTTCGCCTGGATGGGCCAGGACGCCGGACTGACGCAGGGGCCGCCGGACCTCCTGAGCTGGCTGGTGTCCACACTGCAATCCCTGCTGCTGGTGCTGGTGGTAATCATCGGCATGGTGATCCTGCTGGACCTGCTGGAGCGCCTGGGCATCACCCGGCTCGTCACGCGGCTGCTGACGCCGGTGCTGCGGCTCTCGGGGCTGGAAGAACGCGCCGCGCCGCTGACCACGGTCGGGGTCCTGCTGGGGCTGGCCTACGGCGGCGCGCTGATCATCGAGGCGGCCGAGCGCGAGAGGTTCAGCCCCCGCACCCGGCTGTTGGCGCTGTCCTGGCTGTCGCTGTGCCATGCGCTGATCGAGGACACGCTGCTGATCCTGGCCCTGGGCGCCAACCTGTGGGTGATCCTGGTCGTGCGCGGACTGCTGACCCTGGCCGTGCTGGCCATTCTCGCGGCGCTGACCCGGCCGCACACCCGCTGGGGGAAACGCCTGGCGGCTCAGGAATCTGCCAGCAGGCGGGCGTAGCGCTGCCGGAACTTGGCCATTTTCGGTGCAATGACGGCCCGGCAATAGCCCTGTTCGGGATGGCGCCGGTAGTATTCCCGATGCGCAGCCTCGGCCGGCCAGAACGGCCCGGCCGGCTCGATGCGCGTGCAGACGGGGGCGTCCAGGTGGGCCTGGACCTCGTCGCGGGCGGCCTCGGCATCCCTGCGCTGGGATTCGTCCCGATAGAAGACGACCGAGGCGTACTGCGGGCCGACGTCGTGGCCCTGCCGGTCCGGCGTAGTCGGATCGTGGGTGCCGAAGAAGACGTCCAGCAAGGTCCGGTAGGCGATGCGGTCCGGATCGAAATCGACCCGGACCACCTCGACGTGGCCGGTGTCCTGCTGGCAGACCTGCTCGTAGGTGGGCGCCTCGACATGGCCGCCGCTATAGCCGGGCTGCACGTCGAGCACGCCCGGCAGGGCGCGGAAGACCGGCTCGAGGCACCAGAAGCAGCCGCCGCCGAGTATGGCATGTTCCATGATCACATCCTCCATCAATCCGCCGCCCGGCCGGGCAAGGACAGTATCCACTGGGCCAGTCGCATGGCATCCGCCTCGGACAGGCGGGTCTGGGCCGGCATGGGGATCGCACCCCACTGGCCGCTGCTACCCTGCCGCATCACGCGTGCCAGGTAGGGGGCCGCGTCCTGCCGGCCCTGGAAGCGGTCCGCAATGGCCCGGAACGGCGGACCGACCCGGCGCGCCTCGACCTGGTGGCAACCCAGGCACTGGCGCCGGGCGGCAAGCGCCTGGCCCTCGGCCAACGTGTCGGCCGCCGCAGGCGGCAGGCCCGGACCAAGCGCCAGCGCACCAGCCATGAAGCCCAGCGCGGCCGCCTTACGCAGTGTTCGATGCTGTCCCATCTCGAGTCGCAAGCTCCCAATCAATGCGGGTATTATCCATGATTGTCTTTCCTCAGGATGTACGCGCATGCCTTATCCGCATATCGACCCCATCGCGCTGCAAATCGGTCCGCTGGCGATCCATTGGTACGGGCTGATGTACCTGGCCGGCTTCGCCCTGGCCTGGCTGCTGGGCCGATGGCGCATCCGGCACCACCCCGGCGGACTGACCCTGCGCGATCTGGAAGACATCATCTTCTACGGCGTCCTGGGCGTGGTGCTGGGCGGCCGGCTGGGCTACGTGCTGTTCTACAAATTTGACGATTACCTGGCCCATCCGCTGTCGGTCTTCTACGTGTGGCAGGGCGGCATGTCGTTCCACGGCGGCCTGATCGGGGTAACGCTGGCCATGCTGATCTTTGCCCGCAAGCGAGGCCAATCCATGCTGGCGGTCGGCGATTTCGTCGCCCCGCTGATCCCGCTGGGGCTGGCCGCCGGCCGCCTGGGCAATTTCATCAATGGCGAACTCTGGGGCCGCCCCACGGACCTGCCCTGGGGCATGATCTTCCCCGGCGCCCACGACGGCGTGCCGCGCCATCCGTCCCAGCTCTATGAAATGGGGCTCGAGGGCTTCGCCCTGTTCGCCCTGGTGTGGTGGTTCGCCCGCAAGCCCCGGCCCACGGGCCAGATCAGTGCCGTCTTCCTGATGGGCTACGGCGTGTTCCGGTTCCTGGTGGAATTCACCCGCGAGCCCGATGATTTCCTGGGCCTGCTGGCCGGCGGGCTGTCGATGGGTCAGATCCTGTCGATCCCGATGGTGGTCATCGGGCTGTGGCTGTTTGCGTGGGCTGCAAGACGATCGTCCCCTGCACCGACACCGTGAGCGTCTGGTGGCCGCCCTCCACGGGCGCGGCCGCCTTGCCCGCCGACATCATGGCGGTCATCATGCGGGGCGCGGGAACGGGCGGCATCTCGCCCGAGCCCCCGACGTCCATCGTGCGCAGGCGATAGGCCGGAAAGCCCAGCGCCTCGGTCAGCGCCTGGGCCCGGTCCTGGAACGCCTTGACCGCCTGGGTCGTCAGCTTTTGCTCCTCAGCCAGCCGGCTTTCGCGGGACACTGAAAAGTCCAAGCCCGCGATCGGCATGTCGTCCGACAGCTGCGCGGCCAGCGCGGAGGCGGCCTCGAAGTCGCGCGACCGCAGCACGATTTCCGCGTGGCCCCGCCATTCGGAGATCCGGCCGTCGCGGTCCGTGGTGGGCCAGATGCGGTAGTTGCCGCTGCGCGCCTCGATGCCGTCATGGCCCTTGGCCTGCTTCATCACGGCGGACAGCCGCGCATTCAACTGGTCGGACACCTGGGTTTGTGAGGCGTCGGCGATCTCGGCGGCCAAGGTGATCTCCACCGTGTCCTGCATGACATCGGCGCTGGCCTGCGCCGACAGCGTGGCTTGGGGATAGTCCTGGCGCACGTCGGAAGAGATCTCCGGGGCGGCCTGGGCGAGAGGCGCGAGCGCCAGTGCGGCGCCCAGCGTCAGGCCGGCCAGCGCCGCGCGATGAAAGGAAGGATGCGTCATGAGAAGATTCCTGCAAGCGCCGCCCGGCGGGCGGTCGGACGACAGCAGGATACCTGCAAAACGCAGGCAAACAAAAGCCCGCCGTGTTACCACGGCGGACCATTTGTAAATGCCCCACCTGTGCCGTCTAGGCCGGCATCCCGGAACCTGAGGTTCACGGTGGTCGCCATCAGTCAGGCTTCGGGCTATCCAATGAAGGCAGCTCTCCCATCTGTCAATCCGGCAACCTATGCCAATTAGCATTGGTTCAAGGAATGTATGGCCGAGTCACGAACACGGCAGGGACTTAGCGGGTCGGATGCCGCGCGGCATCCGGGGAATTCCGTCAGACGGCGTCCCCAAGGACTTGATCGAGCACACCGTTCATGGCATCAATTTTACCCCTGAAATCGCCCACGGCAATATGGCTGAGCGGACCGTCGGGCGCGCGCAGGGTCAGGAGCTCGTTGGCGATCTGGATCGCGGCCATGACGGCGATGCGTTCGTTGCTGACGACCTTGCCGCTGCCCTTGATGGCCAGCATGCGCTGGTCGACCTGGCGCACGGCCGCCAGCAGGGCGTCCTTTTCGTTGGGCGGACACGCCAGTGAATAATCGCGTCCCAGGATGGAGACATCGACACGTTCCATGGATCAGGCCTCCGCGCCGGGCAGGCGCTCCAGGATGAGTTCGATCTGCCGCTGGGCGCCCGTGGCCGCCGAGCAGAGCTGTTCATAGTCGGCCTGCGTGGCCGCCAGGCGTTGCTGCAGGGATTCGCTGCGCGCCTGATGGTCGCGGACCTGGGTCTCCAGGGCGCTGCGCGCCTGGGCGGTCTCGTCGCGGACCGCCTGGAGTTCCTGGTCGTGGCGTGCGGCGCGCTCGGACATGCGGGCGAATTCGTCGCGCTCGCTGGCCTGCAGGGACTTGAGCGTCTGACATTCCTGTTCGAGCTGCTGGATCCGGGCCTGCAAGGCGCGGCGTTCGGCCTGCAGGCCCTGGGCCAGCTGCACGACTTTCTGGATGCGCAGCGACAAGGCGTCGAGATCTTCGAGCATGCGGTCTACCTTGTGTCAGGAGGTGGTCGGAGTCGAGCGGATCCCCGGCACGGCCGGGGAATGGCCGGCCTGTACGGTACCGCGCGCCCCGCGATGGCGCAAATAGCGATTTTCCCGCCCGCGGCGAAACAGCAGGCCGGAGAGTTCGTTCAGGGCCAGAGTGTAGACCTCGCGCTTGAACTCGATGACGGCGTCCAGCGGCACCCAGTACGCGTTCCAGCGCCAGGCGTCGAACTCCGGCGAGTCGGAGGCGCGCAGCGACACGTCGCTGTCACGCCCCACCATGCGCAACAGGAACCAGATCTGTTTCTGGCCCTTGTAGTGACCCCGCAGTTCGCGGCGGACATAATGGTCTGGCACGGTATAACGCAGCCAGTCTCGTGTACGCCCCAGAATGCGGACATGCTCGGCACGCAGGCCGGTTTCCTCGTGAAGCTCTCGGTACATCGCCTGCACGGGAGTCTCGCCGTGCTTGATGCCGCCCTGCGGGAATTGCCACGCGTGCTCCCGGATGCGTTTGCCCCAGAAAACCTCGTTTTTCTGGTTCACGAGAATGATGCCGACATTGGGGCGGTAGCCTTCGCGATCCAACATGGGGCCACCTCGGTTGTGAATTCAATACAATTACCGTCGATTATACGTACCCAGCGGGATCCCTACCATGTACGCCAGCAAGTACCACCTGAACACCCTGAAAGAAGCCCCTGCCGAGGCGGAAGTCGTCAGCCACCAGCTGATGACGCGCGCCGGCATGATCCGCAAGATCGCGGGCGGCATCTACACCTACATGCCCATGGGCCTCAAGGTGTTGCGCAAGATCGAGGCCATCGTCCGCGAGGAAATGAACCGGGCGGGAGCCATCGAGCTGCTGATGCCGGTCGTGCAGCCGGCGGAACTCTGGCAGGAGTCCGGCCGCTGGGAGCAGTACGGCGCCGAGCTGCTGCGCATCAAGGACCGGCACCAGCGGGACTTCGTCCTGCAGCCGACCTCCGAGGAGGTGATCACCGACATCGCGCGCAACGAGATCCACAGCTGGCGGCAGCTGCCGGTGAATTTCTATCACATCCAGACCAAGTTCCGCGACGAGCGCCGCCCGCGCTTCGGCCTGATGCGCGGGCGCGAGTTCACCATGAAGGACGCCTACTCCTTCGACCGGGACGAGGCCTCGGCGCAGGCCAGCTACGACGTCATGTATGCCGCCTATCAGCGGATCTTCTCGCGGCTGGGCCTGACCTTCCGGGCGGTGGCGGCCGACACCGGCTCCATCGGCGGATCGCGCAGCCATGAGTTCCAGGTCATTGCCGATACCGGCGAGGACCTGCTCGTCTACAACCCCGATTCCGACTACGCCGCCAACATCGAGCTGGCCGACGCGCCCTGCCTGATCCCGGCGCGCGAACCGGCCCGCGAAACGATGACGAAACGGGCGACGCCCGATGCGCCCAAGTGCGAAATCGTCGCCGACCAGCTGGGCCTGCCCCTGTCCCGGACCGTGAAGGCCGTGGTACTGGCGACCGACCCGCAGGACGGGCCCGCGCGCCTGTGGCTGCTGCTGATCCGGGGCGACCACGAGACCAACGAGATCAAGGTGGGCAAGCTGCCGGGCCTGCAGGACGGCTACCGGCTGGCCAGCGAGGCCGAGATCCAGGCGGCGTTCCACTGCGCCCCGGGCTACCTGGGGCCTGTCGGCCTGGCCGCCGATGCCGCGACGGTCATTGCGGACCGCACGGTGGCGCACATGGGCGACTTCGTGTGCGGCGCCAACGAGGCCGGCTACCACCTCACCGGCGTGAATTGGGGACGCGACCTGCCCGAGCCCGCCCTGGTGGCCGACCTGCGCAACGTCGTGGCCGGCGACCCGGATCCGCAGGGCGGCGCCCTGGCGATCCAGCGCGGCATCGAGGTGGGGCACGTCTTCTTCCTGGGTGAAAAATATTCGCGTGCGCTCAACGCCACCTACCTGGGCACCGACGGCAAGCCGGCCCTGCTGCAGATGGGCTGCTACGGCATCGGCATCAGCCGCATCGCCGCCGCGGCGATCGAGCAGAACCACGACGATCGCGGCATGATCTGGCCGCGCGCGCTGGCGCCGTTCGAGGTGGTCCTGTGTCCGATCGGGATGGGCAAAAGTGAAACCGTTCGCAACACGGCCGAATCGCTCTACCAGGCCTTGCGCGAGCTGGGGATCGATGTCATTCTTGACGATCGCGACGTTCGGCCCGGCATCATGTTTGCCGACTGGGAACTGATCGGCGTGCCGCTGCGGGTGACCCTGGGCGAGCGCGGCCTCAAGGAAGGCATCGTGGAAGTCCAGTCGCGGCGGGATACCGAGGCGCGAAAGATCGCCCCCAACGAGGCCGTCGCCCACATCCTGGACGCGCTGCAGGCGCTCTGACGGCCCTGGATGACACGCTTCGGGCGGGGTGCGGCGCGCACCGCCCGCTCGTGTCACACGTGCTTAACGAAAAAATGAACGCAGCCCAACCCAACGCTTCCGGCGACCTGTCCATTCGCGTATATTACGAGGACACCGATACCGGTGGTGTCGTGTACTACGCGAACTACCTGAAATTTTTCGAGCGCGGCCGCACGGAATGGTTGCGCGCGCTCGGAATCGATCAACGCGAACTAGCAACTCGGGAACAGATGATGTTTGTGGTCAGACATGCGGACATTGCCTACCGGCAGCCGGCCCGCCTGGATGATCAGATCGACATCCGCACCACTGTCGCCGACTTGCGGGCTTCCACGCTGATGTTTCATCAGCAGGCGCTGCGCGGCGGCGAACTGCTGGCCACGGCGACCGTGCAGGTCTGCGCCGTCCACGCCACGACCTTCAAACCCGTGCGTCTGTCCCTCTCCCTCCGGGATCTCTTGAACAAGGCCCTTCATTAACCATGCAAGCCTCGAGCGATTTGTCGCTGTTGTCCCTCATTGGCAATGCCAGTATCCCCGTGCAGATCGTCATGCTGATCCTGCTGGGCGCCTCGGTCCTGTCCTGGACCTACATCTTCAGCAAGCGCGCCGCGCTCAAGCGGGCCGATGAACAGACCCGGCGCTTCGAAGACGATTTCTGGGCAGGCGGCGACCTGACCGTCCTGCAGCAGGCCATCGCCAGCCGCCGCAACGAACATGGCGCGCTGGCGCGCATCTTCGATGCCGGCATGACCGAATTCGTCAAGGCGCGCCGATCCTCGGGCCGGGGCGACAGTCTGCTGGACGCGCCGCGGCGCGCCATGAAGGCCGCCTTCCAGCGCGAGATGGACAGCCTGGAATCCCACCTGAACTTCCTCGCCTCCACCGGCTCGGTCAGCCCCTACATCGGCCTGCTGGGCACGGTCTGGGGAATCATGCACGCCTTCATGGGCTTGTCCACCATGCAGCAGGCGACGCTGGCGGCGGTGGCGCCGGGGATCGCGGAAGCCCTGATCGCCACGGCGATCGGCCTGTTCGCCGCCATCCCGGCGGTGCTCGCCTACAACCGCTACACGAACGAGATCGACCGGCTGTCGATCCGCTTCGAAAGCTTCGTGGAAGAGTTCCTGAACATCCTCCAGCGTCAGGTGCACTGAGATGACGTCCCTGAGCAACCGCCGCGCGCGCCGGATGAAGAACGACATCAACGTCGTGCCCTACATCGACGTCATGCTGGTGCTGCTGGTGATCTTCATGGTGACGGCGCCGATGATCACCCCGGGCCAGATCGAGCTGCCGTCCGTGGGCACGGCCTCCGAGGTTCCCACCCAGCCGATCGAGGTCCAGATCGACGCGCAAGGCGCCCTCTCCATGCGGCTGCGCGAGGGCGGGGCCTCGTTCCGCCCCGTCGACAAGGCCAATCTGCTCGCCGAGATCCGCGCGGCCGCCACGCCCGAGACCCCCGTCGTGATTTCCGCCGACGGCAAGGTGCCCTACGAATCCGTCATGCAGGTCATGGACCAGTTGCGCAATGGCGGCATCTCCAAGCTGGGCCTGCTCGTCAACCAGAACGCTGCGGGCGGCCGGCAGTGACGGACCGGGACAGGATTCGCGTCTCATGACATGGTTTGATCGTTTTACCGGCGCCGAGGGACAGCCCGAGGGGCGGGACGACCGTAACGGCCTGATCCTGTCCGCGGTCGCGCACGGGCTGCTGATCCTGCTGATGGTGTTCGGTTTCTCTTCCGCCCCGGACAATGCCGGGCCCGTGCAGGTCGAACTCTGGGCCAAAGGCACCGTCGCCGAGGCGGCGCCCCCCGAGGAACAGCCCGAGGAAGTTCCCCCCGAGACGCCCGAAGAACAAGCGCCCGAGCCCCAACCCGAGCCGCCCAAGCCCGACGAGGCCGAGCAAAAGGCCGCCGAGGCCGCGCAAGCCGAGGCCGCGCGACAGGCCGAAGCCGCCCGCCAGGCCCAGCTGGCCGAGGCGCAGGCGCGTGCCGCGGCCGCCGCCAAGGCCCAGGCGGACGCCGAGATCGCGCTGGCCAAGGAACGCAAGGCCCGCGAGGAAGCCGAACGCCTGGCGCAGGAGCAGGCCGCCAAGGCCAAGGCCGAACAGGAAGCCGCGCAGGCCGCCAAGGCGGCGGCGGAGAAAGCGGCCGCGGAAAAGGCGGCGCAAGAAAAGGCCGCTCAGGAAAAAGCAGCCAAGGAAGCCGCAGAAAAGGCGGCCGCCGACAAGGCAGCCCGCGAAAAGGCGGCCGCGGAGAAAGCCGCCGCCGACAAGGCCGCGGCGGAAAAAGCGGCCGCGGAAAAGGCGGCTGCCGACAAGGCTGCCGAGAAAGCCGCGGCTGACAAGGCAGCCAAGGAAAAAGCCGCCAAGGAAGCCGCCGAGAAGGCCGCCGCCGAAAAGGCGGCCAAGGAAAAGGCGGCCAAGGCGGCGGCGGAGAAAGCCGCCGCTGAAAAGGCAGCCAAGGAAAAGGCCGCCAAGGAAGCCGCCGCCAAGCGCGAGGCGCTCAAGGCGGCCATGCGGGGCGCCGCCAACGAGGCGGCGGGCATTCCCAACGGCAATGCCGATCACAACCAGCGCGGCGGCGGCGGCAACGACGGCTATGCCGCCAAGGTGCGCGCCTGCGTGCAGCCCGGCGTCATCTACAACGTGCCGCCCCGCAGCGGGTCGAGCAACCCGACCGCCAGCTTCCGCACCCGCCTGGATTCCTCGGGCAAGGTCCAGGAGGTCGACCTGTCACGGTCCTCCGGGAACCCGCGTTTCGACGATGCGGTGCGCAAGGGCATCCTGGCCTGCTCCCCCTTCCCCAAACCGCCCAGCGGACGGTATCCATCGTATATTGATGTGGATTACCGCATGTATGACTAAGGAGATCCTTACCATGACCGTATTTACAGCCTCCGGCTTCATCGGGCGCCTGTGGCGGCGCGCGATGGCAGCAGGCCTGGGCCTGGCTCTGGCCTCCGTCGCGGCCCCCAGCGCCCACGCGCAGCTGCGCGTCGACATTTCCGGCGTCGGCGCCACCCAGTATCCGATCGCCATCGCCGATTTCTCGGGCGCGGCCAGCGGCACCTCGGCCCCCGAGGTCATCCGCGCCGACCTGACCCGCTCGGGCCAGTTCCGGCTGATCAGCGCCGGCGGCGCCAACCTGACGGTCCAGACGCCGGTGGACTACGGTTCCTGGCAGTCGCGTGGTGCCGACTACCTGGCCTACGGCACGGTCGCCCAGAACGGCGGCCAGTACACGGTCAGCTACCGGCTGGTCGACAACGTCCGCAAGTCCGAACTCGACTCCGCCGTCTTCAGCGGCGGCGAGGCGGAAATGCGCCGCATCGCCCACCGCATCGCGGACCGCATCTATGAAAAGATCACCGGTGTCCGGGGCGTGTTCTCGACGCGGATCGCCTATGTGTTGCAGACCAGCAACGGTTATGAGTTACAAATTGCTGACGCCGACGGGCAGAATCCCCAAGTAATGCTGCGTTCTAAGCAGTCGATCATCTCGCCGACCTGGTCTCCGGACGGCAGCAAACTCGCGTACGTGAGCTTCGAATCGGGCAAATCCGTGATCTACGTGCAGACGCTGGCCAACGCCCAGCGCCAGCCGATCTCGAATTACAAGGGCAACAACAGCGCCCCGGCCTGGTCGCCCGACGGATCGCATCTGGCCATCGTGCTTTCAATGGATGGCATCTCGCAGATATATACCATCAACGCCGACGGCTCGAATCTGCGCCGCGTGATGCGCTCGCCGCTGATCGACACCGAACCCTACTACACGCCCGACGGACAGTCGCTGGTATTCACCAGCGACCGGGGCGGCAGCCCACAGATCTACAAGGTCCCGGCGGGGGGCGGAGACGCCCAGCGGCTGACCTTCTCCGGCAGTTACAATATCTCACCTAGGGTATCGCCGGATGGACAACAACTGGTGTACGTTACACGTAGAAATGGTGCTTTCAGGATTGCAAGCCAGTCCTTGAGTTCGGGTTCCGAGCAACTGCTGACGGACGGTCCGGACGATCAGTCTCCCAGCTACGCGCCCAACGGCATGCAAGTGCTCTACAGTTCCATTCAGAACGGGCGCAGCGTACTGGCAGTGACTTCGATCGACGGCAGAGTCCGGCAGACATTATCGGTCCTCAATGGCAAGGTCCGCGAGCCCGCCTGGGGCCCTTTCACGAACTGATTTTTCCGTGTGACTCTTTCTTCTAAAGGACATTAAATGAGCTCGCGCATCACCAGGACCCTGACCATTGCCGCTTTCGCTGCCTCCCTGGCAGCTTGCAGCTCCGTGCCGCTGGATCAAAACGGCGCCGGCGGCGCCGGCTCGGATTCGGCGTCCGCCGGGCAGATTATGGATCCCTTCAATCCGCAAAGTCCCCTGGCGCAACAGCGCTCGGTCTATTTCGATTTCGACAGCTACACCGTTCCCGAGCAATACCGCAGCGTCGTGGAAATGCATGCCAACTACCTGACCAGCCACCAAGGCCAGAAGGTCCGCGTCGAAGGCAACACCGACGCGCGCGGCAGCTCCGAATATAATCTGGCTCTGGGCCAGCGCCGTTCGGATGCCGTGGCACGCATGATGAAGCTGCTGGGGGTGAATGCCAACCAGATCGAAGCCATCAGCTACGGTAAAGAGCGTCCCAAGGCTCTGGGCAACACCGAAGCCGACTACGCCGAGAACCGTCGCGCGGACATCAACTACCAGCGTTGATCGCCGTCTGGCACCGACAGCGCCGTAGCGGCCACGCTACGGCGTTTTTATTTCGACGCCGGACTTTTTGGACGGAAGGAACCACCCATGCACGCACCGACCCATCGCCTGAATACGCTGTCAGCGACCGCGCTGATCGCCCTGATGCTGGCCGCTCCCGCGGCACACGCCTTCACCGACGACGAAGCCCGCCGCGCCATCCTGGAACTGCGCACGCAGATCCAGCAGATGCGGGAACAGAACCAGCAGGCCCGGCTGCAACTGGCGGACCAGATGGACATGCTGCACCAGGAGATCGCCACCCTGCGCGGACGCGTCGAGGAACTGAACCAGACCGCCCGCAGCAACAGCGGCGCGGCAAACGGTCCCGCCAACGCGCCGCAAACGGCGACGCAGGGCGGCGATCCGCAGCAGCAGGCGGCCTACCAGGCCGCAGCGGACCAGTACCGCAATGGCAAGTACAAAGAGGCCGCCAGCGGCTTTGCGACCTTCGTCCAGTCCTATCCCGACAGCGAACTCGCCACGGACGCGCAGTTCTACCTGGGCAGCAGCCAGTACGCTTCCAAGGACTTCAAGAATTCGATCCAGACCATGCAGGACCTGGTGAAGGACCATCCCGACGACGCCCGCGCACCGGACGCGCTGCTGGTCGTGGCCGCCGACCAGATCGAACTGAACGACATGAAGGGCGCCAAGGCCAGCCTGCAGCGCATCATCAAGGACTACCCCAAGAGCAGCGCCGCCGAGACCGCCAAGAGCCGTCTGAAGCTCCTGTAATGCCGCAGGCCGCCGAACCGCCGCGCCGCGTGCTGGCGCTGCCCGATGGCGGGCGCCTGAACTACGTCCTGGAAGGCGCCGGCACCCCCGTGCTGCTGATCCATGGATCGCTGTGCGACTACCGGTACTGGCGCTGGCAGCTGCCCGCCCTGGCGGACAGCCATCAGGTGATCGCAGCCAGCCTGCGGGGCTGCTGGCCGGATGCCGGCAACCATCCCCAGGCCGCCTACCGGGTCCAGGGCCACGCCCAAGACCTGGTTCACCTGGCGCGCGCCGTGCATGCGGGCAGGCCGCTGCACGTCGTCGGCCATTCACGCGGCGCGCAGGTGGCCATGGCCTTTGCCGCGCAGGCGCCGGACCTGTGCCGGTCGCTGATCCTGGCCGATCCGGGCTTTCGTTTCGACGACGAACCCGAGACGCCCCCGTTCTATGCGGGCGCGGTCGATCAGCTGCGGGCGGGAGACGTCGACGGCGCGCTGGAAAGCTTCATCGACACGGTCAACGGCCAGGACACCTGGCGCAAGATGGTGGGCTGGTTCAAGGAGATGGTCCGGGACAACGCGGCCACGCTGCTGTCGCAGATCCAGGAGGCCAACACGCCGGTCCGCCGGGCCGAGGCGGCCGCCCTGGCCTGCCCCCTGCTGCTGGTCGGGGGCTCGAACAGCCCCGCGAAATACGGCACGCGCCAGGACCGGCTGCAGCAGCTGGTGCCGGGCGCGCAACGGACCCGCATCGCCCTGGCAGCTCACGGCATGAACCTGGCCAACCCCCGGGCGTTCAACCGCGCGGTGCTGGAGTTCGCCGCCCGCACGGACGGCGCGGCGGCCTGAGGCACGCGCGGCTGCGGCGCGCCTCGCGGCCGACGGCGGTCAATGCTTCATGGAATGGCCGCCGTGGCCCGACATCCCGGACATCCCCGCCGGCATGGCCTTAGGAGACTTGATCTCGCAGCTGGCCTGGACCCGTTGGCCGTTGCCCAGGGCAAAATCCACCCGGACGTGGTCGCCGATCTTCAGGCCGTCGCGCGGCTTTTCCAGCATCAGGTGGTAGCTGCCCGGCTTGAACGCCAGGTCGCCACCCGCGGGCACGGTCACCTGATCCACCATGGACATGCGGCTCATGCCGTTTTCCTCGGTGGTCCGGTGCATCATGACATCGCCGTAGTCCGGGGAACTGGCCGCCGTCAGCGCGGCCGCCTGGCCCCCGGCATTGTGAAAGACCAGGAAGCCGCCGGAGGGCGCCGGCGCGGGAATCTGCCGGATCCAGCAGTCCGAGGCCGTCACGTCGGCAGACACGGGGCCCGAGGGCGTGCCGTGGGCGGCGGCGCCATGCGCGCCCGCCGAAGCCGCGAACACCAGCCCGATGGAAAGACCCCCAAGATGCGTGAAGAAGCGATTCATTGCCTGTGCCTTCTGTCTGGTCCGCGGCCTGCCACGACGGCTCCGCGGTGGTTTCGCAGGCCAGTGTACTATGGGCTTTTTCCCCGCCCTTTGCGCCATGTCCAAACTTTCCGCCCCGCCCGACGCGGCGCCTGACGCCCTGATCTCGGTCCGGGAATTCCAGGATCTGCTCGCCCGCCTGCACCCCTTCGCGGCGGTGCTGGGCATCGAGGTGCGGGAGATCGCCCACGGCCGGGCGACGCTCAGGCTGCCGCCCAATCCGTCGAACCAGCGGCTGGGGGGCATCGTGGCGGGGCCCATGCTGATGGGCCTGGCCGACCTGGCGCTATACGCCGCCGTGGTCAGCGCCACCGGCGTGCCCGAAGCCGTCACGGCCAGCCTGACGATCCATTTCCTGCGGGGGGCGCCGGCCGGCGGCATCATCGCCGAGGCCCGGATATTGAAAACCGGCCGCATGACGGCCGGCGAGGTGTCGCTGCTGCCCGAAGGCGGCGGGGAACCGGTCGCCCAGGTCATCAGCACCTGGTCGGTCCCCCGCAAGACGGCCTAGTTCTTCGTCAGCTTGCCGACCACGCCTTCGACGTAGTAGTCCATGGCGTTCAGGCCCTTGTCGTCCAGCGCGCCTTCGGCTAGCACGACCTTGCCTTCGTTGGTCTTGATCGGCGCGGCAAAGACGTTCAGCGTGCCGTTGGCGATCGCGTCTTCCTTGGCCTTGACCTCGGCCTTCAGGGCGTCGTCGACGGCGGGACCGAAGCCCTCGACGTCCACCATGTGCTCCTTGAAGCCGCCCCAGACCTGATCGGGCTTCCAGGTGCCGTCCAGCACCGCCTTGGCCTCACGGGTGAAATACGGGCCCCAGTGGTGCGTGACGGCGGCCAACTGCGCATGCGGGCCGAATTTCAGCATGTCGGAATGGTAGGCGACGGCCCACTTGCCGCGTTCCTCGGCGGCCTGCACGGTCGCGGTGGAATCGGTGTGGTGCGTGACGATGTCCGCCCCCTGGTCCAGCAGCGCTAGGGCCGCGTCGCGTTCCTTGCCCGGGTCGAACCAGCTGTTCACCATGATCACGCGCACGGTGGCATCGGGCTTGACGCTGCGCAGGCCCCGCGTGAACGCGTTGATGCCTTGCAGGACCTCGGGGATCGGATAGGCCCCGACGTAGCCGACGATGCCGGTCTGGGTCTTGTGGCCCGCCAGCACGCCGGCCACGTATCGCGCCTGGTAGAAGCGGGCGTTGGTCGTGGCCACGTTGGGGGCGGTCTTGTAGCCGGTGGAGTGCACGAACTTCACGTCCGGGAACTGGCGCGCGACCTTGATGGTCGGGTTCATGAAGCCGAAGGACGTCGTGAAGATCAGCTTGTTGCCTTGCTGGGCCAGGTCGCGGATCACGCGCTCGGCGTCGGCGCCCTCGGGGACGTCTTCGACGTATTGCGTCTTGATCTTGTCGCCCAGCTGCTTTTCCATGTATTTGCGGCCCAGGTCCTGCTGCCACGACCAGCCGGCCTCGCCGACGGGGCTCACGTAGACGAAGCCGATCTTCAGGGGCTCCTGGGCCTGGGCCGGGCCGGCCGCCCACAGGCAGGCGGCCGCCGTGGCGGCGCCCAGCGTCTTGCGGATCAGATGAGTTTTCATGGCGGGGATTTCTCCAAGGTCAGTCAGCGAAAACGGGCAAGGGCATCCCTGCCGTCAATGGTTGGGATTGAAGGCCCGGCCCAGCGAGGCCGGCATGTTGATGCGGATCCAGTCGACATTGCGCGAAATGAGAACCAGCACCAGGATCGTGGCCAGGTAGGGCAGCATGGACAGCAGCTGCGAGGCGATCGGCACGCCCAGCGCCTGCATGTGGAAGGTCAGGATCGTGATGCCGCCGAACAGGTAGGCGCCCACCAGCACCCGCAGCGGCCGCCAGGTCGCGAACGGCGTCAGGGCCAGCGCGATCCAGCCGCGGCCGGCCACCATGTTCTCGACCCACATCGGCGTGTACACCAGCGACATGAACGCCCCGGCCAGCCCGCAGCAGGCGCCGCCGAACAGCAGGGCCGCCAGGCGGATCCGGCGCACCGGATAGCCCAGCGAATGGGCGGATTCCGGGGATTCGCCGACGGCGCGCAGCACCAGGCCGGCGCGGGTGCGGTAGAGGAAGACGCTGAGCAGGATGGACAGGGCCAGCGCGCCGTACACCATGGGATGGTGCTGGAACAGCGCCGGGCCGATGAAGGGAATGTCGCCCAGCAGCGGCACCGACCAGGTCGTGGCCTGGATCGTGGCGCCGACGTATGGCAGCCCGATCGAGGCCGACACGCCCACACCGAACAGAGACAGGGCCAGGCCGCAGGCGACCTGGTTGGCGCCCAGCCACACCACCAGCCAGGCGAACAGGCCCGCCATCAGGGCGCCGGCCAGCGCGCCGCACAGGAAGCCCAGGGTCGTGCTGCCGGTCTGGACGGTGATGGCGAAGCCCAGCGCCGCGGCCACCAGCATCATGCCTTCCGAGCCGAGGTTGATGACGCCGGATTTCTCGTTGACCAGCAGGCCGAGCGCCGCCAGCATCAGCGGGGTGCCGGCGTTCATGGCGGCCGCAATCAGGGGAGCCAGGGCGTCCATGTTCAGGATCTCCAGCGCAGTCGTTGATGGATCAGCACGTCGCAGGCCAGCAGGGAAAACAGCAGGATGCCCTGGAAGATGCCGGTGATCGCGTTGGGCATGCCCAGGCGGGTCTGGGACAATTCGCCGCCGATGTAGAACAGCGCCATGATGAAGCTGGCGAAGACCACGCCGATGGGGTGCAGTCGTCCGACGAAGGCCACGATGATGGCGGCGAATCCGTAGCCGGGAGACACGGACGGCGTCACCTGGCCGATCGGGCCCATGATCTCGCAGGCCCCCGCCACCCCGGCCAGGGCGCCGGAACCCAGCATGCAGCCCCACAGCGCCCGCCGCGAGGAAAAACCGGCGTACCGGGCGGCCAGCGGTGCCAGGCCGCCGACCGTCAGGCGGTAGCCGGCGAACAGGCGCGACAGCAGCAGCCACGCCAGCAGCGCGGCGCCGATCGCCAGCACGATGCCCAGGTGCAGCCGGGTGCCGGGCCAGGCGGGCAGCAGGAAGCCGGAGTCGAAGAGCCGCGACTGGGGAAAGCCGAAGCCGTCCGGATCGCGCATCACGCCGTGCACGAGATAGCTGAGCAGCAGCTGCGCCACGTACACCAGCATGAGCGACACCAGGATCTCGTTGGCATGGTAGCGGTCCCGCAGCCAGGCGACGATCGCCGCCCAGAAGGCGCCGCCCAGGGCGCCGGCGAGCAGGGCCAGGGTGATCATGAAGGCGCCGCCGCCCGTGCCCGAGCCGTCGTCGAAGTGCAGGATGAAGGCGCCCGAGGCCACCGCGCCCAGCACCAGCTGGCCCTCGGCCCCGATGTTGAAGATATTGGCGCGAAAGCACAGCGCCAGCCCCACCGCGCACAGCAGCAGGGGCGCGACCTTGACGCCGATCTCCGACCAGCCGCGCAGGCTGCTGAGCGGTTCGATGAAAAAGACGGACAGGCCCTGCAGCGGCGATTTGCCGACGGCCAGGAACATGAAGACCCCACACAGCGCGGTCAGCGCCAGGGCCAGCAGCGGGGAGATCCAGGCCATGCGGCGCGAGGGTTCGGCGCGGGCGACGAGCTCAAGCATGCAGGGCCTCCTGCATGGCCGGCCCGGCCGCCCCGGGCGACGGCGGCTGGGCACCGGGCCACAGCCCGCTCATCCACTGGCCGATCTGCTCGCGGCTGGCGTCTTCCCGCGCGATCGGCGGCGACAGGCGGCCCTTGGCCATGACCACCAGGCGGTCGGAGAGCTCCATCAGTTCGTCGAGCTCTTCGGACACCAGCAGGATGGCGCCGCCGGCGTCGCGCAGGGCCAGGAGCTCGCCGCGGATCTGCGCGGCGGCGCCGACGTCGACCCCCCAGGTGGGCTGCGCGATGATCAGCAGCCGCGGCCGGCGCACGACCTCGCGGCCGACGATGAATTTCTGCAGGTTGCCGCCCGACAGGCTGGAAGCCAGCGCGTGCGGGCCCGCGGCCTTGACGCGAAAGCGCTGGATGATGTCGGCGGTAATGCGCCGCACCGCGCCGTTCCGGATCCATCCGTGGCGAATCGTGTCCGGCCCCTGGTGCGACAGCAGCAGATTGCGCGCCAGGCTGAGATCGGGCACGGCGCCGCGTCCGAGGCGCTCTTCGGGCACGAAGGCCAGCCCCCGGGCGCGCCGCCAGGCCGCCGGGCGCGCGCCGATCGGCGCGCCGTCCAGCCGCAGGGTGTCGCCCCCCGCACGGCGGTCTTCTCCCGACAGCACGCCCATCAGTTCCTGCTGGCCGTTGCCCGACACGCCCGCGACGCCGAGGATTTCTCCGGCATGCAGGTCGAAGGAGACCTGCGACAAGGGCGTGGCGAAGGGATGGGCGCGCGGCAGGTCGAGCCCGCGGACCTGCAGCAGCACCGGCCCCGCGGGACGCGCCTCGCGGCGCTGCACCGGCAGGTCGGCGCCGATCATCAGGCGCGACAGGCTGGCCTCGGTTTCCTCGCGGGGATCGCAGACCCCGGTGACGCGGCCGGCGCGCATGACCGTGCAGCAATGGCAGAGGCTGCGGATCTCGTCGAGCTTGTGGCTGATGTAGAGGATGCTGCAGCCCTCGGCCGCCAGCTGGCGCAGGACGTCGAACAGACGCGACACCGCCTGGGGCGTGAGCACCGAGGTCGGCTCGTCCAGGATCAACAGGCGGGGCTGGCCCAGCAGCGCCCGCACGATCTCGACGCGCTGGCGCTCACCCACCGACAGGGTGTGGACGTGGCGGTTCGGCTCGACGTCGAGCCCGTATTGGGCGGCCGTGCGGGTGATGCGCTCGGACAGGACGCGAAGGTCGGTGTCCGCGGGCAGGCCGAGGGCGATGTTCTCGGCCACCGTCAGCGTGTCGAACAGCGAGAAATGCTGGAACACCATGCCCAGGCCCAGGGCCCGCGCGGCGGCCGGACTGGCGATCTGGACGGCCTGCCCGTCCCATTCGACGGTGCCGGCGTCCGGACGGACGACGCCGTAGATGATTTTCATCAGGGTGGACTTGCCCGCCCCGTTTTCCCCCAGGACCGCGTGAATCTGCCCCGGTTCGACCGTGAGGTCGACCGCGTCGTTGGCGCGGACGGCCGGATAGCTCTTGGTGATTTGGCGTAGTGCCAGTCGCGGCGGCATGCAGGCGTCCTGTTCGAATCATTCGTGAAACAGCCGGGATTCGAAAAATTCTACTCAGGATGCGGAAGGCGGCCTAAAGGGGAAAAACCCCTAGGCGGGCGGGTTCAGCCTGAACTGCACGAACATGAGGCCCGCCATACGGTCGTGTACGGCGGCCCGGGCCGGTTCATCACGGTTGATGAATACCGGATATTAACGCAACGTGATGAGATCCGTCACCCGGCGCCCGAGGCCATGCGCCCGGCGAACCACAGGAACAGCGCCCCCACCAGCCCGCTGCCGGCGCGCGCCAGCCCCTGGCGGCGCCGGAAGGCCGCCGCCAGCCGCGCCCCACCGAAGATCAGCAGGGACAGGTAGAGCGCGCTGCAAGTCTGCAGGATGGCCGCCAGGATGAGGAAGGGCAGCGCGGGATGCGGGTACGCCGGGTCCACGAACTGGACGAAGAACGACAGCAGGAAAAGAATGGCCTTGGGGTTCAGCAGGCTGAGCAGCAACGCCTTGCGAAAGGGATTGCCGCCGCTGGAGACCGTCCGGGCGGCCTCCGGGGCCGGGCGCCAGGCCGACAAGAGCAGGCGGATGCCCAGGTAGCTGAGGTAGATGGCGCCCGCTGCCTTCAGGGCCATGAACAGCATGGGCAGCAGCCGCAGCACCGAGGCGGCCCCCGCCGCCGTCAGGGTCATCAGGATGGCGTCGCCGAGGAACACGCCGAAAGCGGCCTGGTAGCCCGCGCGCACGCCGCGCCCCGCCCCCGTCGCCAGCACGAACAGCGAATTCGGCCCGGGCAGGAGCACGATGAAGATGGTTCCGGCCACATAGGTCCAGACGTTCAGAACGCCATATTGAGACAGCATGAGGAGAGCTCGATCTAGCAGGCCGCGCGGGGCCGGGACAGGAGATGCTGCGCTTATTGTATCGGCGCCCCGCCCGCGCGCGGAACACGCGCGAAGCAAAAAAGTTCCGGTGCGCATCGGATTGCGGCCTCACCTCTGCGTGAAGGCCAGTTGCGCCGCGAGGCCTGCAAAGGCGGCCGCGAATCCCCTCCCCATCCAGGTCTGAACGGCCGGGCTGGACAGGACGTGCCGGCGTACCGCAGCGGCGAACACACCATAGGCGGCAAAGACCACGAACGTCATCACCATGAAGACCAGGCCCAGTTCGGTCATTCGGTACACGGGTGCCGCCTCGTTCACGCTGACGAACTGAGGCAGGAAGGCGAAGAAGAAGATGGAGAGCTTGGGGTTCAGCAGATTGATCAGAATCGCCGAGACGATCACCTGCCGGACGCTCTTTCCCTCCTCCGGGTCCTTCGGACTCAACATGCCGCGATCGCGAAACATCGTCCATGCCATGTAGAGCAGATAAGCGACGCCGAGAGACTTGAGTATCTGGAAGGCGGCCGCGCTGGTGTGAAGCAGCGCCGCGAGCCCGCTGACTGCGGCCAGCAGATGTGGAACGATGCCGAGTGTGCAGCTAAAGGCGGCCAGAAGGCTCGCGCGCGGCCCCCCTAAAAGTCCGGCTGCCACGGTATAGATCGCCCCTGTGCCCGGAGAGGCCACGATCACCAGTGCAGTAAGAAAAAATTCGAGTGTCATCGCGGTTCCACGGCTTTCAAGACGCAGGTGGGCCAGGTGGTTCTCAACGCTTTGCCCAGCCCCGATACGAGGCTGGCGACATCGCGGTCGGCTGTGTCGTGCAGGGCTTCCGCGACGATCAGCGCGCTGTTGGTGTCGGCACGAATCGCAGATAAACCGCTTTGGCGATTCGTCCATCGACGCGCATGCGCCCGGCCGGATTCGTCCGAGAAGATGATCTCCCCGGGATCAGGATGCTCGGTTTCTCCCGAGAACGTTTCATAGGTTTCATCGCCGCACGCGAGTCTCACGGTCAGCGAACCAGTGATCTTGTTCGCATCGAACACCGCAATGGGAATGGCGAAAGCAAGCGATGCGGCGTTGCAAAGGTCGATCAGTGGGTGCAGCGCAGGCAGCGTCCCTTCCTTGCGATAGCGCCGCAGCAGGGCTTCGGAGGCGCAGCGGTACTGCGTCGGCTTGATCCCCATGGTGGAGAAAGCGCGACGCCATGCTTGAATCTCGGCAAACTCTGTTTCGCTGCTGACGGCAAGGCGCTGATCAGCGATGCCCCTGAATCTCGAGATTTCGGGGGTGGCATCCGCCTTGGCATTGACTCCTTCAAGGAGAAAAACGCCGGAGCGAAGCTGTGGAAAGCGGACTCGAATGTCGGAAGTGTAGAAGAACGGAAATGGCATAGCGTAGGCTCGGTCGCAGTCTGGACCACTATGCGCCGTGCGCTCTCGTCCCGTCTTGAACGAAATTGCAGGTCAGTTCATCGCTGCGGCATACAGGCCCGGGGACACGCCGTAAGTGCGCACGAAAAGCCGGGTCATGTGGCTTTGGTCGGCAAAACCGGATGCCTGTGCCACATCGACAAGAGGCACCCCTGCGGCAATCAGCCTCCGTGCTCTTTGCAGCCTGCGCTGTACGAGATAGGCGTGCGGCGTGAGACCCGTGGCCTTCGAGAAGCCCCGGACCAGTTGGAACTGACTGACACCGCTGATTCCAGCCAGTTCGTTCAGTGAGATGGGTTCCGACGGATCGTCGTCTATGCGGGTGCGGGCCAGTTCGACACCCCGGGGCGCCCCACGTGTCGGCCTGTGATTGCTCTTGTTGATCAGACGAGCCAAGAGCAACAAAAGATTTTCGCGGGCTTCGATTTCACTGTATCCGCCCTGCGGATCGGTCATGGCACGAAAAAGCGAGATGAAGCGGCTCGCAGACACCGGATCGCACATCACAGGGTGTGCCAGTTCTGCGTCGCCGGCGGCGCCTTCCGTCAAGTCTTCCATCGTGCCGACCAGCGTCGCCGGGTCGAAGTACAGCATCCGCCATTCACGACCGCCGTCGCCCAGTGGCGTACCGTCGTGAACCTCTCCGGGATTGACGGTAATGATGTCTCCCGCCTTCGCCTCGACGATCCCGCGCCCGCTTAAGGACTTCTGCGCGCCGCGCAGGACGATGCCCATGCCGTACTGGTCATGCGTGTGGCGGCCGAACGCATGGGCAGTATCGGCGGCGACCGCCTCCACGCCCTTCATCCCGCACCGACTCATCCTGAACTGTCCTAATGCCATGGCTCAAGATTACATCGGGTTGACTCCAGCTGCGCTTGATAAAAAAAGGCCCCGCCTTACGGCGGGGCCTGCGAGACCGGCAAACCAGCGGACCGATGAACGGACCGTCAGGCGACGGCCTGCTCGTCGGCGGGCACCGAACTGCGGATCAGGTGATCGAAGGCGGACAGGGCGGCCTTGGCGCCGTCCCCGGCAGCGATGATGATCTGCTTGTAGGGCACCGTGGTCGCATCGCCGGCGGCGAACACGCCCGGCACGGAGGTCTGGCCGCGCGCATCCACGATGATCTCGCCGTGCGGGCTCAGCTCGACGACGCCCTTCAGCCATTCGGTGCTGGGCACCAGGCCGATCTGGATGAACACGCCTTCCAGTTCCACCTGCTGGAGCTCGCCGCTGCTGCGGTCCTTGTAGCTCAGGCCCGTGACGCGCTTGCCGTCGCCGTGGATCTCCGTGGTCTGCGCCGAGGTCAGGACGGTGACGTTGGCCAGGCTGCGCAGCTTGCGCTGCAGCACGGCATCGGCACGCAGCGCCTCGCCGAACTCCACCAGGGTGACGTGGCCCACGATGCCGGCCAGGTCGATGGCCGCCTCGACGCCAGAGTTGCCGCCGCCGATCACCGCCACGCGCTTGCCCTTGAAGAGCGGACCGTCGCAGTGGGGGCAGTACGCCACGCCGCGGTTGCGGTATTCGTTCTCGCCGGGCACGTTGATCTGGCGCCAGCGCGCCCCGGTGGACAGGATGACGTTCTTGGCCTTCAGCACCGCGCCGTTGGCGAGTTCCACCTGGATGGACTGGCCCGGCACCAGGCGCGTGGCGCGCTGCAGGTTCATGATGTCGACCTCATAGGCCTTGACGTGCTGCTCCAGCGCCACGCCGAACTTCGGTCCCTCGGTCTCCAGCACCGAGATGTAGTTCTCGATCGCCATGGTGTCCAGCACCTGGCCGCCGAAACGCTCGGCCACGACGCCGGTGCGGATGCCCTTGCGGGCCGCATAGACCGCCGCGGCCGCGCCGGCCGGGCCACCGCCCACGACCAGCACGTCGAATTCCTCGCGGGCATTGAGGGCGTCGACCTTGGCGCCATCGTCGCCGGCATCCAGCTTGGCCAGCAATTCCTCGACCCCGGCGCGGCCCTGATGGAACAGCTCGCCGTTCAGGAAGACCGACGGCACCGACAGGATCTCGCGCTTCTGGACCTCGTCCTGGAAGAGCGCGCCATCGATCGCCACGTGATGGATGCGGGGATTGATGACCGACATGGCGTTCAGGGCCTGGACCACGTCCGGGCAGTTCTGGCACGACAGCGAGAAATAGGTCTCGAAGTGGTATTCGCCCGGCAAGGCGCGGATCTGCTCGATCACGGCATCGTCCAGCTTGGCCGGGTGGCCGCCCACCTGCAGCAGCGCCAGCACCAGCGAGGTGAATTCGTGTCCCAGCGGAAGGCCGGCGAAACGCACGCCGATCTCGGTGCCGGCCCGGGCGATCTCGAACGAAGGCACGCGGCCGTCGGCCGCCTGGGCCTCGACGACCGACAGCCGGTCGGACAGGCCGCCGATTTCTTCCAGAAAGACGCGCATTTCCTCTGCCTGGGTGCTGCCATCCAGGGAGGCGCGCAACTCGACGGGTTGCGTGACCCGTTCGAGATAGGTTCCTAATTGTCCTTTGAGGTTTGCATCCAGCATTGTTCACACCTTTTTGGAAAAAGCTTCCCCTGGGCATACCGCCACGGCATCGCCCGATCGAAAGCACGGGGAGAAAGAACAGCGGCCCGCCCGCTGGCGGGCCGCTGCGTCATCACGGAGCGCGCATCCTGCGGCACGCCGTTCCGGTGACGACGGGGATCAGATCTTGCCGACCAGATCCAGGGAGGGGGTCAGCGTCTTGGCGCCTTCTTCCCACTTGGCCGGGCAGACTTCGCCGGGGTGGGCGGCGATGTACTGGGCAGCCTTGACCTTGCGCAGCAGTTCGGACGCGTCGCGGCCGATGCCGTTGTCATGGATTTCCAGGACCTTGATCTGGCCTTCCGGATTCACGACGAAGGTACCGCGCAGGGCGACGCCTTCTTCCTCGATCAGCACGTCGAAGTTGCGCGCCAGGACATGGGTGGGATCGCCGATCATCGGGTAGTTGACCTTCTTGATGGCGTCGGACGTGTCGTGCCAGGCCTTGTGCGCGAAATGCGTGTCGGTGGACACGGAGTACACCTCGACGCCGAGTTTCTGGAATTCGGCGTAGTGGTCGGCCAGGTCTTCGAGCTCGGTCGGGCACACGAAGGTGAAGTCGGCGGGATAGAACACGAAGACCGCCCATTTGCCGGCGACGGTCTGGTCGCTGACCTCGACGAACTTGCCATTGTGATAGGCAGTGGCTTTGAAGGGCTTGATCGTGGTGTTGATCAGGGACATAAGTGCTCCTTGTGGTTGGTTCAGTCGGTTGCCTCATTGGCTACGGGATCCAGTGTAGGCAATCCCTGATGATAAGTAAAATTGATAGTTTATATAGTTGTGATTGTCTTTGACTATTGTGAGTTCCCACAATCTTTATGCGGAAAATGCATGATGCGGGGCATCCAACAGGTCAAGCGCCTCCGTCAATATAAGCGCCGATTCATCGCAAGCATATGAAATAACACATTATTTTACACCTAGATCAGACTGGGCGGCTGCTTGTGCAAAAACCTGCACGTGACGAAACAGGAATATGACTTCGCCGATCCCGTCTTGCGCCGCGATCAAGCTCCGGCGCGCGCCGGAGCGTGTTTCAACGTGTCTGGAACCGTACCGATATCTTAAAAGAACGTCCGGAAATTCCCCGCCCAACCCCAACCATCCCCGGGAGAAACGCCCGGTGAGCGGCAGATCTCAGCGGTTTGCCCGTGCTGAATCGTCCGTTCGCGTTTCCACATAATTCCTAACAGTTGCAGCCATCTGGTCGTTGACGGGTCCGAAGCACGGGGGGTAGCGTGAACATCACTGCTTTCTCAAGCAAATCATGGAGGATAAGTCTTATGCGTGCAAAACACTCTTTGACTGCACTGGCTGTACTGACCATGACGATGTGCGGAACTGCATATGCCCAGACGGGCACGCCCGACACGGCGGCCGCGTCGGCATCGGCCTCGGGCAGCGCCTCCCAGGGTGCTTCGGCCAACCAGCAGCAATCGTCCCAGATGCTGGCGAGCGAGCTGATCGGCATGCCGGTGCGCAACGGCACCGGCGACAAGGCCGAGAATATCGGCAAGATCACGGACCTGGTCCTGGACCGGGGCGAGAAGACCGTCAACGTGCTGATCGGCGTGGGCGGCTTTCTGGGGATCGGCGCCAAGGACGTGGGCGTGCCGCTGGACAAGGTCCAGTTCAACCCCGGTTCGAAGACGGCCGTGGTGGACATGAGCAAGGAACAGCTGCAGGAGGCGCCCGCCTACGTCACGCTGGAGGAAAAGAAGGCCAAGGAACAGCAGGCGGCCCAGCCCCAGCCCTCCCCCGCGCCGCTGGGCGCCCCGGCACCCGGCGGCGGCACCGGCACCACCCAGTAAACCGACCGGACGGGCGGCCACCGGACAGCGATCGCCAGCAGGCGGCGCCGGCCGGCCCGGCCGCCGGGATCAGGGCAGCCGAACAATCCATAACTCAAAAGGGGAATATCCATGCTCTATACCATTGCCGTCATCCTGCTGATCCTCTGGCTGCTGGGGCTGGTCAGCTCTTACACGATCGGCGGATTCATCCACATCCTGCTGGTGATCGCCATCGTGATCATCCTGGTCCGCCTGATTTCCGGACGGCGCCCGTAGCAGCCCACCGGAACAACCTGAGCCTGTCCCTGGTGGTTCGGGCGGGGTTCGCGGCCATAGCGTCGCGCCCCGCCCATTTTTCCGCCGGCGGCATCCTGGCGCCGGCCGACCCCCGCGAATGCCGGAGCGGCACCGGCCGTCACGCCCGCGGGTGCGCCGCGGCGCCGCCCGACAGGTCACTCACGCCCACCCAATCGCTCTTTGCCGCGAGATCGCGGATCACGTTGCGCATGATGACGCGGGCGGCCAGGGCCGCCGGGGAAAGTTCCTCGTCGGACAGGCTGACCAGGTAGCCGCGGCGAGTCAGCCACTCATCGGAAATCCTGACGGCCTGCAGGTGCAGGCGTCCGGCGCGGCTGATGGCCGCGTCGGGCTGGATGGTGGCCGCCAGCCCCGCCGCCACCACGTCCATCAGGACCGCCAGGGAATCGATTTCCATGACGATGTTCAGGCCCAGCGCGTGCCGGTCGGCCGCCGTGGCGAGCACGTTGCGCAGGCCGTGCACGTGCGTGGGCATCGCCAGGGGCAGTTCGCCCAGGCGCGCCAGCGGCACGCTGGGGCCCGTCGGGAATCCGGGAAACCCGGTCCTGGCCATGACGTACAGCGACTCCTCGAAGAGCGGCATCACCGAACACCCCCAGTTTGGTTCGTCGCCGAACAGGATGGCCAGGTCCAGCTGGCGGGATTTCAACATCGCCGCCAGGTGCCCGGACAGCGATTCGACCAAGTGGAACCGGACGTCCGGGTACTGCTGCCGCATCGCCATGATCAAGGGCAAGGCCACCACCGACGCGGTGGTGGGCGCCAGCCCGACACTGACGTGGCCCGCCAGGCGCGCGCTCTGCGCCGAACGCACCGCCTCGTCGACGTTGCGCAAGGCAAGCTGCGCCTGGCGGAAAAAAGCGATGCCGGCGTCGGTGGGCACGACACCCTGACGCGTGCGCTGCAGCAGGCGGGTGGAGAGCTCCGACTCCAGCCGGCTGATCTGCTGGCTGAGCGTGGAGGGGACGAGCCCCAGTTCGCGGGCCGCCTTTCCCAGGCTGCCCTGCCGCACGACGCATACGAAATACCTGAATTGGCGGATTTCCAAAGGGAACGCTCCCGAAGTCCAGCACGCGGCCGCCGCCCGAATGGCGCCCTCCGGGGACTTTACACCCCGCCGCCTTGAAAGTTCACGATTCTTGAATACCCCTTGAGCGCGCGCCCTCTAGCGGCCGCGCCCCCCGCGGTCCTATCGTGACAGGCACGCAGGCAAATCGGCCCCTTGGTTCCCGGGGCGGCGGCCTGAACGGACAAGGGAGACGCATGACATGGACAAGGAGCGATACGACGTGATCGTCGTGGGCGCGGGCAATGCCGCCCTGTGCGCGGCCCTCGCGGCGTGCGAGCAGGGCATGAAGACGCTGGTGCTGGAAAGGGCGCCGGAATCGGAGCGTGGCGGCAATTCCTATTTCACGGCGGGCGGATTCCGGTTCGCGCACAACGGGCTGGACGACGTCGCCCAGGACATCCTGGTGGACCTGACCCCGGAAGAGCGCGACAAGATCGTGCTGCCGCCCCATGATCGCCAGACGTTCTTCAATCTGCTCATGGACGTCACCGGCGGGCGGGCCGACGAAGAGCTGGCCTGGGTGCTGATCGACCAGTCGCGGCCCACGATGGCCTGGATGCGCAGCCACGGGGTGCGATTCCTGCCCATGTACGGGCGCCAGTCGTTCCTGGTGGAAGGCAAACAGCACTTCTTCGGCGGACTGGCCATCGAAGCCGTGGGCGGCGGCGCGGGGCTGGTGGAATCGGAAATCGCCCTGGCGGAGAAACTGGGCGCCGAGATCCGCTACGAGACCGCGGCCATCGGCCTGCTGCAGGACGACCGCGGCGCCGTCACCGGAGTCCGGGTGCAGACGCCGGCCGGTTACGGCTCGATCGCAGCGCGCGCCGTGATCCTGGCCAGCGGCGGCTTCGAATCCAGCCCGGAGATGCGCGCCCGCTACCTGGGCCCGGGCTGGGACCTCTGCCACGTGCGCGGCACGCGCCACAACCTGGGCGAAGGCATCGAGATGGCGTTGAAGGCCGGCGCCAATCCTTTCGGCAACTGGTCGGGCTGTCACGCCTGCGAGTGGGACATCTCGGCGCCGCCCTACGGCGACCGCTGGGTGCTGGACAACTTCCAGAAGCACTCCTACCAGCTGGGCATCATCGTCAACAACGAGTGCAGGCGCTTCGTGGACGAAGGCGAGGATTTCCGCAACATGACCTACGCCAAGTTCGGGCGCGAGATCATGAAGCAGCCCCAGCGCACCGCCACGCAGATATTCGACCAGAAGACGGTGGGCATGCTGCGCGACGAGTACCGTATCAAGCAGGTCACCAAGGCCGAGTCGCCCACCATCCGGGGCCTCGCCGATCAGCTGGGACTGGACCCGGACGCGCTGGAACACACGGTCCAGGAGTTCAACGCCGCCTGCGGCGGCCAGCCCTTCAACCCGGCCGTGCTCGACGGGAAAGCCACGACCGGCATCACGCCGCCCAAGTCGAACTGGGCCCTGCCCCTGGACGAACCGCCTTATGTCGCGTTCGTCACGACCACGGGCATCACCTTCACCTTCGGCGGCCTGCAGATCAATGCGCAGGCCGAGGTCCAGGGCACGATGGGCCGGTCCATCCCCGGCTTGTACGCCGCCGGCGAGCTCGTGGGCGGGCTGTTCTACGAAAACTATCCGGGCGGGACCGGCCTGATGTCCGGCTCGGTATTCGGCAAGCTCGCGGGCGAGGGCGCCGCGCGCTACGCGAGAACCGCGAGGAACGGACCCGCCGTTTGACACGGCCGGGGCCTCGGGAGGCTTTAAGTAGTTGTCAGCTTTCACGCAGTAGACTGAAACCGCTATTTCAGACCGTGAAAAAAGCGGCCGTTGTGCGCAGGCGTCCGGGTAAGCAGACCCACGGAAAACGGGCACGGGTGACCAGCGCTTCCATTACCAAAGGAGCACATGATGAACCACCCTGTTCGCAAGCTATTCGCCGTTTGCGGCATCACCGCATTGTGCCTGTCGGGGATGTCGGCCGCGCAGGCGGCGGACCTGACCGTCCGCCTGGCCTGGTACATGCCGCCGCATACCGCCACGGCCCACCAGGGGGAAAGCCTCGCCAAGGCCATCACGGACCTGAGCAAGGGCGCCATCAAGGTCGAAACCTATCCGTCGGGATCCCTGCTCAAGGAATCCAACATCGCACAGGGGCTCAGCAACAACACGGCCAACATGGCGATCTTCGGCATGCACTGGTGGTCCAAGTACGAACCTTCGCTGGAATGGGACACCATCCCCTTCCTGGTCGATGACGCCGGCCTCTTGCTGAAGACCCTGCACGGCAAGCTCGGCGATGACGTCAACGCCAGCCTGAACAAGCACAACGTGGAGATCATCGGCTGGGGTTTCTACGGCTATGCGGAGAGCTACATCAACACCAAGCACCCCATCAAGGTGCCGAGCGACCTCAAGGGCCTGAAGACCCGATCCGAAGGCAAGCTCTCGGCCAAATTCCTCTCGGCCCACGGCGCCACGCCGGTCGCCGTGGATTCCAGCGAGGTGTACACCTCCCTGCAAAGCGGCAGCCTGGACGCGGCCGTCTCTGGGCTGTCGAGCATCATCTCGCGCAAATGGTACGAGGTCGGCCACTACATCACCGCCATCCACTACGTGCCGCTGGTCTATCCCATCCAGGTCAACGCCAAATGGTGGAAGGGCCTCACGCAGGAGCAGCGCGACATCATCAGCAAGGCCGCCGTCAGCACCGAGCAGCAGTCCGTCGCCGACATCGAGAAGGAATTCAAGGACGACATCGCCATCGCGCAAAAGCACGGCAACGAGATCTACCGCCCCTCGGATGCCGAGCTGAAGCAGTGGAAGGACACCGCCGGCGCGCAGGCGCGCAAGGATTACGTGGCTGAAACCGGGGCCAGCGGCCAGCAGGTGCTGAACGACGTGGACGTCGCACTGAACAACAAGAAGTGATCCGGGCGCGCCGCGCGCGACCCTCCAACGGACTGCGGGGCCGCAAACGGCCGGGCAGCAAAGGGGTTTTCATGGTCGAACCGTCTGCAAGACCTTGCCGCGGGGGCCGCTGCGTGCAAGCGGCCCAGCGCGCCGCCGCGAGACTGGGGGCCGCCGTCGGCGGCCTCTCGTCCGTTTTCATGATCGTGATGGCGGTATCCATCATCCTGGGCATCGCCATGCGCGCAGCCCACATCGACAATTCCTGGACCTACGATGTGGACCTGTTCGCGCTCATCTGGGTCGCCTTCGTGGGGGCGTCGTTCACCGCCCTGCGCGAGGAGCACGTCACCTCCGGCATCGCGCTGGAAAACCTGTATCCGCGCAGCGCCCGGTTCATGCTCGTCCTGCGCTTCATCATCATCGCCGCGTTCCTCGTGGTCTTTACCATTTCCGGCTACAGCCAGTTCAGCAACAGCGTCCAGACCAGCGAAACCACGCTGGACGTCATGAGCTGGCCGGTCTGGATTCCGCATCTGGCCTTGCCCGTGGGCACGCTCCTGTGGCTCGTCTTCGAGGTCCACCTGTTCGTGCGCCGCCTGACCTCGCCCCGGAGCTGACAATGGTATTTGCACTCACACTGGTTTCGCTGGGCGCCCTGCTCGTGCTCGGGGTGCCCATCGCCGTGTCGCTGCTGATCAGCGGCACGGCGGGCTACATGATGGCCATCGGCTTCGATGCCGGGATGAACGCCCTGGCACAGCTCGCCTACTCGGACCTCAATTCCTTCGTCATCATCGCCATTCCCCTCTACATCCTGATGGGCCAGATCATGCTCAAGGGGGAATCGGGACGCGACCTGTTCGACTTCGCGCAGCGCATCGTCGGCAGGCTGCCCGGCGGGCTTGCGGTGGCGGCCACCGTGGCCAGCGCCATTTTCGCCGCGATCTCGGGCTCTTCCACCGCCACCGCGGCCACGATCGGGTCCATCAGCGTCCCGGAGATGTGCGACCGTGGCTATGACAAGCGCATGGCGGCAGGCGTCGTGGCGGTTGCCGGCACCCTGGGGATCCTGATTCCGCCCAGCATCTCATTCATCCTGTATTCGCTGGTCACCGACGCCTCCGTCGGCAAGCTCTTCATGGCCGGGGTGCTGCCCGGCATCATGCTGGCGTTCATGTTCTGCCTGTATTCCATCTACTGGGCCTGGCGCCGAAACCGGCGCAGCGGCGGCCAGATCGCGATCGGCCGCGAGCACGTGCCGTTCACCGGGGGCATGTGGGGCAGCCTGTTCATGATCCCCCTGATCCTGGGCGGCATCTATACGGGCTGGTTCACGCCCACGGAAGCGGCAGGCGTCGGCGTCATCTACGCCACCCTCCTGACGGCCTTCTTCAAGCGCACGCTGACCTGGCAGCGCTTCGTCGACGCCGTGCGCGACAGCGTCGTGACGAGCTGCATGATCCTGATGCTGATCGCGGGGGCCGGGGTGTTCGGCAACACACTGTCGCTGCTGCGGGTGCCCCAGGACTTTGCCGCCTGGCTGGAGGGCCTGCAGCTCGCCCCCTGGCAGTTCATGATCGCCGTCAACATTCTGTACCTGATCCTGGGCATGTTCATGGACGCATCGGCCGCCATCCTGGTGACCGTCCCCATCCTGCTGCCCGGCCTTGAGGCGCTGCAGATCGACCTGATCTGGTTCGGCGTGATCCTAGTCATCAACATGGAGATCGGCGCCGTGACGCCGCCGGTGGGGATGAACCTGTTCGTCGTGAAAGCCCTGCGCCCCGACTACACCATACGCGACGTGCTGATCGGGTCCCTGCCCTACGCCGGCCTGGGCCTGGTGGGACTGGCGCTGGTGGTGGTCTTTCCGCAGATCGCCTTGCTGCTGCCCAGCCTGGGAGGCGGATGAGGGTTCAGTCCGGGCACCTCATGACACTGCGGGACCCGGGCGGTGGGACGTCCGCGGGCGTGTTGCCCGCGAACTTGCGGATTGTCCCGGCCAGGTCCCGCGTCGGCGTCTCATAGCCATAGCAGTAGGGCGGCGGCGGCACCCGTTCGGGGCGATAGTCCCGCAGCACCGGCTTGGCATCGCCCAGATACAGATTGTCTTTCACGCGCAGAAAGGCCTTGTAGTCGCGGGTGTAGCCGTAGCGGGACTTCCTTTTCTCGTAGGCCTTGCGGTCGGATTCGCCATTCTCCAGCGCACTGCGGTCGGACGCGATGGAGATATAGCGGCAGTAGTTCACGTCGATGCCTTCCACCGTCGGAAAAAAGGGGGGCTCCACGCAGGGGCGCCGGGCGTCGTTCTTGAAGATGTTGCCTTCGACCAGGGCCTTGGCCTCCAGGCTGAAGCTCATGCCGTAGAAATCCCAGTTCTCCACCAGGTTGTTGAACAGGTGGAACGTGCCGAACTGCGCTCTGGGATTGCGCTGCACGGTGTTGAAAAAATAGTTGTGGTGCAGCGTCACCCGCGCGATCGAATCGCGCTCATAGTGCCGAAACAGGTTCTTCGAGGTGATGTTGTTGAGCAGCATGACCTTGTTCGAGTCGTGGAACTTGGTCCATGAGATCGTCACGTCGGTCGAACCGTTCTTCACGTTGAGCAGGCGGTCGGACATCCGCGACAGGTCCATGTGGTCGACCCACACGTCCCGGCTGTCGTTGGCCACGTTCACGGCTTGCGTGAGGCGGTTCAGGCGCCCGTCTATCGTCAGATGCGTCAGGATGACGTTCCGGCTTCCATAGACGCCCAGGCCGTCGTCGATCAGGACCACCCGCTTGCCGCGCCCGTCGATGGTCGTGTTGGATGGGACGCGCAATTGCGAATCCAGGACGATGGTCATGTCGGAGGCGAAGCGGATCCACGTCCGCCCTTTGCGGGCTTGCTTCAACGCGGCGCGCAGCGTGCCGGGCCCCGAATCCTGGTCGGAGCTCACCTCGACGAACGTGCCGCCCAGCCCGCCAGAAGCCTGGGCGCCATAGCCTTCGCGCTGCTGCAGCAAGGCGGAAACGAATGGGCAGTGTTCGTCCGGCGCCGCGCACGGCTCGCCGGCCGACGCCGGGCCGCCGTACAGGGCGGCCAGCACCAGCAAGCAGGCCGCCCGGTTTCCGGCAGGCCGCGCCGCGAGGGCGGCAGCCCTCCTGAACGGGTGTCTCGCTGTGTGGGCGATGGCAAGGCGAAGTCCGCGCATGGATTGAACGAACCTATTCTTGCGCTTGCGCGGACCGGTCCGCGGACGTCACGTGGCGCCAGATGCCGCCGCTCAGGCGCAGGTTCTCCGGCGCACCGGCCAGGTGTTCCCGCAGCCGTTCGAAATACGCTTTTTGCCAACGCTGCGCATAGGCCTGCGCATCCTCGCCCCGCTCGGCCGCCGGCAGCATCTCCAGCGTGTAGGTCACGCGGCCGCTCTCCCAGCGGGGCGCATAGAACACCGAGGGCACGCCCAGGCGGTGCGCCAGGTGGGCTGCGAAGCCCGAGTACGTCACTTCCTGGCCTTCGAAGGTCGTGCGCGGCGCGGCGGGGTTGGCGGCGCCATCGATGGCCAGGCACAGCACGTAACCCGCGTTGATCGCGCGCATGCAGGCCTTGGCGACCTGGGCCTCGGTCTGGTCGGCGGTGGAAATCAGCGCCGCGGAATAGCCGCTTTGGGCAATGCTGGGCGCCGTGGCCAGCCAGCGGGACGGGATGCCCACCAGTTCCAGGGCCATCAGGCCGGCGTACATGGGGCCCACGTGCGCCGTGGCGACCACGACACCGCGCCCCGCCGCCAGCAAGGGCGCGAAAAACCGCTCGCCGGTGTCGAGTTCGCCCAGCAACTGCATGGCTTCTTCGACGCGATCCTCGCGGCATTCGAGCCAGTCGAGCAGCAGATGGTCGACCCGATGACCCCAGCGCGCCCGGCGCTCCCAGCTTGCGCGATCGATGGACGTATCGCCGCGCAGCGACCAGGCCCAATCCAGGCGCGCCTGCGGGATGGGCGCGGTGTCCAGCGTTTCCTCCAGGCGGGCCATGGCTGCCTGGAACGTGTCCGGAAGCCGCGCGCGGCGCGTGGCGATGTATCGCGAGAACAGCGCCTCCGCCTCTTCCTGGCGGCCGGCCTGCGACAGCGCGCCGATGGCGGCCCGCTGCCACAGCAGCTTGTCGGGGGACTTTTCGACCAGACCCATCAACTGATCGGCCGCAGCGCCGTATTGCTGGGTATAGCGCAGCGCGCGGGCGTACAGGGCACGCGTCTGCTCCAGTTCCGGCGCCAGTTCGAGGGCCCGCGCCAGCGGCGCCACCGCTTCCGGATAGCGGCCGGCGCGCAACAGGGTTTCGCCATGCAGGGTCAACAGCCTCACGTCCGCCGGCGCCATCCGCAAGCCGGCTTCGAAATGCGCCGCTGCATGCACCTTGCGGTCATCTTCCGTGCCGCGCCGCAGGTGCGCGAGCCCCAGCGACGAGCGCAAGGCCGCGCAATCGTGGCCCGCGCGCAGCGCGGCCTCGCCCAGCTGGATGGCCGCCACCGTGCGGCCATCCTCCATCAGGGCGCGCACGGCCATCGTGGCCACGCGCTCGTTCGGCAGACTGTCCGGGTCCAGCGAGGCCGCAATGCCTGCCGCCTCGGCCACGTCGCCGTTGCGCGCAAAAGCCGTCATCCAGGCGTGCGCTTCGCCGGGCTCGCTACGGGCCAGGGACAGGGTCGCGCGGGCCACGTCGGCGGCCTCGGCCGCCCTGCCCGCCCGCCCGCGCAATTGAATCCGCACGGCATGCAGCCCTGCGTTGCCGGGCTCGATGCCGGCGGCGGCATCCGCCTCGGCAATCGCCCTGTCCCACTGCCCCAGGCGTCCGAACAGGCTGGCGAGCAGGCGGCGGTCCTCGACACGCGAGGGATGGACGGCAATCAGCACGCCCAGCGCGGCGATCGCAGGCTCGAACCGGCCCTCGCGCACGAAGGGCGAAACCAGCAGTCGCCGGACATCGCGCCAGCCGTCCCTGACCTGCCGCAACGCCGGTTCGAGCGCGGCCATGTCGCGCCCGGGGTCGGGCGCGGCGCGGATCCGCCCGATGATGTCGCGCAAGCGGGCGGCGGCGTCTTGGGGGCCGGCGTCCGCCACGGGCCGGCGGCCTTCGATTTCCGTATCAACCATGGCGAAGTCCTCTCAACCAGGCCATCGCCACGCGGGCGATGAACATGAGCACAAAACCCAGCGCCAGCGCCTGCAGCAGCAGGACAGCCGTGCGCGGACTGCTGGGCCGGTCCGTGGGAACCGGCTGCGCAATGATGGACAGATACCGCTGCAAGCGCAGGGCGTCCGTCATGGCCTGCTGATACGATTGCTGCGCCAGCGTCAGATTCGAATCCGCGAACGCCTGGGCGTTGCGCAGCGCCTCGTACGACTTGAGCTGCTTGGCTTCCGTATTGCCGTTTCCGCTCAGACGATCACGCACGGACGCGAGCCGTTTTTTCAGGGCGGCGACCTGCAGCTTGGCGGGCTTGAGCATGAAGTGATCCTTGTTGTTCAGCGCCAGGATCTTGTCCAGCCTGATCTGCGCGCTGCTGAGCTCCCCTTCCAGCTGGCTGGACAGATTCAACAGCATCGACACCCTGGCGGCGGGATCGATGTTTCCATGCGCGGTGCGCCATGCCGTCAGCGCGTCCCGGGCGGCGAGCGCCTCCTGCTCGGCCAGCTTGACCGACTCCTCGCTGACCGTCAGCTTGTCGGCAACGCCCCGCTCGTTCATGGTGCTCACGAATTCCTCGGCCAGGCTGATCAGCGCCTTGGAAAGCCTGGTCGCGTCTTCCGGGGAAAACGCGCTGACCCGCAGCACGACGATCTGCTCCAGGGCGTTGAACGAGACTTGCACCGACGCCTGGTAGGCCCGATACAGCTCGTCCTCGCTGGAATCCTCGGCAAGATGGTTGAGCGGATCCCATCCGGCGTTCGTCAGGTAATGACGCAGGCCGACCTTGCGATCGAGCTGTTGCATGCTGTCGCGCGACCTCACGAAGTCGGCGACGGCCCACCCGTCCACGAATCCGCCGAGCATGCCGCCCGAATTCCCCGTGGTGAGCAGACTGGCCGCCGCCGCGCCGCCGCCTTGCTGGCCGGAGGCCGACTGCACGAAGAACCGCGACTCCGCCTCATAGCGCGGCGTGGCGACGAAGCACACGTAGACCAGGGTAAGCGCCACCGGCGCGACGACGATCAGCGCGTTGATCCAGCGATGGCGGCGGCGCTCGCGCAGCGCCGACTGCCGCTCGCGGCGGCGGCGTTCGATCTCCAACCCGTCTTCAGAACCCGAGCTGACCCTCGTCGAAGCCGCCTCCGAAGTCGTCCCCGCGCGTTCCGGAGTCGCTCCGTGAGCGTCGCGGGGGATACTTGAGGAGGCATTGGTCGAGGTCGTCGTCGATGCGGAGCGCGCTTCGTTCATAGATCAAGCCTTTGAAGCAATAGTCCGCCAACTGATTCTGGCGGTAGCTGGAGAAAATGAGAGTCCGGCCCACCAGCCGTTCTTCGAACAGGGCGAGCCAGAGGCGGGTGAAACGGCAGGGCTCGAAAGGAATGCTGCCTTCGATCACGTAGACGTCGAACGCCGGCGCCAGCGCCAGCGCGAATGAAAATTCCTGCCGGGCGTAGAGCGGCCAATGCTCCATGGGCATGGCCAGGCATTTGGGGTCGCTGACCAGGTCAGCGATCAGTTCGTGCGTCGCATCGGCATCGATCTCGTAGATTTCGCTGACGAAATCGATCATGCTCAGGCCGGTGGCCTTGCCGCGGATGAAGCCTTGCCGGCCGATCGCCCACGAGACGGCGCCGTCGTGCTTGACGAAGCCCTGGCGCGGCGGGCGCAGGCAGCACAGGACGTCCAGCAGCTGGCGGTGCATTTCCGGCACCGGCGACAGCAAAGCGTAGCGCCCGACCGGGATATCAAGACTGGCATTGGCCAACAGCGGCTGCCTGTGGCCGAAGACATAGGGCTCGTCGGTCACGCCGTTGATCTGGATGATCGTCCCCGAGTCCGTCAACATTGAAAGAAGCCTCGCACAGGTTCTACCTCACATCGGCTGGACATTGGGGCGGGCCAGGCTCTCGGCCATCAGGGCCACCACCATCAGGAACACCAGCGAGCTCAGGAAATAGCCCAAGCTGGCGTCGTGCGACTGGTACGCGGGAAAGTAGGCCGAGCGCAACAGCTGCATGCCATGGGCGAACGGCGACCAGAGCACCCAGGGACGCAATTGTTCTGGCAACTGTTCCGATACGAAAAAGACGGCCGCGAAGATCTGCAGGAAACGTTCGATGATCGGCGCAAGCCGTAGAAAGAAGTGCCAGAAGGTCGCGATCGTCCCGAACAGCAGGCCCATGGCCGCGCCGCAACCCCCCATCAGAACGACGAAAAGCACGAAGCCGGCCCAACTGATCGGCAAGGTGATGAAGCCCAGCGCGTGACCCGCCGTGATCAACACGGCGAAGACCACCAGATAGACCGCCACATAGATCAGCGACTGCACCAGGGCGCACATCAGCGGCGTGACGCCCTGGAAGTTCAGCAAGCCGCGGGCCGACACGTAGGCCGTGCTGCTGCGGAAGGCGATCTGCCGGACCATGATCCAGGTCGTCGCCCCCAACAGCGAAAACGTCTGCACGTCCATGCCCAGGATGTAATGCGTGCCCAACAGGATGTACAGCGACGAAATCAGGGTCAGCAGCACCACGGGGCCGACCAGCGCCCACACCAAAGCGATGCGGCTCTCGCCTTGCATCACCCGCAACTGGTAGAGGAACATCGCCACCAGCGTGCGCCCGACCGGCTGGGCCTTGCCGGCCCGGCCCGCCGCCTGCCCTTCATGCAGGAGGCGCAGCCGGTCGCGCAGGATCGCCAGGTCGCCCGCCTCGTCCTGCGCCACCTCGATTTCCAGCGCAATGTCGTTGCGTGACGCATGGCGCCGGGCTTCCCGCGCCTCGTCTTGCTTGCGCCGCTCCACGCGCCGCGCGTGCGCCGCGGCCAGGCGCTCGTCCTCGGCCACCAGCTTGGCCGGCAGGTAGCCCGGCGCGAAGACCGCCACGCCCGCGCGGATGTCCTGTTCCAGGAGGCGCACGATGATGCGCAGGCGCCGCCGGGAGAACCCGGCCAGGTCTTCGTCGACCGCGCTGCGCGCGATCTCCGCCTCCAGCTCCGCCTGGACCGCCTCGTACACCGCCCGCCGGGCGGCCACGGATTCGTGGGGCCCGCCCTGCAGGCGGGCGAGCAAGGGCTTGAACAGCACCGCCGGCGGCGCCTTGGCTTCGAACAGCGCGGCCGGATCCAGCCGCCAGGCGGCGACCCCGGCCCCGACGGTGTAGTTCCCGTCTTTCCGGCGCGATCGCCAGCCCTTGATCCGGTCCTCGTTACTCATCGACAGGCTATTGGGCTAGCGTCGACGAGCTGGCGCCCGTGTCGCTGTCGATGGCCTTCGTGGCGCTGAAGCCCGCGCTCATGGTGAAGCGGAAGGCCGACAGGACCTTCTGCACCTGCGTGAACGGCGCGTCCGAAATATAGATCGCCTCGCCTTCATGGACCGTGAATTCACGCGCCAGCGCCACCTGTTCAGGCCGGGTCATGTCGAACCGGTAAACCACGGGCAGCATGTCGGGCTTGCCGTCCACCCCGGCCTTCGCGGGTGTGAACAGGAACACGGAGCGCGGATCCGCCAGCTTGTCGTCCAGCCCCCTGGAATCGGCCAGGGCATCCAGCACGCTGTAATTGCGCTTGCTGATGGCCACGCGTCCCTGGGTGCCGGCGGCTCCCAGCACGGTCAGGAACTCCTTGTCGTCATAGACGGTGATGACATCGCCCGCACGCAACAGGATGTCGTTGTTCTGGTTCCGGTAGATGTCCGACAGCCGCACCGAGGCGACCTGCTTGCCGCGGCGCAGGCTGATGATCATCTGCTCGGGATTGTCCTGCACCGGCGCCGCCTGCGCCAAGGCGCTGCTCAGGCGCTGGGACGTCTGCGTGATGGGATACAGGCCGGGCTTGGTCAGATTTCCCTGCACCGTCACCATCTGTCCGCGTTCGTCGGGCGCGCGCGTCACGCTGACGTCGGCGCCCACGACCAGTGTGCTCAGGCGCGCCATCACGGCGTCATGGAACTGCGCGAGGGTCAGGCCCTCGGCCTTGAATTTGCCGAGGATGGGGAACGAGACATGGCCCGAACGGTCGATCTGATGATTGCCCAGGTCGCTGACACCGGACGGGTCCGCCGCGAACACGCCCAGGCCGCCGCGTTCCCACACCTTGATGTTGATGCCGTCACCGGGCACCAGGCGGTCGAATCCCGCTTGCGTGAGATCGCGGTAGCGCGCGGGAAAATCGGTGACCTCGGGATCCCGGCTCTGCCGGGCGAGCTCACGCGACACGGGCATCACGATGACGTCCTTGTCATCATGAGCCCCCGTCATTTCGCTCAGCATGGGGCCGGATCGAGGCAGCTGGCAGCCTGTGAGTGTCAGTACTGTGAGCAGCAACATGGTCCGCACCGCGTTGCGCCGCAAGCTCAGGGCCTGGACTCCCATCCGCATAAGATCCTCCAATTCCAGCAGCCAAAAGAAGAGCGATTGCCCGTCACGCCCGCATCAGGCCCATGGCCGGCGCGAGATCGACGCGTTCGTCGTGCTCGGACATGCCGGGCATGCACAGGCTCAGGAATTTGGTGAGCATCGCCTCGAGCGAAAACAGCTTCTGCGCCCGGCGGCGGCTTTGCGCCCCCAAGTCCTCGTTGCTGCGCACCTTGTCCACCATCGAGGCGACCTTCTCGCACGCTTCGTGCAGATCCGGGTGAACGACGTCGCTGAGCAGGTGGCCCGTCTCGTTTTCCACGAAGCACTCGCCCGCGCCGCCAGCGGGCGTCGAGACCACGGGGACCCCCTGCAACTGAGCCTCGATCAGAACGTTCGGCAAGCCTTCATAGCGCGACAGCAGCACACTGGCATCCATCCGCGAATACCAATAGCCGACATGGTTCGACAAGCCCACCAGCAACAACCGCTCGCTCACGTGCAGTTCTTGCGCCAGCGCCTCGATGTTCTCGCGCAAACGCCCGTCGCCCACGATGACGAAGCGCGCACGCGGACGCTCTTTCAGGTACAGCGCGGCCAGCTTGATCCATAGCTGAGGTCGCTTGTCCGGTTCCAGCCGGAATACGCCGCCGATCGTTTCCGTGGCGTCGTCCGTGCTGGCATGGAAGGCTGCCCACAATTCCTTGTCGGCGTCCGACGCGTCGGTCGGCAGTTCGGGCACGCCGTTGTACAGGATATGAAAGCGCTCGACCGGAATGTCCAGCCACTCCGCGTAGGCCTGCGCAGCCTTGCGGCTGTTGCTGACGAAGACCACCCCCGGCACCTGGGCCAGGGCCTGGTACAGCTCCGGATACTCCGCGCGGAAGCGATCCTTGCGGATGTTCGGCGGCAAGCCGCGGAACACCAGGTGGATGGTCGGGGTGCCCGCCAGCAAGGCCGCCAGCGCGCCGAACAGGCAAGTGCCGTCCTGCCACAGGCTCACCACGTCGAACGGATTGGCCCGCAGCACCGGCGCAAGCCGCGTCACGCCATAGTGGACAGGCGGGGGCAATTGTTCCAGCAGACGGGCCAGGTTTCCTTCGGGGACGGTCTGGTGGGACACCGAGATGGCCGGCAAGCGGTTGATCTCCGTGACGGGAATATGCGCCTTGATCAGGACGGGAAGGAAGAAATCGTCCTGCTTCTTGGGCGAGCCCGTCGGCTCGGTGTGCTGCTTGACCAGCACTTCGACCTTCTTGGGCCGCAGCGGGATGTCGGCGGAAGGCCGCCGGCGGCGGGACTTGGCCATGCGGGTCAGCTCACCGGCCAGACGCGTCAACTGCCGCTCGGCGCCCCCGGGGCCCAGGCTGCCCGTGACCAGGGCCACGGAAACGGACTTGTCCAGCCCATGCTCGGCGATCTTCCGGTTGCGGAAGTGCAGGATCGCATGTTTCATCGACACGATCCGGACGTCTTTTCCCGTCAATGCCTCTTCGGATTCGAAGCGCTGATAGAACGCATAGTCGCTTGCCAGCCCCTCGGCGAGTTCGGCCGCCTTGCTGCCGGGCGCCAGGTGCTTGACCACCGGCGCGATCACCTCGAACGCCTCGGCCAGCAAGCCGCGTTTGCGCAGACGCTTGGCAAACTCGGCCCGCATATTGCGATCCGTATTCTGCGAGATCAAGCGGCGGAACAAGGCGTCGGACTGTTCGTGCGCCCGGATGTCGCCCAGCAGCTTCGCCCGGGCGAACAGGCGGTCGGAATCGGTCGAGGACTCGGGCAGATGGTGGTCGACCAGCGACAGGGCCTCGTCGACGCGCCGCTCCTTCACGAGGCGCGTGGCGCAATAACGGACGATCTGCAGATCGTCCGGGCATTCCTGCAGCAAGGTCGCCCACTGCTCGGCCATGCCCTCGTTCAGACCGGCCAGTTCCTGCAATCGAAGCAGCAGGAAGCGGACCTTCGGGTCCTCCATGTGCGCCTCGGCCAGCGCCTGCGCGCGGGTCAGATTCTCCTGTGCGACTTGAACCCGTCTCGACTCCGCAATGATTGCGGCCAACTGCGCTTGAACTTGTTGAAGATCGACTGTAGCGTCCGCTTGCTCGGCAATCAGAGGGAGACTCATGCCACCTTTCTCCCATTGAGCTTGTCGATCCACACCATGCAACGCTCGATGTAGCGGTCAAACTGCTCCGGGCTTTCGGAAGACTCCCGCAGCTTTTTCCAGTACGGCAAGGCCTGCTCGAAGCGGCGCAGACGCATGGCCCCCACGGCGGCCAGACGCAGGCCGATGGGATCGTCGGGCACGAGCTTCAGGATGCGCTCGCCCAGCTCCAGGCGCTCGGTCGTGCTCGACGGTTCCAGCGCGCGCGCCTCGGCGTACAGATAAGCTAGGATGCGCCGTTTTTCGTGCGCCACCTCCTCCATCTCGGGCCACGACTGGGCGACCCGGTCCAGCAGGTCCCAGGCGGCCTGGTGATCCCCCTGGGACAGGAGCTGGCGGGCGCTGCGGATCGCACGTGGGCCCAGCCTGCCGAGCTGGCGCTGCGCTTCGTCCCGCGCGCTCTGGTCGGCGGACGGATGGGCGAGCACGTCCTGGTAGGCGTCGATGGCTTCACCGAACCCGCCCCCGTTGAACGCGGCCCGGGCGAAGTGCAGCTTGGCGCTGAGCGGCGCGGAGTCGCCCGCCGCGGCCTGGCCCAGGTGCCGCATCGCGGTCTTCTTGTCCCCCAGCGCATCGGCGGCGCGGCCCCGCATGGCGTGCAATTCGGGGAAATCCACGTGGGTGTCGATCGCCAGGTTGGTCAGGTCGATCACTTCCTTGTGATTGCCGGCCACCAGAGCGGCGCGTACGCCCAGGCGCATCGCACGTTCGAACGCCCGCTGCGCCCGCGCGCCGGCCAGCGCATCGGGATCGAGCAGACGATGCGCGCAGATCCGCTCGGCCGCGTCGCGCAGGCGCCCTTCCTCCAGCGCGCGATTGCCTTCCTCGGCCCAGGCCGCGGACTGCGTCCGCAGCCATGCGCCGATGTCCTCCTGCTCGCTCTTGGCCAGGCCGCACGATGCCGCCAGCGTTGCCGCGGCCATGATGCAGTCCCGCCACGAAGCCTCCTTGACCAGTTCCAGGACCTCGGCGTCATCCAGCGAGGGATGCTCCGCGGCCAGGTCGCGCAGCGCGTCGCGGTCGCCGGCCAGCAACCGGTCCCGCCACAGCACCGCGAAGCCGCGGCCATAGCCGGGGATCACCGCGCGGACCTCATGGACCCAGCGGATGGCCGCGGCCATGTCGCCGGCCGCCTGCAGCAGCGCAAGCACCTTGTCGGCCGCTTCCACCGCCGTCGCGTCCGCGGGCGAGGAGATGCGGAACAATTGTTTCCACATGCCCAGGCTTTCGTCCACGTACCCCAGATGACCCGCCGACACCGCCGCGACCCGGACGATTTCCGGCGTCTCGATCTCGTCGCCCAGCAGGCTGGCCGCCAATGCGTACGCGGCATCATGGCGGCCCAGCTTGAACTGGTTCCGCATCAGGATCTGTTCGGCCTTGCTGCCCGAGGCCAGAGCACCGTCCATGCTGTCCAGCAGCGCCAGCGAACCCTCGTAATCGCCCAGCTCCTCCTGGATCCTTGCGAACAGCAGGACATGATCGGGCAGCCCGGGGTAGCGGCGCAGCACGTCGCGCACGCGGCACGAGGCGCCCCGCAGATTGCCGGAGTCCCACAGCTTTTCGATGGATTCGGCGCTCTCGTCGACAGCCAGCTTGGGCGCGGCGGCCTGCGGGGCGGACGTTCCCATCCGCGGACGCATGAAGTTCTTGTACCAGTCCGTGCACAGGCGCTCGGCAAAGAGCGGGGTGTAGTGCGTCAGGTCGAGCCCGCCGTCCTCCATCGCTTCGGCTTGGCCGATCTTGTTCATCAGCGGCGTGGGGTCATAGCAAGGCACGCCGATACTTTGGGCGGCGGCGGTCACGGCGGCGATCAATTGCGCCCGCTGCTCGATGGTCGCGTTGTCCGGCGTCATGGCATTGACGTGCGTGACGAACACCACCTTGTCCCTGCCCAGCAGCTCGACAAGCTGGCGCATCTCCTGCTCGACCTCCTCGTCCGCCTGATCGCGCCGGACGATGCGGGCGAGCAAGTCGCGGTCGTCCGCGTTGAGGCTGTTGAAGACCGGATCCCCGTCCAGGATGGCGCGGCGCTCGGCAAGCCGTTCGGTGCTGGCCATGGACCAGAACTGGCGGGTACGCGCCCGATCGGCGAAAAACTCGCTGAAATAGCGCACCAGGTAGTTGGACTGGATGGGAGAGCCATCAATGGTCAGGAGCTTGCGCGAAGACAGCTCGACCATGTACAGGTCGGCCGGTTCGTGGGTGCCGCGGCGCGCCTGCCCGCCATTCGAAGGCCGGAAGATCAGACGCTGGACGTCGGCGGGAATGTCGGCCCGGCCGAACATGAATCGCGCCTGCTGCAGCGCTTCGGCGGCTGTGTGCACGAAACCGTAGTTACGCCCGAGTTGCAGCCGGATCGGATAGCGTCCCGCGCCATCGCGCAACGGCGTATGGATGCGGCAGGTTCCTATCGGAGCGATGGTAAAGGCAGTCATTCAAGGTCTCTCCTGTAGTGATGAATACCGAGCCCTGAACGTGGAGGCTCCAGTACAAGAGGTCGCCCGCGGGCACGTCGATCGACATGAAATCGAAACGCGGTCCCGTATGCGGGCAGGCGTATAGCGCAAAATGATTCAGGCTCGCTACCCGATTGCGTCTCTTGGGCAGCGGACCCCTGCATCTTGAGGGAGATGAACGGCAAACCCTGTTTCTAAAAATTTTCGTTGCTGTTGAAATGAATCAGGCCTGCCTGTAGGGAATCCGGGTAAACCCGGGAAAAAATTACAACCATGACGAACATGTAATACCGGTGCAACCCGCCCTTCAATCTGTGCCAGCGCCATGCCGGAGGTCGAACGCCACTGAGTCCTGAACCGCCACCTCTTTGAAATCAGTGGGTTACGGGAAATCCACCATCGAGTCTCGAACAATCTAGTCGTTCAGTTCTGAACTTTCCGTACTTTCCACCGCTTAGTTCTGAACTTTCCGAATTGATCTGCATGAACGGCTGCTTTCGGCCAGTTGCAGCCGTTCATCTATCGGAGATCATGAAGGCTGGGCAGAAGCCAGCAATGGGTGCACTATCGAGCGGCATGCCTGCCCACGTCGCGGGTCGCAGGGCGGGGCCGACGTTACGTTGACCCTGCGCGCTCGTAGAGAGAAAAGCCTGCGGGCAGGGGCGCGGTACCCCAATTCATCGCAATGGCCACGCTAACGCGAGCCCGCGTGAGCGCGACGTAGAATTTGGCTCGGCTCTGAGCCTTTAACTCGGCTGTGGGGTTGACCAGCCAATTTTGCATCGGCGCCGTGGGAATGATGACCACGTGGTCAAAGCCTCTTCCTTTGGATTCTCCAAAATTCATCACGGGTGACCTCTCGTCGACGCCGCTGCTGGTGATCTTATCGCGCAACTGCATCGGTCTGACGCTCGCCAGATAATGCGCGTAGTCGGCAGTCTTGAGGAGGAAGACACCTGCGCCCGTCGGCGAACCCCTGCGACACTCAACACACTCGCAGGCTTGGCTGGCGGGGAGCGAGGGATACAGACGCGAGGAGACCTCGCAAATGGCTGCGTAGGATCCCCCTCAGAGTAGACATCAGCCAGTAGAATTTCGGAGCCTCCTTTCA
>DASSTS010000022.1:0-26280 GCA_035707805.1 Castellaniella sp. | reverse complement strand
CCTGCAGCCCGACGGTTCCGTGAGCAGACGGATCACCGCGGCCGACCGCTTGGCCGACTACGAGCGTTACTGCCGCGATCAGGGAATCGCCGTCCTGGAACTGCGAGAGGCCCCTTAGCGGGACTGCGATCCGCGCGGCGGCCGCCCCGGTGTCTCGCGGCATGGCTGGAAAAATCCTCCAGTTTGCGCCACACTTTGCCGTTCTGGCAGAAAGACGCCTGGATCCTCATGGCCACGATGTTCGTGCGCGAGCTGACCGTGTCCGTGGTGCTGTCGCGCCCCGGCAGCGAGGTCCTGGCCGTGCAGATCCTCAACTTCGCCGACGACGGCCTGTGGGGCAAGCTGTCCGCCCTGGGGATCGTGATGATCCTGATCTCGACCGGCCTGGTCCTGCTGGCGGCCTATGCCGGAAGGCGTTTCCGAGGAATGAAAGCGGCATCCTGACTGGATTTCCGGACGGATGCCCCCAGGTGTAGTTGAATGAACAGGAGATTCTGGCGATCCATCGCATCGATGCTGCTGCTTGGCGCCGGCCTGGCCGCGGCCTGCGCGGGGCGCGCGGCCGGCTACGGGGCGGGCCTCATCGATCTCTCGCCGCAGCGCTACGCGGTGCCGCCGGTGCCGCATGACGTCGCCCGGCCGCTGCCGGCGCTGCCGGATGATGCAGTGGCGGGGGATGCCGTCACCGACGATGCCCCCGCCGCGGACGCCGGGGCGGCCTATGAATGGATTCCTTACGACGCCTTGTTCCCGGGCCATGCCCTGATCGCGGATGAGACGGGCCTGTCGGGCGGCCCCATGCTGCCGTCCGATACCGCGGATCTCTTCGCTCCGCCTCCGTCGCGCGGCCTGGACGCCTGGTCGTTGGGCGCGCGCCACTGGCGCTACCTGAGTTCCGCCGGGTTCGGCCTGACCGTGGGCAATACCGCCTCGGACACGCCGGCGTGGGGGCAGTCCGTATCCCTGGCCGGGGTGGGGCTGTACCGGTCCCGGCCCTCGGGCGCCTTGCAGGCCCGGTCCTGGGACTACGCCGTGGCGGCCGGGGCGCTGGATGCGCAGACCGGCCAGACGCCCGCCGAGGGCGACCTCAGCTACGGGCCGGTGGCCGTGGACGCCTCGGCGCGGTATGCACTGGACCGCCGCCTGTCGGTCGCCACGCGCCTGCAGCGGGCGCCCGACCTCACCGCGCTGGGCCTGGGCGGCACGTACTCCATGGGCGAGTTCGGCGCCTGGCGCTTCGGCCTGTCGGGCGCACGCCAGGCGCAGCAGGCGGGGTGGCGCCGCCGGCTGGGCTACACGCTGGGCCTGAGCCGGGGGCTGGACCTGTCCTGGATCAACATGCGGCAGGGGCCGGGCTACGCCGACCTGGCTTCGTATGGCGAGGCCGGCTGCGATTGCGTCCGCAATCAGTGGCAACTGGACCTGGCGGCCGGGCGCTGGGGCTCGTTCAGCGGTTCTTTTGAACGCCAGGTGAGCATGAGCGGCGAGCTGGACCAGCGGCTGGGCCTGATCCACGGCTTTCGCTACGGGCCCTACCTGAGGGTCCGCCTGGAGACCACCCGGGACCTGAATTCGGGGGACTATGGCTGGGGGGCGCGGTTCTCGCTGCCGCTGTATTGAGCCAGGTGTCGCGGCTAGCGCGGGCGGACGCCGGCGTGCCAGCGGTACAGACCATATCCCAATGAGCCGATCCCGGTCAGCGCGGCGGGCACCAGCAGGGCATGTTCGCGCAGGCGGGCGAACAGCAGGGCGCCGGCGATGCTGCCGGCCAGGAAATGCATGACGACGATCCCGCACAGCCGCAGGCGCAGCGGATCCACCCGCATGCCGCGCAACAGGTAGCCCAGGTACATGCCCAGGTCCGTGAAGATCCCGGTCACGTGGCTGGTGCGGATCACGGCGCCGCTGTAGGCGCTGACCATGCCGTTCTGCAAGCCCATGGCCATGGACGCCAGGTACAGCCCGACGGGATGGGCGGCGTCGATCAGCGGGACCGCGCCGAACAGCAGGACGGATTCCAGCAACATGGCCACGCCGTAGCGGCGCCCCAGTTGCAGCGTGCCCTGGCGGACGATCACGCCGCTGACGGCGGCCCCCAGCACGAACGCGCCGATGGTCAGCGCCCAGTGCAGCGTCAGGTCCCAGTCGCCCGCGCTGATCGCCATCCCCAGCTGGGTCGTGTTGCCGGTCAGGTTGGTGATGGGCTCGTGCATGAAGCCGAGATAGCCGATGGCATTGACCAGCCCGGCGATGAGCGCCAGGATGCCGGTCCCGATCCAGGCCCAGCGGGGAAGTTGACGGAGGACAGGCATGATCGGCGGGGACGGGTCGGGTAAAATTTTTTCGATCCATGATTGTGACACAGGCGAGCCGGGTTCCCATGAATGACTATGATGACATCATCCGTTTGCTGAACCAGCAGGGGTGGGCCGTCTCCGACACCCTCATCCCGCCGGACTGGCGCGACGGGCTGCTGGCCCGGGGCCGGCAGTTGTGGGAGGCCGGCGAGTTCACCGGGGGCGAGATCGGCCGCAGTGTCAACGACGCCCGCCAGCCCGCCGTGCGCGGCGACTTCATCTGCTGGGTGCAGCCCGGCTCGGAGCTGGCGCGCCACCCGTTCTTCGCCTGGATGGCGGGGCTGCGCGCCGTGCTGAACGAGCGCTACGGCATGGGCCTGCGCAGCCAGGAATTCCATTTCGCCCGCTACGATGCCGGCGCGGGCTATCGCAAGCACATCGACCAGCATCGGGGCACCGACCACCGCAAGGTCTCGATCGTGCTGTATCTGAATCCCGGCTGGGACCCGTCGGACGGCGGCGAGCTGTGCCTGTACCAGCCCTACGACCCGGATGCGGAAATCGGACGCTTTCCGCCCCTGGGAGGGCGGCTGGCGGTCTTCGTCAGTGGCGTCATGCCCCACGAGGTCCTGCCCGCCCGGGCCACGCGCTGGAGCCTGACCGGCTGGCTGCGTACGGACGAGATCGGCTGATCGCCGCCCCCGCGAGCAGGGCATGATCGCGGCAGGGGATATCCGTTCGCCAATAAAGTAATTGCGAACAATTATCAACATCAGTCACATTTGTATTATGATACGTCGGACTTTCAACAGCCATGGACGATCATGCCGTTTCTTCAGATTCCGATGTCTCGCCTGCTTTCATTCGGGCTGGCGCTCAGCCTCGCCGCTGCGGGAGGCGCCCAGGCGGCGGATGCCGCGCCGTCCCGGGAAGTCCAGCCGCTCACCATCACGGCGGACGGCGCATTGCGCCGCCCCCTGGCGCCAGGCGTCTATGAAATGGCTTACAGCGCCGCGGCGCAGGCCTTGTATGTCGCCTCGGCCGAAGCCGTGAGCGGTGTGCAGGGCGGCGTGATCTACAAGCTGGATCCCGAAACGCTGCAGACCCTGGGCAAGACATATACGGACGAGAAAAACTACGGCCTGACCGTCGATCCGTCGGGTGCGATGCTCTATATCACCAACAGCACCAGCCAGGGTGTCAGCGCCATGGACACGAAAACGGGCCGCATCGTCGCCCGCACCGCTTTCAAGGGGGTGGGGCGGGATGGCTTTCCGTACGGAACCCGGAAGGTCCGGTACGACGAACGGCAACAGGCCGTCTATGTCAGTGGCGTGGGCAATCCCGGGAAGATCTGGCTGCTGGACGGAAAGACCCTGGAGACGCGGGCCACGATCGAGAACGCGGGGAAATGGGTCACGGGCCTGCTGCTCGATCCGGCGGCCGACCGCCTGTATGCGGCCAATGGCGACGGCGAGATCCTGGTGATCGATACCCGGGACAACCGCATCGCCGAGCGCTGGAAGACGGGTGACGGAAAAGAATGGCTGCTGCTGAACCTGGCCCTGGACAAGAAACGCCATCGTCTCTTTGCGACCGACAATTTCAAGCAGAAGGCCATCGCGGTGTTCGACACGCAGACCGGCAGGATGGTCCGCCGGATCGAGGGCGGCGATGCGCTGGACGTGGTGTTCGATCCGGCTCGTGACCGCCTGTCCGTGTCGCATCGACGCCAGGGGACCGTCAGCATCCTGGACGGGGCAAGCCTGGAGACCATCAAGACGTACGCCTTGCCGCAGCTGCCCAACAGCCTGCTGCTGGGGCCGGAAGGCGAGTCCCTCTACGTCACGATCAAGACCCCCGGCAACAAGGATCATTCCGCCAGCGGCCCGGGCAGCGTGGCCCGCATCCACCTGCCGTGATGCAGCGCAGAGGCCTTGCCTTCGCCTCCCGTTGCGCCGGCCCGCCGCCGGCGATCCCTTGCCATTTCGACTATTGGACGCTCCATGCCCCAGCCTGAGTCCCAGCATCCGTTTTCCTTGCTTGCCGCCGCCCTGACTGCCGCCGGCGTCATGGTCGCGGCGGCCCCTGTTGCCGCGCAGACCGCGGAATCCACGACCGAACTGCCCGCCGTCACGGTGTACGGCGTGCGGGATCCGGGCGGTCTCGAGCCGCCCTATGCGGGCGGACAACTCGCGCGTGGCGGCGACCTGGGAATCCTGGGGTCGGGCGACGTCCTGAGCACGCCTTTCAGCACGGTGAACTTCACGTCGCAGTTTCTGGACGACATCCAGGCGCGCACGCTCGCCGATGTCATCACGAAAGACGCTTCGGTGCGGACCACGACTTCGGCCGGCGGGTTCGGTGAGGACTTCCAGATACGCGGGTTCACGATTTCGTCCCTGGATACCGGCCTCAACGGCCTGTATGGCTTGCTGCCCGGCAATCGCGTGCCCACGGAGATCCTCGAGCGTGTCGAACTCCTCAAGGGGCCTGGCACCCTGATGCGCGGCATTCCTCCCAACGGCGGCATCGGGGGCAGCGTCAATGTCGTGACGAAGCGCGCGGACGATGAACCGCTGACCCGGCTCACCACCGCCTATGCCACCCGGTCGAATGTATCGACCCATCTGGATGTCGGCCGGAGATTCGGGGACAACAAGGCCTGGGGCGTGCGCTTCAACGGCGTGCTGCGCGGCGGCGAGGGCAGCATCGACGGCGGGAAACAGGATCTCGGCCTGGGTGCGCTGGCGCTGGATTATCGCGGCTCGCGGCTGCGGTGGTCTCTCGACGCGATCTATTCCGACGACACCGTGGACGATTTCCGCGGCCAGATCGGCTTCCGTCCGGACATCACGGAAATTCCCGAGGCGCCCGACGGACGCATCACCTTCTACCCCGGCACGACGCTGACGCAGCGGGACAGGACGGTCATGTCCCGCCTGGAATACGATCTGAACGACCACCTGACGGCCTATGTCGCGGGCGGCTACCGGGACAACCAGATCCGGCAGGTCTTTCCCGTCACCTCGGGCGGGATCGATACGGACGGGGATTTCTCCGTCCAGACGACTTACTACGATTCCTATACAAAGACCTTCAGCGGGGAAATCGGGGCGAAATCCCGCTTCTCCACCGGTCCCATCGGTCATCAGCTCAACGTCGGCCTGACGAGAATGCGGCAGGAGTCAGGCTCCGCCTATTCTCCGGGGGCGCTGTTCGCGCCGTCGAACGTCTACGATCCGTCCCCCTTGCCGCCCGCGCCTTCGGTCCGCCAGGATCCCACGCGCTCGGGTGAGACCACGCTGGACAGCGTCGCGCTCGCCGATACCCTGTCGTTCGTGGACGACCGCGTCCTGCTGACGCTGGGGATGCGCCGCCAGAGCGTCAGGACGGACAGTTTCAACCAGACGACCGGGGCTCTGACCCAGCGGTACGAGGCCAGCGAATGGTCGCCCGCCCTGGGCCTGGTGGTCAAGCCCACGGAATATGTGTCCATCTACGGCAACTACACCGAGGGACTGAGCCCCGGGTCCATCGTCGGCCCCCTGTATGCCAATGCGGGGGAGATCCTCAAGCCCTATCGATCCAAGCAATATGAAATGGGCGTGAAGGTCGACTGGGGCGTCCTCACGACCACCGCGGCCGTTTATCAGTTGACCCGGCCCAGCGCGTATGCGGACGGGGACGCCAGCCTGCCGGACAGCCAGCGGAACTACGGATATTTTGGCGAGCAGCGCAACCGCGGGCTGGAACTGTCGGCCTATGGCGAGCTGTCGCCCGGCTTGCGGCTGATCGCCAGCGCGGCTTTCGTGCAAAGCCGGCTGACGAAGACGCAGAACGGTGTGAACCAGGGGAATGCGACGCCGGGCGTCCCCAGCCGGACCTACAACCTGGGACTCGACTGGGATGCGCCGTGGGTGTCCGGCCTCAGCCTCAATGGCCGGGTGTCGCATACCGCATCGACCTACATCAGCAATGCGAACACCCTGAGCCTGCCCAGCGTCACGACGGTCGGTCTCGGCGCGCGCTACCGCACCCGTATCGGCGGGAAATCCGTGGTGATCCGGGCGGACGTCGACAATCTCACGGACAAGCGGTACTGGCTGGTCAGTACCGTCCGGGGGGCGTACGCGACCAATGCGGCGGGCCGGACCTACCTGCTGTCGGCGTCGATCGATTTCTGATCGGACCGGCGCCGCCGGCCTGGCGGATCGCTAGGCCGCCGCCAGCGCCTGGTCGACGTCCGCGATCAGGTCGTCGATGTGCTCGATGCCCACGCACAGACGCACCAGGTCCTTGCTGACGCCGGCGGTCTCCAGTTCCTCGTCGGTCAGCTGCCGGTGCGTCGTGGTCGCGGGGTGGCAGGCCAGCGTCTTGGCGTCGCCGATGTTGACCAGGCGCTTGACGAGCTGCAGGCCGTCCATGAATCGCGTGCAGGCCTCGATGCCGCCCTTGACGCCGAAGCTGAACAGCGACGAGGGAATCCCGCCGTCGATGTATTTCTGCGCCAGCGCGTGATCGCGGTTGTCTTCCAGGCCCGCGAAATTCACCCAGCCCACCTTGGGGTGCTGCTGCAGGTGCCGCGCCAGGGCGAGGGCGTTCTGGCAGTGGCGTTCCATGCGCAGGCCCAGGGTCTCGATGCCCTGCAGGATCAGGAAGGCGTTGAAGGGCGAGATCGCCCCGCCCGTGTTGCGCAGGGCCACGGTGCGGGCGCGTCCGGCAAAGGGCACGGCGGCGAAATCCTCGGCGTACACCACGCCGTGGTAGGCCGGTTCGGGCTGGTTGAACTGCGGAAAGCGCGGATTGTCCTTCCACGGGAAGCGTCCGGCATCGATCAGGATGCCGCCGATGCTGGTGCCGTGACCGCCCAGGTACTTGGTCAGCGCATGGATGACGATGTCGGCGCCGTGCTCGATGGGGCGGCACAGGGCCGGCGTCGGGACGGTGTTGTCCACGGCCAGCGGGATGCCGTGCGCATGGGCGATCTCCGCCAGGGCGGCGATATCGACCACGTTGCCGGCGGGGTTGCCCACCGATTCGCAATACACCAGGCGGGTGCGGTCGTCGATGGCGCGGGCAAAGGCCTGGGGATCGCGGCCGTCCACCAGGCGGGCCTCGATACCCAGATCCTTGAGCGTGTGGCGCAGGAACGTGTAGGTGCCACCATAGACCTGGCTGGTGGCGATGATGTTGTCGCCCGCCTTGGCGACCGTCAGCACGCAGGCCGTGATGGCGGCCATGCCCGAGGCGAAGGCCAGGCCGGCCGCGCCGCCTTCCAGTTGCGCCACGCGGTTCTCCAGCACGTCGGTCGTGGGGTTCTGGATCCGGGTGTAGATGTTGCCCGGGACCTTCAGGTCGAACAGGTCGGCGCCGTGCTGGGTGTCGTCGAAATAGTAGCTGGTGGTCTGGTAGATGGGGACCGCGACGGAGTGCGTCTGGGGGTCGCCGGCAAAACCGCCGTGGATGGCGATCGTATCGCGTTTCATGGTGTCTCCTGTTTGAGTGGGCCTGCGTCTCGTGCGACGGGTTCGATGCATTGTGTCATAGCCGGGGCCGGGCTGCGCGTCCTCGACGCCTCGCGTCCCCGGATTCCGGCGGGATGGCAAATCGCCGGCGGCGGGTTACGCTAGTGTGCTGTCTGGATCAACCGGACAGCACACTAGGGCTTGTCCGCATGTCCGCAAGGAGACGGGAATGGATGCAACGCTGCTGATCGACCGCCGGGACCACGACCTGGGCGGCGGTTTCATGGTCGGACGGCTCCTGCCGCACCGCACGCGCCGCATGGTCGGGCCTTTCATTTTCCTGGACCACATGGGACCGCTGGACCTCGCCCCGGGCTTTCCCCGTTCGCTGGACGTCAGGCCCCATCCCCACATCGGCCTGTCCACCGTCACCTACCTGTACAGCGGCGCCATCACGCACCGCGACAGCCTGGGCGTGGAGCAGGAGATCCGCCCGGGCGAGGTGAACTGGATGGTGGCCGGGCGCGGCGTCACGCACAGCGAGCGCCTGGAATATGCGCGCGCCCATGGCGCCCGCATGGAAGGCATCCAGGCCTGGGTCGCGCTGCCCGACGAAGCCGAGGAGATAGAGCCGGCCTTCTATCACTACGAGGGCAAGTCGCAGCTGCCGGAACTGGACGAGGATGGCGTCGCCGTGCGCGTGATCGCGGGCTCGGCCGACGGGCTGTCCGCCGCGGTGAAAACGCATTCCCCGCTGTTCTACCTGCACTGGACCATGGCGGCGGGCGCGCGGCGCAGCCTGGGCGCCGAATATCCCGAACGCGCCGTCTACGTCGCCCGGGGCCGCGTGGAACTCGACGGCAAGGCGCTGCGCGAGGGGCAGCTGGCCGTCCTGGACGCGGGGGGCGCGGCGCAGATCACCGCGCTCGAGCCCTCGGTGCTGATGCTGTTGGGCGGCGAGCCGATCGGGCAGCGCTACATCAACTGGAATTTCGTGTCCTCGTCCCGCGAGCGCATCGAACAGGCGCGGGAAGACTGGCGCCAGCAGCGCATGAAGCTTCCGGTGGGCGACGACATGGAATTCATTCCGCTGCCGCAGACGCCCGCCTAGGTATGAGGCTTGCTGGCCTTCCTGCGTGAACGACTCACTCAGGAGATCGCCATGCCGGCAAAATCCAAGTCCCAGCAGCAGGCCGCGGGCATAGCCCTGGCCGCCAAGCGCGGCGACAAGAAGGTCAGCGAGCTCAAGGGCGCGTCCCGTTCCATGTACAAGTCCATGGACCAGAAGGAACTGCGCGATCTGGCCGAGACCAAGACCAAGGGCAAGCCCGATCACAAGGGAGACTGACATGCCCTTGATCGTTGCCGCCAGATTCGACACGTTCCCGGACGCCGAGCGCGCGGTCGAAAGCCTGCACGCGCATGGATTCCAGGACGAGGACATCTCGACCTTCTACATCGACGGGCAGAGGCTGTCCGATTCCCACCAGCCGGATCACGACCCCAAGCCCCGGGAATGGGGCACGGTGGCCGCGGCGGCGGCCACCGGCCTGCTGTGCGGGGTGATCGGGGCCTTCATCGGCTGGCAGGCCACCCACCTTCAGATGGTGGCGGTCGCCGGCGCCGGTACGGGCGCCTATGTCGGTTCGCTCTGGGGCGCCCTGTGGGTGACGGACAAGCGCTCCCGCGCCCGCGCGAGGCTGAGCCGTCCCGATCCCGCCAAGCCCGCTCCCAGTGTCCATGGGCCCGGCGCCCTGCTGGTGATCCACGTCGCGCCCGAGCGCGAGGAAGAGGCCTGCGCGCTGCTGCGCCAGGCCGGGGGACATAGCGCGGGCCGCGCCAAAGGGCGATGGCGCCACGGAAAATGGGAAGAAATCGACCTGCCCGAGCAACGCGACGAGCCGGCCTCGCCGCCAGTCGCGGGCACGCGCCCCTGAGCGCCGGCCCGGACGCGGCGGGCGGCGCCCTCGCAGGCGCTGCCCGTTCGCGCCTGATTACATGATCCGGAGGTCGTAGTTGACGGTGCGCACGCCGGGCACCTGCCGCGCGGCCTGCACGGCGCTCTGCGCGGTCATCTGGCTGTCCACCGAGCCGCGCAGCGTGACCACCCCTTGCAGGGTGCTCACCTGGATGTTGGACTGCCGCAGACCCGGTACCGTCGATATCGCGTTGATGACATTGGCATTGATCATGGCGTCGTTCGTGTTGACGACGGCCATCCCGCTCTGAGTGCCGCGATAGTAGGATTGATCATTGGTGATCAACTCGGTCTGTCCGGTGTCGGTGAGGGGCTGGCGGTAGGGTGTGCTGCACGCCGTCAGCACGAGCGCCGCCGCGGTAATGGACAGTGCCTGGATGGTTCTGGATCGGGTCATGGTGACCTCCCTCAAGAATGGAACAAGGCCCCGCTTGGGGTTATCCCTTATCCAGCAAGTGGCATGCCGCGGTGGGCCGACGCGTGGCGGCGGAGCCACAATGGCGCCGTCTGCGGCGGCCCGCGTGACGCGCCGAGGCCGCCCGCTTACACTGGATACCGTGATTTCCGGACTCGAACACAGGCCTCCATGATCCCCCCCATCCCCTTGAAACCTCGGCCCGTCACCCTCGAAGGGCACGGCGTGCGCCTGGTGCCCCTGGCGCCGGACCATGCAAGCGGCCTGCGCGCCGCGGCGGCCGACGGCGAACTCTGGAACCTGCGCGTGACCTCGGTGCCCGAGCCGGACGACACGGACGGCTACATCGAGCGGGCGCTGCAGGGCCAGACCGAGGGCCACATGCTGCCCTTCGCCGTGCTGGATGCCGCCAGCGGCGCCGTCTTGGGCACGACGCGTTACCACGACATCGTGCCGGCGGTGGCGCGGCTGGAGATCGGCTATACCTGGTATGCGAAATCCCGCCAGCGCACGCACGTCAATACCGCATGCAAGCTCCTGCTGCTGCAGCATGCCTTCGACACGCTGGGCGCCGCCGTGGTGGGCTGGCGCACGGACAACTACAACCTCGCGTCTCAGCGCGCCATCGAACGCCTGGGCGCCAAGCGCGACGGCGTCCTGCGCCATCACGCCCTGCGCCGCGACGGCACCATCCGCGATACGGTGATGTACAGCGTGCTGGCGGGCGAGTGGCCCGAGGTCCGCGCCCACCTGGTGTATCAGCTGGGGCGGGACCGGGCCTGAAACCGCCCCGGCCGGCCCGGACCCCGGCCGCGGTTCAATCCGCGGGCGGCGGCCGGCGCGATCCGTGGTGGTTGGCGTAGAACCAGGTGAATTCCGCCCCCAGCAGGAAGACCTGGGCCGCGTAGTACACCCAGATCAGCACGACCACCAGCGAGCCCGCCGCCGACAGCGAGGAGATCGTTGAGCTCTCGCCCACGTACAGGCTGATCGGCACCTTGCCGATCTCGAACAGCACGGCGGTGACGGCGGCGCCGGTCCAGACATCGCGCCAGGCGATCGTGGCCTGGGGCATGAACTTGAAGATCACCCCGAACAGCACCGTCGAGGTCGCCAGCGACGCCAGCGTGTTCAGCCCCTGCAGCAACACCTGCCAGCCCGGAAACAGTCCGGCGGCCAGGCCTCCCACGGCCGCCAGGCCGGCGCTGACGGCCAGCGACACCAGCAGCAGAAATCCCAGGCTCAGCACCAGGCCCAGCGACAGCAGCCGCGCGCGCAACATGCGCCACAGCCCCGCGGTGCGCTGCAGGTCGGGCACCTGCCAGATCCGGTCCAGCGCGCTTTGCAGTTCCGCGAAGACTCGGGTGGACCCGACGAGCAGGATCACGATGCTCACGCCCGTCGCCACGATGCCGTGCGTCGGCCGGTTGGCGCTGCGGATCAGCGTCTGGACGCTGGCCGCCCCCTCGGGGCCGACCAGTCCGCCCAGCTGGCGCATGACTTCGCCGCGCACGGCGTCCTCGCCCCAGATGAAGCCCGCGATGGCGATGACGATGATCAGCAGCGGTGCGATGGAAAAGACGGTGTAGAACGCGATGGCTGCGCCCATGCTGGAGGCGTAGTCGTCCTTCCAGGCCTTGAATGAACACTTTGCCAGATGGACGAACTGGCGCGCAGTCAGAGGCATCATGGTCTGCCCTCAGCAAGCCGCATGCCTCGACAGCCCGCCGGCGGGCGCGTCCCGCCGATCGATCAGGGCGCGGTCACGCCTTGTCGTCCCGCGGGTCCTCGGGCGGAAAATCGCCTTCCGGAGGCTCGACGGCGCTGTATTCGTCGACCTCGAGCCGGGCGGCATCCTGCGCGCTTTGCCAGCTGCGCAGGGGCACGCAGGTCTGCAGGCGCACGATGGCCTGCCGGATGAGGGCGGCGTGCAGATTGTGGCCGACGCCCGAGGCCACGTCCAGCGTCACGTCGCCCTGCAGTTGCGCCAGCCGCTCATGGACCTGCCGGGCCTGTTCCGCCGGCGCGACGCGGTCCTGGGCGCCGTGCAGCAGATGCAGCGTGACGGTGGGCGGCACGGACGCGGGCAGGGTGGCGAACCGGGTCGAGAACAGCAGGGCACGGCCCGCCAGCCCCGGCACGGAGCACACGGCCTCCAGCGCCACGGCGGCGCCTTCCGAGAATCCCACCAGTGCCGTCTGTTCGCCGCCCAGACCGTGCTGCGCCTGCCAGCCGGCGACCTCGTCGGCCAATGCGGCTCCGGCTTGCGCGATCAGCCCGACATAGTCCCGGGGCGCCGGCTCGGCCTGCGCGATCCATCGCCGGCGGGCATCCCCGCCGAACGGCCCCTGGGGCTGGAGGATGGCCGCGCGGGGAAACGCCTGGCGGACGGCCGCCACGAGGTCCAGCAGCTGTTCCGGCCCGGCCGACTCGCCGTGCAGCAGGACGAAGAGCTGCGCCGGCACGTCGCCGGCGGGAGGAATGTACAGCGGGTCGGGCCGCGTGTCGGGATCATTGGGCACGGAGCGCTCCTGGACGGTGTCAGACACTAGGATAACGCGCTCAATCCCGCCGCAACAGGACGGCGCTGATCGCCACCACCACGCACAGGATCGCCAGGCCGTCCTGCCAGCTGGGCCATTCGCCGATCAGGATGCTGCTCAGGATGCCGACGATGGGGACGGCGGTGACGCTCATGGCGCTGGTGGAGGCGGGCAGGGTGCGGGCCATGGCGAACCAGATGACCTGCGCCGCGCCATAGTTGAGCAGCATGGACCACAGCAGCACGGCCCACGTCATGCCGGTGAAATGCCATTGCGGCGCCGGTTCGAGGACCGCCGCAACCCCGCCCAGCGCCAGCGAGGACAGTCCCAGCATCCAGATCACCAGGGTTTCGGGGGCCAGCGCCAGCCGGGCGCGCTGCATCCAGACCGTGCCCAATGCCCAGCAGAAGGCGGCGGCCTGCATCCAGGCGATGCCCACCGGGCTGCCCGCCAGGGCATGGACCTCGTTCCACAGGAGCAGGGCGATGGCGATCAGGACGGCGGTGACGGCCAGCGCCAGACGTGCGGTGAATCGCTCGCCGTAGAACAGCACTGCCAGCAGCACCGTGAAGACGGGCATGGTGAAGCCCAGGATGGCCGCCCGGCCCGCCGGCAGGTGGTCGACGCCGATGATGGACAAGCCGTGCCAGCCCATCACATTGGGCAGGCCCAGCACGATCACGCTGCGCCATTGCTCGAAACCGCGCGGCAGCAGGGGGATGCCCTGAAGCCGGTAATAGGCCATCAGCACCAGCGCGCCGCCGGCCATGGTGACGGCGCGAAACCACAGCGGGCTCCATTCACGCAGGCCCAGTTTCATCATGGGCCAGTTCAGGCCCCACATCAGCGTCAGCAGGACCAGGCCGGTCAGTTGGCGGGCGTTCAAGAAGGATACCGGGTCGGAGGAAAGGTCTGGGATCTTAGCATCCGGCCGATCCGGGACCGAGTTCGTCGGCCAGCGCCCGGCTGGCGATCCGCGCGGTGTCCAGCAGCCGGCCCTCGGTGTGACCCTGGCGCGCCTTGGCGGACAGGCCCACCATCACGAGACTGACGAAGTCGGCCAGGCGTGCGGCCTTGTCGGGATGGCGTTCGGCGATGTAGGCGCGGATCACCCCCTCGGCGGCCGCATGGTATCGGCAGGCGGCCTGCCGGGCCTGCGGGTCGTCGGCGTGTATGCCCTCCAGGACCAGGCAGCCGGCCGCCTTCGGATCGGCGGCATAGCGGCGCGCCGCGTCCTCCAGGACGGCGGCCAGGCATTCGGCCACCGGCCGGTCCGGCCGCAGCAGCTCCCGCATCGGAATCGCGCCCGTGCCGGCGTAATGTTCCAGGACCCGGGCATACAGGCCCGCCTTGCTGTCGAAGGCGGCATAGAAGCTGGGCGGATTGATGCCGAGCGCTTCGGTGACGTTCGCGACGCTGACGGCATCGTACCCCTGCGCATGGAACAGGCGCTGGGCGACGGCGACGGCCTGGTCCGGATCGAACGTCCGAGGCCGGCCGGGGCGGCGGGAGGTTTTTTTAGTTTCCATTACAAAATCCGTTGACGAGGCTCGCGGCCATATTATATAGTCACTGCTATATTATTCATCCAGGAGTCTCGCATGTCCACGTTTCAATCCAAGTCCATTCTGGTGCTGGGCGGCAGCCGCGGCATCGGCGCCGCGATCGTCCGGCGCTTCGCGGCAGACGGCGCCGCCGTGACCTTCACCTATGCCGGCTCGCCCGACGACGCCCGGCGCCTGGCCGAGGAGACCGGCAGTACGGCCGTGCTGACCGACAGCGCCGACCGGGACGCCGTGATTGAGACGGTCCGCAAGAGCGGGCCGCTGGACGTGCTGGTGGTCAATGCCGGGATCGCGCTCTTTGGCGATGCCCTGGAGCAGGATCCCGACGCGATCGACCGCCTGTTCCGCATCAATATCCATGCGCCCTATCACGCGGCGGTCGAGGCCGCCCGCCGGATGCCGGAAGGCGGCCGGATCATCGTGATCGGTTCCGTGAACGGCGATCGCATGCCGGTGCCCGGGATGGCCTCCTACGCGACGAGCAAATCCGCGCTGCAGGGCATGGCGCGAGGGCTGGCCCGCGACTTCGGGCCGCGCGGGATCACCGTGAACGTCGTGCAGCCCGGCCCGATCGATACCGATGCCAATCCGGCCAATGGGCCGATGAAAGACCTGCTGCATGGCTTCATGGCGATCAAGCGCCACGGCAGGCCCGAGGAAGTCGCGGGCATGGTGGCGTGGCTGGCCGGCCCCGAAGCCTCTTTCGTGACGGGCGCGATGCACACCATCGACGGCGCGTTCGGCGCCTAGCGCTGCGCCGCCGGTGCGCCCGGCGGCGCTCATGCCGACGCGCCGGCGGGGCCGTGCGGGACCATCCGGGACAGCGCCGCCTCGTCGCCGGATTCGAGTGCGCGTTCCGCCTCGAGGTTCTCCAGGTCGCGCTTGAGGCTGGCGACGGCCAGGGTCTTGCCGCCGCGCCTGAACGCGACGGAGCAGTCGCCCGCCGCGGTGTCGCCCGAGACATCGGCGCGGTCCCAATGTTCGGCGTGCCCGGCGTAGCGGATCGAGACCTTGTAGTGCTTGCTCCAGAAAAACGGGACCGCCTCGAAAGGCTCGCGGGCGCCGAGCATGTTGCGCGCGGCGGCCTGCCCCTGGCGCTGCGCCAGCACCCAGTGCTCGACCCGGATGCGCTCGCCCGTATGCGGGTCGGGCCATCGGGCGATGTCCCCGGCGGCGTAGATCTCCGGTTCGCTGGTCCGCAGATATTCATCGACGAGGACGCCGTGATCGAGTGTCAGGCCCGCCGCCTTGGCCAGGTCCAGGCGCGGCGTGACGCCGATCCCGGCGACGACCAGGTCGGCGGCTATCCGCGTCCCGTCCTTCAGCACCACCGCGCCGTCCTCGATGCGTTCCACCGCCTGTTCCAGATGGAAGGTGACGCCGTGCTGCTGATGCAGGTCCTGCACCCGCGCGCCGAGCGCGTCCCCCAGCACCTTGGCCAGCGGCCTGGCATCCGGCGCGATGACGTGCACCTCGATGTCCCGGGCGCGCAGCGATGCGGCGACTTCCAGCCCGATGAAGCTCGCCCCGATCACCGCGACACGCCGGGCGTCTCCCAGCTTGTCGATGATCGCCTGGCTGTCGGCCTGCGTCCGCAGCACGCACACGGTGTTCCGGTCGTGGCCGGGAATGTCGAGACGGCGGGGTTCCGCCCCGGTCGCGAGCAGCAGCGCGCCGTAGGGCAGGGATGCGCCGTCCGCCAGCCGCACCTCGCGCCGCTGCGCGTCGATGGCGGCCACGGACGTGTTCAGGCGCCGGATGTCGTGCCGCGAATAGAATCCCGACGGCCGCAAGGGCATCCAGTCCGCCGACGCCTGGCCGGCCAGGAAGTCCTTGGAGGCGTTGGGGCGGTCGTAGGGCGCATCGCCGTCGGGATCGATCATCGTGATGGGGCCCGCAAACCCGCTGCGCCGCAACATCTCGGCGGCGGCGCTGCCCGCCGCCCCGGCGCCGACGATCACGATGGATGACGGATGCCCGTCCGGCCCGGGCCGGGCCTGCGTGGGCCGGCCCTGCGGCGCGCGGATCCTGCGCTCGGGCGCGGGCTGCAGCGGATCGCGCTTGTGCTTGTGAGTGACGTAGACCCGGCCGTCGCGCCGCTCGATCGACCAGCAGGCCAGCGGATTCAGCGCCGGCGCGCGTTCCGCCTCGCCATCGCGCAGGTCGAAGGCTGCGTGGTGCCAGGGGCAGCGCACGGTGTGGCCGACGAGCAGGCCTTTGTCCAGCGGGCCGTTGTAGTGCGTGCATTTGGCGCCGACGGCGAAGATCTCGTCGCCCTGGCGCGCCAGGAGGACGGCTTCGCCATTGGCGTGGCCCAGGAGCATGGCCCCGTCGCGAATCTCGTCGAGCGAGGCGCCATCCTTGGCGAGGTCCGGACCCTTGAGTGTCTTGGATGCGTCTGACATGGCCGCTCGGTCTCCCTTCTGGCTTCCTTCAGGCCTTCCATCTTACTCTTCCCCGCAGACCCTCCGTACCAGCTGCCTCAGCCAGCGATGGGCCGGCTCCATCTCCAGGCGCGGATGCCACATCTGTGAAATCGTGATGAACTGGGTGGGCACGGGCAGCTCGAAAGTCCGGTATGCCGCCCCGCTTTTTCCATTTCCCGGCTGATCGGGCAGGTACGAGGCCGGCAACAGCGCGATCAGGTCCGACGCCTGGGCCACGGCCAGGGCCGCCGGAAAGCCGGGCACCACGCAGGCCACCTTGCGGGCCAGGCCGAGGGCCGCCAGCGCCTCGTCGACCGGCCCGCGGGACAGCCCCCGGCGCGAGGCGACGACGTGGCCGTACGAGATGTAGTCCCGGACAGTGATCCCGGGCGCGGACAGCAGGGGATGGCCGGCCCGCACCACGCCGACGAAATGATCGCGAAACAGCGCCTGCAGGCGGATTTCCGGCCCCATGTCGTCGCCGACCACCCCGATCTCCAGGTCGACCAGGCCTTCGCGCAAGTAGCGGGAATCCTTTTCTATCTTGGGCGCGAAGCGCAGGCAGACGCGCGGCGCCGCGCCGGCCACGGCGGCGATCAGCCGCGGGCCGAACGCCTCGACGAAGCCCTCGTTGGCCCGGATGGCGAACTCCCGTTCGAGGGTGGACGGATCCAGCTCGGACACCGCGGGCGACAGCAGCGCCCGGGCTTCCAGCACGGCGTTGCGGGCCCTTTCGCGAATGGCCTGCGCGTGCGGGGTAGGGACCATGTGGCGTCCGGCCCGTACGAGCAGGGGATCGCCGGTGACCTCGCGCAGGCGGCCCAGCGTGCGGCTCATGGCCGAGGTGCTGAGCCCCGTGCGGCGGGCCGCGCCCGCCACGCTGCTCTCGGCGAGCAGCACGTCGAGCGCCATCAGCAGGTTGAAGTCCGGTTCGGTCATGCGGCGTGCGCCTTTGAGAGAAGGCCTTTGGAAGGGAGATGAGGCGTTTCATGCAATATATCACTGCAATCGGTGCGTCTTCCGCCTGATCAGTATCGCGACTATATTTTTCGACAGGACAAACAACGAGGTGGATCCCATGGAATTATTGACAGACAGGCCGGGCGACGATGGACTGCCCGGCCGCGAGCGGGCCGGCGTCATGGCGGCGCTGATGACCGCCACCGTCATGGTGGTGTTCGACGGATCCGTGATCAACATCGCCCTGCCGAAGATGGCCGAGGCGCTGCAGGTGGCGCCGGCGGTGGCCGTGTGGTTCTCCAATGCCTACCTGCTCGCCGTAGCCATGACCCTGGCCATCTTCGCCGCGCTGGCCAGGCGCCTGGGGTTCCGGCCCCTGTTCCTGTCCGGCCTGGCCCTGTTCACCCTGGCGTCGGCGGGCTGCGCGCTGGCGTCCCACGCCTACGTGCTGATCGGCATGCGGATCCTGCAGGGGCTGGGCGGGGCTGCGGTGGTCAGCATCGGGCCGGCCATTCTGCGATCCGCGTTTCCCGGCCGCCTGCTGGGCCGGATCCTGGGCGTGAACGCGCTGCTGATCGCCGCCAGCACCGCCATCGCGCCGATCGTCGGCGGCACGCTGCTGGACACCTGGGGCTGGCAGTGGCTGTTCGCCTTGAACATCGTCCCCGGCGCCCTGGCGCTGGCGATCGCGCTGCGCGCCATCCCCGCGGGGCCGGTCATCGCGCGCGAGCCCTTCGACGTCACGGGCGCCGTGCTGTCCGCCGTGCTGCTGGGGGCCTTGATCATGGCCGCCAACCACGCCGCGATGCCGGGCGACGGCTGGTATGCACTGGCCGCCTTGCTGGCCGGCGCGGGGTTCGTGTGGCGCATGCGCCGGGCCCGGCAGCCCTTGCTGCCGCCCGTGATCTTCGCCTCGGCCCGGTTCTCGCTGGCGGCGCTGACCTCGATGGCCTCGTTCGTCGCGCAAGGCATCACCTTCGTGGCCCTGCCCTTCCTGTTCCAGAACGTGTACGGCTACAGCGCGTTCGAAACCGCGCTCTTGTTCACCCCGTGGCCGGTGGGCATCGTGCTGGTCGCGCCCCATGCGGGGCGGCTGGCCGACCGGATGTCGCCCGCCTTGATCTCCACCATCGGGCTGTGCGTGCTGCTGGCCGGCCAGGTGTCGCTCGCCTTGCTGCCCGACCAGGCGCCGGTCTGGGACATCGTGGCGCGCTGCCTGTTGTGCGGGATCGGCTTCGGCTGCTTCCAGAGCCCCAACAACCGGGAAATGCTGTCGAACGTGTCGCGCGAGCACAGCAGCTACGCCTCGGGGGTGCTGGCCATCATGCGCACCTTCGGCCAGTGCCTGGGCACCGCGCTGGTGGGCGTGCTGCTGGCCGCGCACATGCAGGGCGCCGCCTCGATGGAACGGCCGGCGGTGCAGATGAGCCTGTGGGTCGCGGTGGCGGCCACCGCGATGGCGGCCGCACTGAGCCTGAGCCGCCTGAAAAAGGGCATGCAGCCGGCCGGCGCCGCCCGGCAGGGCGGTTGATCCGTCCCCAGGGCACGCGCGTATCGCGGCGTGCCGCCGGCCTTCAGGGCTTGCCGAGCACGCCGCGCCGGACCTGGTCGCGCTCGATCGATTCGAACAAGGCCTTGAAATTGCCTTCCCCGAATCCCTCGTCGCCCTTGCGCTGGATGAATTCGAAGAAGACGGGACCCAGTACGGTTTCGGAGAAGATCTGCAGCAAGAGCCGCGGCTGCCCGTGGCCCGTGTCGCCGTCCAGCAGGATCCCGCGGGCCTGCAGCGCCGCCGCCGGCTGCCCGTGTCCCGGCAGCCGTTCGTCGAGCATCTCGTAGTAGGCGGGCGGCGGCGGGCTCATGAGCGGCACGCCCGCGGCCCGCAGCCGGTCGATCGTGGACAGCAGGTCGTCGCTGAGCAGCGCGACGTGCTGGATGCCTTCGCCGTTGAACTGCATCAGGAACTCTTCGATCTGCCCGGCGCCCTTGGACGATTCCTCGTTCAGGGGGATCCGGATCTTGCCGTCGGGCGCCGTCATGGCCTTGGAGCTCAGGCCGGTGTATTCGCCCTTGATGTCGAAATAGCGGATCTGCCGGAAGTTGAAGAGCCGCTCATAGAAGCCCGCCCAGAATTCCATGCGGCCGCGATAGACATTGTGGGTCAGGTGGTCGATGAGCTGCAGGCCGTGGCCGGCCGGACGCCGGTCCACGCCGGGCAGGAAGCTGAAGTCGATGTCGTAGATGGACTCGCCGTCCTCGAACCGGTCGATCAGGTATAGCGGCGCGCCGCCGATGCCCTTGATGGCCGGCAGGCGCAGTTCCATGGGGCCGGTGGGAATGTCGATCGGCTGCGCGCCCAGGTCCAGCGCCCGCTGGTAGGCATGGTGGGAATCCTTGACGCGAAAGGCCAGTCCGCAGGCCGAGGGCCCATGCTCGGCCGCGAAGTAGGCCGCCGGGCTCTTGGGTTCGCGGTTGACGATGAAATTGATCTCGCCCTGGCGGTACAGCAGCACGTCCTTGGACCGATGGCGCGCGACCAGGGTGAAGCCCAGCTTCTCGAACAGCGGTTCCAGGATATCGGGGGCGGGCGAGGCGAATTCCACGAATTCGAAGCCCATGAGGCCCATCGGATTGTCGAACAGATCGCTCATCTCGGTGTCTCCTCGGAATGGGGGTCGATGCGGCATCGAGCCATTCCGCCATGGTGCGCGGTCGGCGGCTGATCAGCAAGTGCGTGCCTGGATCATAGTCTGGGGGCGCCGGCCTCTGCGGAAGGCGGCGTCCCGCCGGTCAGTATCCCGTGATCTTGGCGCGCAGCTGCTTGGTCGCGCTGCGTTCGGTCTTGGCCTGCTGGCGGCGGCGCCTGGACCCTTGCGTGGGCCGCGTGGGACGCCGTATCGCGGTGGTGGCGCTGGCGCGATCGACGAGTTCCTGCAGGCGCGCCAGCGCCTCCAGCCGGTTCTGGGCCTGGCTGCGGCTGGATTGCGCCTTGATCACGATCACGCCCGTCGCCGTGATGCGGTGATCGCGCAGGTCCAGCAGCCGTTCGCGGACGGGTTCGGGCAGCGAAGACGTCCGGACGTCGAAGCGCAGATGGACGGCGCTGGAGACCTTGTTGACGTTCTGACCGCCCGCGCCCTGGGCGCGGATGGCCGTGAACTCGACATCCTGTTCCTGGACCAGGTACCGGTGCTTCGTCACGTCGGATCGACCTTGCGCCAGGCGCCGGGCGGCATGTCTTCCAGGCTCCACGGCCCGATGCTCATGCGCACCAGGCGCAAGGTCGGCAGACCCACGGCGGCCGTCATGCGCCGCACCTGTCGGTTGCGGCCCTCGTGAATGGTGATTTCCAGCCACGCGGTCGGGATGTTCTTGCGAAAACGCACCGGAGGATTCCGTGACCACAGCTGCGGCTTCGCCAGCAGGCGGACCTGGGCCGGCAAAGTGGGGCCGTCCTTCAGATCCACGCCGGCCCGCAGGCGCTGCAGCTGCCCCTCGGCCGGCAGGCCTTCGACCTGCACCCAGTAGGTTTTCGCCATCTTGTATCGGGGATCGGCGATGCGCGCCTGCAGGCGGCCGTCGTTGGTCAGCAGGAGCAGGCCTTCGCTGTCCCGGTCCAGCCGCCCCGCCGGGTAGACGCCGGGCACGTCGACGAAGTCCTTCAGCGTGGCGCGCCCCTGGTCGTCGCTGAACTGGGTCAGCACGCCGAAGGGCTTGTTCAGCGCGAGCAGCAAGGGCGGACTTGAGACCGCGGTTCGCTGCGGCATCGCGATTGTCTCCAGGGTTGGTTTGCTTGTCGGGGAAGGTGCGCTGTGTCACCCGCATGATTCGTCTTGCCTGGGATTTGCCTGGGATGGCAGCGCGCAAGTCGACTTTGAAGCTTAAAATTCAAAGGCCGTCCGATGCCGGGGACAGCAATATGATAGCGGAGGATCCATGGATGCATCGCTTGCGCAAACCCCGGGTTCGCAGCCCGAACTCATCCGGTGGCGTTACCTCTGGTATGTCGCGGCAGCGCTGATTGTCCTGGTGGTCGCCATTCTTGCCGGGAATTTCTGGTTTCTGGACTGGGTCCACGTCATGAGCGGTGTGTTGTGGACCGGTATCGACCTGTTCATGGGCTTTGTCATCGGCCCGATCATCCGCAGCGTGTCGATCCCGGTGCGCAAGGAAATCATCGTCCGCTTGACGCCGGTTACCCTGTTTCTGATGCCGACCCTGTCCGTCATGACAGGCACGGCGGGCTGGTTTCTGGCGGTGCAGGCCGGGTTCATGCAGCTGCCCTGGCCCCAGTTCGGCTGGATCGCCGCAGCGCTGGTGCTGGTGACGCTGATGGCGATCCAGGGCTTGGGCTATCTGCTGCCGACCAGCGTGCGGGTGTGCCTGGAATTGCAGAAGCCGGCTCCCGACGGCCCGAAGATCGGGCGCATGATGAGCCGGTTCTATTACGTGGTCGCCAGCCAGGGCGTCATGCAGATCGCCATCATCGTCGTCATGGCGAAGCTGGCCACCGGCGTGTAGGCGCGGCGGCTCGGTTTGGACTTGTCCGCCAAGAGCGATCTTTCACCCAGCCAGTGAAGAGAACTGGGGATGCCTCACCACTTCCTTCAAGAGTTCCTGAACAGCGGGGCCAAACGCATCGGCGACGTTCTTGCATGCAGAGTACGCGGTCCAGCTCGTTTCGAAAGGATATTTGACGGACACCGTATAGCCGGATGAATAGTTTGAACTCACCTGCATGGTGATTTTCCAGTTCGCGGGTGATACAGAACTGAAAGACACTGCGTCCAGGCGGCCGTTGATGGTCGCGGGTGCGTCGGCTTTGTACGCCTGGGCCAGGAACAGTTCTTCCTGGAAGGCTTCTTTGATGTATTGAGCGAGAGATTTACCCGGCGCGACCTTGACGGGGCCGTTCATTCTGCACATCAGGTTTTCGTCTACGCCCGGAGCCAGGCTGATCGAGCCTACATTGACAGTTTTGCCGTGGGATTGCAAATTTTGCTGGATAGCGATGACGTTGGGTGTAGACGCTTTGTAGGGGATTGAGTTGGTTGTTTCGCATCCAGACAGGAGCAAAGAAAGCCCCACGGCGGTCACTACGATTTGGGCTACGCGATTCATACATTCTCACTCATTTGTTACAAAAGAGTTGCATCGTAGCAGAGGCAATGCGGTGAGGCCTGATGGCCATTATGCACAGTGTGGGTTTCAGATCCTGCATCATTGACCGGGCCCTGCCCCAGGGGCCGGGGTCGGGTGTGGTGCTCATAGCCCGCGCCGCGTCGAGCCTGTCGTCATCAGGCCTATCATGATGGAAGACAAAGGCGATACACGCGGAATTTGCAGCAATATGGCGACCTCTTTGATTCCATCCTTGCCGGACAGCGCTGACAGCGGCCAATGGCTGCGGCAGATACGCGCCTGGGCGCGCGAACTGGGGTTTTCCCAGATCGGCGTCTCGGGGGTGGATCTGTCCTCGGCCGAGCCGCGCCTGTTGCAATGGCTGGCCTTGGGCTACCACGGCAATCTGGAATACATGGAACGGCACGGCCTCAAGCGTGCGCGTCCGGCGGAACTGGTTCCGGGGACGATCAGCGTGATCACTGCGCGCATGCCCTACCTGCCGCGCGGCACGACTCCGCCGGACTGGCAGAAGCGCGAACTGTCCCGGCTGGATGAACCGGGCGAGGGCGTGGTGTCCTTGTATGCCCGGGGGCGCGACTATCACAAGGTGGTGCGCGGGCGGCTGCAGAAATTATGCGACCGCATCGAAACCCTGGTCGGTCCGTTCGGTTATCGGGTCTTTTCGGATTCGGCGCCGGTGCTGGAAAAGGAACTGGCCAGCCGCAGCGGCCAGGGGTGGCGCGGCAAGCACTCCCTGGTGCTCTCGCGCGATGCGGGGTCGATGTTCTTTCTGGGCGAGATCTTCGTGGATTTCGCGCTGGAGCCCACGGAACCGGTCAGCGCGCATTGCGGCACCTGCACCGCCTGCATCGACGTCTGCCCCACGGGCGCCATCGTGGCGCCAGGGGTGGTCGACGCGCGCCGCTGCATTTCCTACCTCACGATCGAAAACCACGGCCCCATCCCCGAGGAATTGCGCCCGCTGATGGGCAACCATATCTATGGGTGCGACGACTGCCAGACGATCTGTCCCTGGAACAAGTACGCCCAGACGACGGAACTGCCCGACTTCGATGAACGTTCGCCGCTGGTCGGGCGCCAGTTGGTGGATCTGTTCGCCTGGGATGAGGAAACCTTTCTCAAGCGCACCGAAGGCGGGCCGATCCGGCGCATCAACCACGAGCGCTGGTTGCGCAATATCGCCGTGGCGCTGGGCAACGCGCTGCGCCAGGCCGATGCCGGCCAGGCGCCGGCCTTGCGTGCCGCCTTGCTGAGCCGCGCCGATCATGAAAGCGCCCTGGTGCGCGAACACGTCGCCTGGGCGCTGGCGCAACAAGCTTGTCCCGATGCGTAGGCGCCGTCGGGCAGCCGGCCCCTGGTCGGGCGTCGCGTGCGTGCTGCTGGCGGGATGCGCCGTGCAGCCGCTGCCGGCGGTGGCGCCGCGCGTGGCGGTCCCTGTATCGAAGCCCCTTACGGTGCCCCTGATCGTGCTGGACCCGGGACACAATCCCGCTGACGGCGGAGCGATCAGCATCCATGGCACTCAGGAGATCGGCTACAACGACCGTTTCGTGGCGGAACTTGCGCCCGCCTTGCGCAAGGCCGGTTGGCGCGTCGAATTGACCCGGTCGCCCGACGAATCCGTCAGCCTCCTGGATCGTGCCCAGGTGGCAAGCGATCTGCGGGCGACCCTGTTCCTCTCCGTGCACCACGACTCGGTGAGGCTGCGGTGCTTGAAGCTGGTCACACGGGAAGGGCGCGCGGCGTATGAGACGCTGCGGCCCATGGGCGGATACTCTTTGTATGTCTCTGAAGAGAGTCCGGAGTTTGCGCAGTCCTATCGGTTCGCCAGGCTCCTGGCCGAGCAGCTGCGTGCGCTTGGCAGGCCTCCGCTGCTGGAGCACGCCGGCGCGGATTGCGGCGAACACCGCCCGCTGCTGGACCCGTGGCTGGGCATCTATCGATATGATCATCTGGCTGTGCTGAGGCACAACGAAGTGCCTGCCGTATTGCTGGAGGTCGGCGTGATCACGGATGCGCACGACGAGTCCTATGTCGGCGATCCCGCCAACCGGAAAAAGATGATCGGGGGAATCGTGCAGGGCATCCGCGCGTGGCTTGCCCAAAACAGAACACCCAATGGGTAACCCCTCACGCCCCGCCGGCTGTTTTTCGTGTCTTGCCGTGTTTCGCCCGGTACATCGCCTGGTCGGCGTGCTTGAGGAGTTCTTGCGCAAGCTCGCCATGTTCGGGGTAATGGGCAATGCCGATGCTCGGCGTGATGCTCAGTGTGTGGCCGTCCAGCGTGAACGGCCGGCTGACGGCCTCGTGGATCTTGGCCGCGATCGCCGCGGCCTGTCCGGCTTGGTGCACGCGCTGAAGGAGCACCACGAATTCATCGCCGCCGATACGCGCCACGGTGTCCGACGCGCGCACGCACTGTTGCAGGCGGGTGGCGACTTCCTGCAGCAGCAGGTCGCCCACGCTGTGGCCCAGGGTGTCATTGACCGGTTTGAACCGGTCCAGGTCGAGATACAGCACGGACAGCCGCTCGTGTTCCCGGCGCGCCATCGCCAGGGCTGTCTTGATGCGATCGTACAGCAGTCCGCGATTGGGCAGGCCGGTCAATTGGTCGTATTGCGCCATGTGCTGAAGCCGGGCCTGCATGCGCTGGCTTTCGATGGCGGTGGCGATCTGGGTGGAGATGAACTGCAGCAGTTCCTGGTCTTTCTCCTGGTAGCGCGCGCCGCCCGGATAGCTCTTCAGCACCAGCACGCCGATGGTGCCGCGATGCGATTTGAGAGGCACGCCCAGCTGGCAAAGCGGGTCCGGGCCGGCATGAGTGCCTGGCTCGTCCGCCATGGCCGTTTCCTGCGATAGCAGGAGCGGCTGCCCGCTTTGCAGGATCGTCGCGTACAGCGACCCGGCGGGCGGGCGATAGGGTTCGGGCTTGCGGCTGTGCTCATCCGCGTAGTACGGGAAGCTCAGCAAGTCCGTTTTGCGGTCGTATAGCGCGACGGAAAAATTGTCCGCCGGGAGCAGGGCGCCGACGATGCGGTGGATGCGCTGGATCAGCGTGAGCAGGTCCCCCACCTCGTGAGAGGCTTCGGAGATCGCGTAGAGCGAGGCCTGGATCGCCTCCGCGTGCTTGCGCTCGGTGATGTCGCGCGCCACGCCGATGCGTACCTGGTCCGCCGGCGACCAGCGCGTCGCCCACATGAGGTGGACGATCTGCCCGTCCTTGCGCACGTAGCGGTTCTCGAAGTGAAGCTGGGGGTGGCCAGCCATGATCGCGCTCACGGATTGCCGGGTCCGTTCGCGGTCCTCGGGCAGCATGATGTCGAACATGTTCATTCCGACCATTTCTTCGGGGGTGTACCCGAAGATGCGTTCGCATGCCGCACTGGCGAACACCACGCGTGCGTCGGTGTCGACTGCAAACACCGCATCGATGAGGAGGTCGATGAAGTTGGCGTCGGGCGTGTAGGGTTTCGTCCGCATGGG
>DASSTS010000021.1:0-58902 GCA_035707805.1 Castellaniella sp. | reverse complement strand
GCCGAACCCGTGCCGTACGTGATGGGCGCGGCGCAGGACGTCACGCTGCGGCGCCGCTACGAGTTGCGGCTGCGTGACCAGAACCAGCGCGATCCGCTGACCGGCTGCCGCACCCGGCGTTTCCTGGATGCTTTCGCGTTGCAGGCCGCGCACGACCAGTCGTGGGGTTGCGTGCTCGTCGACATCGACTACTTCCGGCAATTGAACGCGAGCGAGGGCCGTGCGCGCGGCGACGAGCTGCTGCGGGAGATGGCGGCCCTGCTGGACAACAGTTCCGGATCCGGCGACGTGGTCGTGCGTCTCGGAGCCGACGAGTTCGCCGTGCTGATGCCGCAGGCGACCGAGAACACCGTGCGCGAGCTGGCGGAGCGTCTCGGGGCCGCGTCGCGCGACGGCATGCCCGCGGTGTTTTCGCTGGGCTGGGCCGTGCGCGAAGAGGATGAATCCCTGGAGTCGACCCTTCGCCGTGCCGACAAGATGCTGCTGCGGAGCCGCGTGCGGCGCTGATGTGCGATCCTCCGTGGTCGCCGCTCGACGGTTCGGCGCGACTGGTTCTCGCCTTTCGGGATGGTGATACGCCGGAACGGCCTTCCATGGCCCGGCTTTCCGCCAAAGCTCGCCATGTAGAGGTCGAGGTCGTCGCCTCGAGCCCCGTAGCCGACACCGTCCGCCGCGTTCCCGGCGGCCGTCTTGGCCATCCTCGTGGCAGCAGGTCCGCGGAGCCGCGATTGCGCCGCGCCATGGCGGCGCTTAGCATTCTCCGTTTGCCCGTCGATCGGACGGGCATCCGGAGTGCCACGGGTAATGCGTAGCCACTATTGCGGTTTGATCGGCGAGCGGGAAGTCGGGCAGCGGGTGACCCTGTGCGGTTGGGCGGACGCGCGGCGCGACCATGGCGGCGTGGTGTTCCTCGACCTGCGCGACCACGAAGGCTTCGTGCAGATCGTGGCCGACCCGGAGCGCGCCGACCTGTTCGCCGTTGCGTCGGAGGTCGGCTACGAGGACTGCCTGCGCGTCACCGGTACCGTCAGGGTGCGCTCGAACATCAACGTGAAGATCCCCACCGGCCGCTTCGAAGTGGTCGCGGAATCCATCGAACTCCTGAACGCCGCGCGGGACCTGCCGTTCGCGCTCCACGAGAACCCGAACGAGGAGATGCGGCTGACCTACCGCTACCTGGACCTGCGCCGCCCGGAGATGCAGCGGCTGCTCCGCACCCGCATCAAGCTGGTGCAGGCGCTGCGGCGCTGGCTGGATGCGCGCGGATTCCAGGACATCGAGACGCCGATCCTCACCAAGGCGACCCCGGAAGGCGCGCGCGATTACCTGGTGCCATCGCGCGTGCATGCGGGTCAGTTCTATGCGCTGCCGCAGTCGCCGCAATTGTTCAAGCAGCTCCTGATGATCGCCGGCTTCGATCGCTACTACCAGATCGCGCGCTGCTTCCGCGACGAGGACCTGCGCGCCGACCGCCAGCCCGAATTCACCCAGATCGACTGCGAGACCTCGTTCCTGGACGAGGTCCAGATCCGCGAGATCTTCGAGGGCATGGTGCGCGAGGTCTACCGCCAGGTGATGGACGTGGCGCTGCCCGATCCCTTCCCGGTCATGAGCTGGTCCGAGGCCATGCGCCGCTACGGCTCCGACAAGCCCGACCTGCGCGTCAAGCTCGAATTCGTCGACGTCGCCGACCTGATGCGGGACGTGGATTTCAAGGTCTTCTCCGGCCCCGCCAAGGATCCGGCCAGCCGCGTGGTCGCCCTGCGCGTGCCGGGCGGCGCGGCTATGCCGCGCAGCGAGATCGACGCCTACACGCAGTTCGTCGGCATCTACGGCGCGCGCGGCCTGGCCTACATCAAGGTCAATGACGCGGCCGCCATCCCCGAGGGCCTGCAGTCGCCCATCGTCAAGAACATCCACGCCGATGCCCTGCGCGGGCTGATCGAGCGCACGGGTGCGCAGGACGGCGACCTGATCTTCTTCGGCGCCGACCGCATCAAGGTCGTCAACGACGCCATCGGCGCGCTGCGCGTCAAGATCGGCCTGAGCGAATTCGGCCGGTCCCACGGCCTGTTCGAGGCGGGCTGGCAGCCCCTGTGGGTGGTCGACTTCCCGATGTTCGAATACGACGAGGAAGAAGGCCGCTACACCGCCGCGCACCATCCTTTCACCTGCCCCAAGGCCGGCCACGAGGACCTGCTGGAATCCGATCCCGGCAAGGCCCTGGCCCGCGCCTACGACATGGTCATGAACGGCTGGGAAGTCGGCGGCGGCTCCGAGCGTATCCACCGCGCCGACGTGCAGACCAAGGTCTTCAAGGCCCTGAAGATCGACGAGGAAGAGGCCCGCGCCAAGTTCGGCTTCCTGCTCGACGCGCTGCAGTTCGGGGCGCCGCCGCATGGCGGCCTGGCCTTCGGCCTGGACCGCCTGGTCACCTTGATGGCCGGGGCCGAGTCGATCCGCGACGTGATCGCCTTCCCCAAGACGCAGCGGGCCCAGGATCTCCTGGTGCACGCGCCGTCCGCCGTGGACGAGAAGCAGTTGCGCGAACTGCATATCCGCCTGCGTCAGACCGAGGCCAAATAGGCCGGGAGCACCGGGCATGTCAGTCCTTCGGGTCGTCAGCTACAACATCCACAAGGGCCGCTCGGCCACGGGCGGACGGGAGTCGCTGTCAGACCTGCGGCTGGGCCTCTACGGCCTGCGCCCGGACCTGCTGTTCCTGCAGGAGGTGCAGGGGCGCAACCAGGTGCGCGGCAGCCTGGACGCGCAGCACGAATCGCTGGCCGCGGCCATGCACATGCACGCCGCCTACGGCTGCAACGCGGTGCGCACGGCCACCGACCACGGCAACGCGCTGCTGTCGCGCTACCCGATCCTGTACTACGAGAACCAGGACGTGTCCGACCACCGCCTCGAGCAGCGCGGCCTGCTGCACGGCGTGGTGCAGGTGGAACAGACCCAGGTGCATTGCCTGGTGGTCCACCTGGGCCTGCTCGCCGGCGGGCGCTCGCGCCAGATCCAGGCGCTGGCGGACCGCATCCGCCGCCTGGTGCCCGACCACGAGCCGCTGCTGATCGCCGGGGATTTCAACGACTGGACCAATCGCCTCGCGCCGCTGTTCGTCGAACAGCTGGGCCTGGTCGAGGTCTTCGCGGCCGCTCCGCAGGGGACCGACGAGATCTACCGCCTGCGCCACCGGGTGGCGCAGCTGCGCCAGCGCATGCGCTGGCTGCCTGGGCAGCCGCTGGGGCCGGCACCGGCCCTGTCCATGACCGGCCACGCCGCGCGCTTGACGCCGCCGCCGCGCACCTTTCCCTCGGTGTTCCCCTGGCTGCGCCTGGACCGCATCTACCAGCGCGGTTTCGCGGTGCGCCGCGCCCGCGTGCTGCACGGCGCACCCTGGAAAAAGCTGTCCGACCACGCCCCCTTGGTGGCCGAGCTCGAACTGCCCTGAAGCCCGTTTTTCCGGGCCTGGCGCTTGCTGCGACAGTCTGGCGGCGGGAACTTTCACCCCTTCGCAAGGGTCTTAAACCCTGTTACCGGAAAATTAGCACTCTGGAATAGAGAGTGCTAACATCATTGGGATTCATCCAAGGATTTTGCCATGAGCCACACTTCGTCATCCCTGGTGTTGGCGCCGGCCCAGCTCACGCAGGCCATATCCAACCCGGGTGCCCTGGGCACCATCGATGCCTACATCAGCGCGGTCAACCGCCTGCCCATGCTCAGCGCCGACCAGGAATCCGACCTGGGCCGCCGCCTGCGCGACGACAACGACCTGGACGCCGCCCGCCAGCTGATCCTGTCGCACCTGCGCCTGGTCGTGTCGGTGGCGCGTCAGTACCTGGGCTACGGTCTGGCCCACGCCGACCTGATCCAGGAAGGCAATATCGGCCTGATGAAGGCCGTGCGCCGCTTCGACCCCGACCGCGGGGTGCGCCTGGTGTCTTTCGCGGTGCACTGGATCCGCGCGGAAATCCATGAATATGTGGTGCGCAACTGGCGCCTGGTGAAAATCGCCACCACCAAGGCGCAGCGCAAGCTGTTCTTCAACCTGCGGCGCATGCGCCCCGACGGCCACACGCTGGGGCCGGACCAGGTGTCCGACATCGCCCGCGAGCTCGACGTGCGCCCCGAGGACGTGGCCGAGATGGAAGTCCGCCTGTCGGGCGGCGATTGCGCCCTGGATGCGCCCTCCGAGGACGAAGAGCGTTTCGCCCCCATCGCCTGGCTGGCCGACGACACCCAGGAACCCGCCCAGGTCCTGGCCCGCCGCGGCATGGACAGCCTGCAAAGCGAGGGCCTGGCCGAGGCGCTGGAAACCCTGGACGACCGTTCGCGCCATATCGTGGAGGCGCGCTGGCTGGCCGACGACGGCGGCGCCACGCTGCACGAGCTGGCCGCCGAATACGGCATTTCGGCCGAACGCGTGCGCCAGGTCGAGGCCGCGGCGCTCAAGAAACTCAAGGCCGCGCTGTCCGGCCGCCAGGCGGATTTCCTCCCTGCCTGATGGCTGGTTTCATCTGGTTGCATATTGGCCGAAGCCCCGTCTGAACTTTCGCGGGAACCGGCGGACTAATCTGGCATGGACGAACCCCCCGGCCCACTGGCCGCGTCGTCCTGTCGTCCGCTTCAGCTTCTCCTCTTCCCCTCCCTATCGAAGCGGATGTTCCCGGGATGCCTTCACGGCATCCCTTTTTTTTCGTGGATTCAGGCTTGGACAGAACCCGCCGCCCTGTAACATAATGGGCGACGCGTTTTGTTGATGTACCCCCATCATGAAAATTGGCCTCCTGGTCTTTGGCCTGGCCGGGCTGCTGGCCCTGGTTTCCTTCATGCCGCCCTTGGCCGGCCGCTTGCGCCTGCCGTATTCGGTGCTGCTGGCCATCGTCGGCTTCGTGCTGGGCGTGATCATCCACGTGCACGGCTGGGCGCCCGGGGTGGTGGCTGATTTCCTGGATTCGCTGCAGCACTTCGAGGTCTCGTCCGAGACCTTCCTGTTCGTCTTCCTGCCGGTGCTGCTGTTCGAGACCGCGCTGGCCATGAACATCCGGCGGCTGCTGGACGACATCAGCCCCATCCTCGTCATGGCCATCGTCGCCGTGGTGGTCTGCACGGTGGCGGTGGGCTTTTCGCTGTCCGCGATCTCCCCCTACGGCCTGGTGGTCTGCCTGATGCTGGGCGCGATCGTGGCCACCACCGACCCGGTGGCGGTGGTGGGGATCTTCCGCGAGGTCGGCGCGCCGCGCCGGCTGACGACGTTGGTCGAGGGCGAATCCCTGTTCAACGACGCGGCGTCCATCGCCTTGTATTCCGTGCTGCTCAGCGTGCTGTTCAGCGGCGGCGATCTGTCGGTGACCGAGGTCGTGCGCAGCTTCCTGTTCAGCTTCATCGGCGGCGGCCTGGCGGGCCTGGCCATGGGCCGGCTGGCGACCTCGCTGTTTCGCTGGCTGCGCGGCTGGCCCACGGCCGAGGTCACACTGACGGTGGCGCTGGCCTACCTGACTTTCTTCACGGCGGAACACTATCTCGGCGTTTCGGGGGTGGTGGCGACGGTGATCGCCGGCCTGGTGGTCGGCTCCAACGGCCGCACGCGCATGTCGCCCACCACGTTCGAGCAGCTGGAAGGCGCCTGGTCGCAGTTCGGATTCTGGGCCAATTCCCTGATCTTCCTGTTCGCGGCGATGCTGATCCCGCGCATGATGGCGGAGATCTCCTGGATGGAGGTCTTCCTGATCCTGGTGGTCTTCATCGTCACGCTGGGCGCGCGCGCCATCATCGTCTATGGCCTGCTGCCCCTGCTGGGGCGGCTGCGCCTGAGCACCCAGGTCAGTCCGGCCTACCGGGCCGTGATGCTGCTGGGCGGCCTGCGCGGCGCCGTGTCACTGGCGCTGGCCCTGGCGGTGACCGAGCAGCCCGCCGTGCCTCATGAGGCGCGCCAGTTCATCGCAGTGGCCACGACCGGCTTCGTGCTGATGACGCTGTTCGTCAACGGCTTGACGCTGCGCCCCTTGATCGCCCGCCTGGGCCTGAACCAGCTCTCGTTGGTGGACCGCACTTTGCGCGACCAGGCGCAGGTGGTCGAACTCGAGGCCCTGCGCTTGCGGATCGAGGAGATCGCCCGCAACGAGCATATCGGCCAGGAGGTCCAGGACCGCTTGAACGCGGTGTTCGATGCCAGCCAGGCCAGCATGGACGGCGCCCAGGTTCACCAGCTGACCCAGGACCAGAAAGTCGCCGTCGGCATGGGGATTCTCGCCGGGCGCGAGGAAGAAATGTTCTTCGAGACGCTGAAGGCCCAGGTGGTGGACTGGCGCACGGCGGAATCCCTGCTGGCGCGCGCCGAGCGGCTGGGCGACGCAGTGCGTTCCGGCGGGCTGGCCGGCTTTGAGGCGGCCATCGACGGCGACCTGCGCTATGCGTGGAATCTGCGCCTGGCCCTGCGCCTGCATCACCTGACCGGGCGGCCCTTCTGGCTGGCGCACGCGCTGGCCCAGCGATTCACCAACCTGATGTGCAAATGGGCGGTGGCCCGCCGCCTGATCCAGTTCGCCCGCAGCGACGTGCAGCCGCTGCTGGGGCCGGACGTGACCGACATCATCGTGGCGGCCCACCGGCGCCGCCTGACCCTGCTGGAGGGCGCCCTGCAGGCCATGGCGCTGCAGTACCCCAGCTACGCCCAGCACCTGCAGGAGGCCTACCTGGCGCGCATGGCGCGCTCGATGGAGCGCATGCGCTACCGGGACATGCTGGCGCAGAATCTCATCAGCGGCGAGACCTATTCCGACCTGATCCAGCAGGTGGAGACGCGCTGGGCGCCGCTGGAGACCCATCGCGGCCTGGACATCGCACTGGGCGCCGGGGCGCTGGTGCAGCGGGTCAATCTGTTCGAGGGCCTGGACGAGTCCACCATGGCCGCCATCTGCAAGGTGCTCAAGCCGCGCCTGGCGGTGCCCGGCCAGGACATCCCGACCCGTGTCGGGCGCAGCCGCGCCATGTATTTCGTGGCCTCGGGCGCGGTGGTGCTGGACCTGCCCGACGGCACGACGGCCGAACTCGGCAGCGGCCAGATCTTCGGCGAGATGGCACTGGCCATGGATCATGATTTCCAGGCGCGGGTGCGGTCCCTGGGCTACAGCCGGCTGCTGATGCTGCAGGAAAAGGACTTCAAGAAACTGCTGGACAGGTTCCCCGGGCTGCGCGAGAAGATCGACGCCATCGTCCGCCAGCGCCTGCGGGCGGTCGAGGTCTGGCAGCAGTTCGAATCGGGCGAGCGCCAGCACGAGCCGCTGCCCGACCTGACGCCGGCCAACGCGGCAGCCGGGGCACCGGAACCCGCCGCGGGGGAATCCGAGGCGGATCGCGTCAGCGCGCCCGCGAACCCCGCCGCTGGGGACGCTACAGCAGAAGCTTGATGTCGTGCGCCATGTCTTCCGGGGTCAGCGAGGGCCCCAGCAGCGCGCGGGCCTCGCCGTCCTGGTCGAGCAGGTAGAAGGCCGCGGAATGGTTCATGGCGTATTGCTCGGGCGTGGGGCCCGGCTCTTTGGCATAGAAAGCCTTGAATGAGCGCGCGGTCTTTTCCAGTTGCTCGGGCGTGCCGGTCAGGCCCATGAACGAGGGATCGAAGGCGTGGACGTAGGCCCCCAGGATGGCGGGTGTGTCGCGCGCCGGATCCACGGAGACCATCAGGACCTGGACTTGCGACGCCTGGTCGCCCAGGAGCTCCAGCGCCTGGGCCGCCTGAGCCATCGCGGTGGGGCAGACGTCGGGGCATTGCGTATAGCCGAAGAACACCAGCAGGACCTTGCCCCGGAAATCGGCCAGCGTGCGGCGCCGCCCCTGGGTGTCGGTCATGTCGAGATCGCGGCCCAGGTGCGTGCCGCTGATGTCGCTGCCCTCGAAGGGCAGCGGCTCGGCGGCCTTGGATTTGCAGCCCAGCAGGGCCAGGGGAAGGGTGGCGGCGGCGCTGGCCAGCAGGACGCGGCGCACGGGGGAAAACGGAACGGACATGCTCAACCTATCGGGTCAGGGGACCGGCCCGACCGGGGCGCATCCGGTTTTCAGATGGCGCCCAACGCCAGGCCGACCCAGTGATCCAGCAAGAGCGCTGCGAACAGCAGGGCCAGATACAGAATCGAATACCAGAACAGTTTACGCGCTCTGGCGTCGGAATAGTGGCGGTAAAGCACCAGCGACTGCCAGACGAAATAGCCGCTGAGCACGCAGGCCGCGGCGAGATAGGCCGGGCCGCTCATGCGGATGACGTAGGGCAGCAGCGAGGCGGCGAACAGCACGATGCTGTAGAGCAGCACGTGCAGCTGGGTGAAGTTCTTGCCGTGCGTGACCGGCAGCATGGGCAGTCCGGATTCCTCGTATTCGTGATGCCGGTACAAGGCCAGCGCCCAGAAATGCGGCGGGGTCCAGATGAAGATGATCAGCACCAGGATCCAGGCCTCGGCCGGGACGGCGTCGGCCATCGCCGCCCAGCCCAGGGCGGGCGGCATGGCGCCGGAAAAGCCGCCGATGACGATGTTCTGCGGCGTAAGGGGCTTGAGGATGGCGGTGTAGATCAGGGCATAGCCGACGAAGGTGGCGAAGGTCAGCCACATCGTCAGGGCATTGACCCAGGTATTCAGGATGAACATCCCGGCGCCCCCAAGCACGCCCGCCATGAGCAGCACCTGGTGCGCCGTGATCTGCCCCGAGGCGGTGCCGCGCCGCGCCGTGCGCCGCATGCGGGCGTCGGTCTCGCGTTCGATCAGGCAGTTGACGGAAAACGCGGCGGCCGCCAGCAGCCAGATGCCGGCCGTGGCCGCCAGCGTGCGGCCCAGGTCCGGCATGCCGGGCACGGCCAGGAACATGCCGATGACCGCGCAGAAGACGGCCAGCTGGGTGACCCGGGGTTTGGTGAGCGTCAGGTATTGGCGCAACAGGGAAGGAGAGCGGGAGGATGCGGCTGCGGTGGTCATGGGATCATTCTAGGCGCGTTGGACAGGGCTGCCGCTAGGGGCTTTCCCTGCCTGGAACAGGCGCCACATCAGGGTGACGCAGACGAGGACCAGGCCGGCCGCGCCGCCGTTGTGCATCACGGCGATCAGCAGCGGCCACTGGAAGAAGATCGTGGTCAGCCCGGTCAGCAGTTGCAGCGCCAGCAGGCCCAGCAGCAGCCGGGCCGGGCCGCTCAGGCCGGGCGTGCGGCGCCAGCGCCAGGCCAGGCCGCCCAGCAGCGCCAGGACGACCAGCGCGAAATTCCTGTGCGTCCAGTGGATGGCGGTCAGCGCGTCCTGGGAGATCAATTCGCCCGAGGACAGCTTGCCCAGCCCGCGCAGCAGCGCGAAGCCCTCGTGGAAATCCATGGGCGGCACCCAGGCTCCGTGGCAGGTGGGGAAGTCCATGCAGGCCAGGGCGGCGTAGTTGGTGCTGACCCAGCCGCCCAGCGCCAGCTGCAGGAACAGCACGGCCAGGCCCAGCGCCATCCAGCGCCGCCCGCCGGCCAGCGCCGCGGGCACCGGGTCGTGGGGTTTCTCGCGGGCCGCCAGCCAGGTCATCAGCGCCAGCAGGCTCATGCCCAGCACCAGGTGGGTGGTGACCACCAGCGGCATCAGGCGGTGGGTGACGGTCCAGGCGCCGAAGGCGCCCTGCAGGCAGACCAGGCCCAGGACGGCCGTGGCCAGCGCCGGGCTGCGGGCGACGAGGTGCCGCAGCCGCCAAGCCAGCACCGTGAAGCCGATGATCAGCAGGCCCAGGAAGGCGCCGGCATAGCGGTGGATCATCTCGATCCAGGCCTGGAAGGCGCTGACCGGGCCGTAGGGCATGGCCTGCAGCGCCTGCTGGATCGATTCATGCGCGCCCAGCGGGCTGAAGTGCCCGTAGCAGCCCGGCCAGTCGGGGCAGCCCAGGCCTGAGTCGGTCAGGCGCACGAAGGCGCCGAACATGATCAGGTCCAGCGTCAGGAACCAGGCCAGGAAGACCAGCCGCCGATAGGTGCGCATGGCCTCAGCCGATCCGGGAGTTCTTCAGCAGCGTGCGGATGTCGTCGCGCACGCCCTCGGGCTCCTGGCCGTCGGGAAACCGCATCATCAGGTGGCCCAGCGGATCGACGATCCACAGGCCCGTGGCGAGCGCCGCGGCCGGGTCGGCCGCATCCGGCGCCAGCCAGGCCGCCAGCTGCGCGGGGTCCGCGCGCAGCACGTGCGTGCCGGCGTAGGCCTCGCCCACCACGGGCGCCACCGGGGCGTCGTCGGTGACGAACAGGATGCGTTCCAGGCGGTCGACGTTCTTGCCCTGGCTGGCGTGGGAATTGCGCAGCACGAACAGGCCGCGCACGCAGGATTCCGGGCAGGCGCCGGGGCCGGTGCTGATCAGCAGCCACTGACCCTTGAGCTGCGCCAGGTCGTAGGGACGGCCCTCGGCGTCGCGCAGGGCGAGGTTTTCCGGAATGGGGCGCTGGGGTTCGACCAGTTGGCCGTAATGGGTCTGGACGGCCGGGCGCAGGCCCAGCGAAGGCACGTAGTAGGCCAGCAGGGCGAAGACCACGGGCGCCAGGGCGATCGCCAGGATGGCGTAGACCGGCAGCAGGGAACGTTGTCGGGCGGTGTGGCTAGTCATGGGCGGGCAATTCGGGTTTGGGTGGGCGGGATCGCCGCAGCAGGCGCCACAGCGTGACCGCGGCGGCGCCCAGGGCGATGGTGGCGAAACTGAACCATTGCAGGGCGTAGTTGTAATTCTGGCTGGAATTTTCCGAGGGGCCGGGCCATTCCTGGACGAGGCCCGCGTCCGGGGCGGGCGCCTGTTCCAGCACGACGGGCAGCAGACGCAGGCCGGTGGCCGCGGCCAGGGTGTCCAGGGACAGGTTCTGCACCCGCGGGATGCTGCCGTCCGTGGCGGGGAAGGGATCGGGCAGGGCGGAGTCGGGATGCCCGGTCAGGCTGCCTAGGTCGAACAGCCGGGGCACGCGGTGCAGCAGGGTGCCCCGGATTTCGACCGGGCCCTCCGCGGCCCGCAGGTCGGGCAGCGTGGCCGGCGGCAGGGGACGAGCCACCCAGCCGCGCAGCACCAGCACGGCGGTATCCGGGGTATCCTGCAGCGCCAGCGGCGTGGCGACCCAGAATCCGGGCTGACCTTTGAGGTTGCGATTGTCCAGGAGTACAGTAAGCGGATTCAGCCAATGTCCCCGGACCTGGGCGCGGTGCCAGTCCGGGCCGTCCGCCTGCGACGCCGACAGCGTCAGCGCCGGGGCCTGCTGGCCGGCCAGCCTGGCCGCATGAATGGCTTCACGGGTGTGGGCGCGGCGCAACTGCCACTGGCCCGCCGCAATGCAGACGGCGCCCAGCAGCACCAGCAGCACGATGGCCGTGAAGGCCTTGGTTCGTGAAGCGGGGTGCTGCTGGGTCATAAAGGAAATTATCCATGAAAGTGCTGATTGTCATCCTCTTCCTGGCGATCGTCGCCAGTCTGGGCTCGGCCCTGATGTTCCTGATGCAGGACCAGGGCCGCAGCGGCCGGATGGCCTGGGCCCTGACCTGGCGGGTGGGGCTGTCGATCGTGCTGTTTCTGTTTTTGCTCTTGGCCCACGCCCTGGGATGGATAGACGCCACGGGCGTGCCGGCCACCGTCGGGTGATCCGGCCGCCCGGAGCGGACTACAGCCAGTACACGAAAATATACAGACCCAGCCACACCACATCCACGAAGTGCCAGTACCAGGCGGCGCCCTCGAAGCCGAAATGATGTTCGGCCGTGAAGTGCCCGCGCACCAGGCGGAACCAGATCACCGTCAGCATGGTGGCGCCCAGGATCACGTGAAAGCCGTGGAAGCCGGTCAGCATATAGAACAGCGCGCCGAACGCACCCGAAGTGAAGCGCAGGTTCAGTTCGGTGTAGGCGTGGTGGTACTCATAGGCCTGGCAGGCCACGAAGGTGAAGCCCAGGATGATGGACAGGCCCAGCCAGAAGATCGCCTTGCTGCGGTGCGCGGCGCGCAGCGCGTGGTGGGCGATGGTCAGGGTCAGGCCCGAGGTCAGCAGCAGGGCGGTGTTGATCGTGGGCAGCCAGAAGGGACCGACGGACTTGAAGGGCGCCACGGTGCCGGCCGGGCCGAAATTCGGCCACGTGCCCGAGAACCCGGGCCACAGCAGGGTCTGCGTGTCCAGGGTGCTCAGCCACGGCGTGGAGACCTCGCGGGTGTACCACAGGGCGCCGAAGAACGCGGAAAAGAACATGACCTCGGAAAAGATGAACCAGGTCATGCTCCAGCGGTAGGAATGGTCGATGCGCTGGCTGTTCATGCCGCCTTCGGACTCGCGGATGGCGTCGCCGAACCAGCCGAACAGCACGACGAACATGCACAGGATGCCCGCGCCGCAGAGCCAGGGCCCGGCGGCGTAGCCGTTGACCCAGAGGGCGGCCCCCACCAGCGTGGCCAGCATGCAGAGGCTGCCGCGGATGGGGTGGGCGGAATCGGGCGGTACGTAGTAGTAAGGAGCCTTGCTGCTATGCGCCGTCTGTGCAACTGTCATGGTTGTTCTCCTCAGTGTCTCTTGTGTTCTAGGCCGTCACCAGCCGCACGGCCAGCAACAGCAGCAATACGAAAACCAGGCCGCCCAGCAGCCCCGCCACGATCAGGTGCGCGGGCCTGATGCGGGACAGGTCGTCCTCGTGGCCGGAGCGCTTGCGCAGGCCCAGGAAGGCCCAGGCGATGGTGCGCACCGACCGCAGGAAGGTGCCGGGTTCGTTCAACCGACGACTCCGTACAGGTTGGCGCGCACGAAGGTCCACGCCAGGATGGCCACGGCGAACAGGGCCAGGATCCATCCCAGGCGGCGGTTGCGGCGGCGTTGTTCAGGAGTCATGTCGGGTTCCGTCGGTCTTCAGGGTTCAGCCTTCATATTGGGGCGGGGTGGTGAAGGTATGGTAGGGCGCCGGCGAGGGCACCGTCCACTCCAGGCCCTCCGCGCCTTCCCAGGGGCTGGCGGCGACGGTGGGGCCGGTGCTGCGCACCGCCTTGACCACGGCCCAGACGAAGATCAGCTGCGACAGGCCGAACCAGAAGGCGCCGATGGTCGCCACCTGGTGGAAGGTCGTGAACTGCGCGGCGTAGTCCGCATAGCGGCGCGGCATTCCGGCCAGCCCCAGGAAGTGCATGGGGAAGAACGCCAGGTTGAAGGACAGCATGCTGCTCCAGAAGTGCAGTTTCCCCAGCTTTTCGTCGTACATGTGGCCGCACCATTTCGGCAGCCAGTAGTAGGCCGCGCCGAACAGGGCGAACAGCGATCCGGCCACCAGCACGTAGTGGAAGTGGGCCACCACGTAGTAGGTGTCCTGCGCCTGGATGTCGATGGGCGCGATGGCCAGCACCAGGCCGGTGAAGCCGCCGATCGTGAACACGAAGATGAAGCCGATCGCCCACAGCATGGGGGTCTCGAAGGTCATGGAACCGCGCCACATGGTCGCCGTCCAGTTGAAGACCTTGACCCCCGTGGGGATGGAGATCAGCATCGTGCCATACATGAAGAACAGCTGGGCGGTCACCGGCATGCCCGTGGTGAACATGTGGTGCGCCCACACCAGGAAGGACAGGATGGCGATGGCGCAGATGGCGTAGACCATGGACGCGTAGCCGAACAGGCGCTTGCGGGCGAAGGTGGGGATGATCTGCGACACGATGCCGAAGGCCGGCAGGATCATGATGTAGACCTCGGGGTGCCCGAAGAACCAGAAGATATGCTGGTACAGCACCGGGTCGCCGCCGCCGGCGGCGTTGAAGAAGTGGGTGCCGAAGTGGCGGTCGGTCAGCAGCATGGTCACCGCGGCGGCCAGCACCGGCATCACGGCCAGCAGCAGGTAGGCCGTCACCAGCCAGGACCAACAGAACAGCGGCATCTTCATCAGGGTCATGCCCGGCGCGCGCATGTTCAGGATGGTGACGATGATGTTGATCGCCCCCATGATGGACGAGGCGCCCAGCACGTGCACCGCGAAGATCGCGAAGTCCATGCCCGGGCCCATCTGCAGCGACAGCGGCGCGTACATGGTCCAGCCCGAGGCGTTGGCGCCGCCCGGCACGAAGAAGGACGCGGTCAGCAGGATGGCGCCGACCGGCAGCAGCCAGAAGCTGAAGTTGTTCATCCGCGCGAAGGCCATGTCGGAGGCGCCGATCTGCAGCGGGATCATCCAGTTGGCAAAGCCCACGAACGCCGGCATGATCGCGCCGAAGATCATGATCAGCCCGTGCATGGTGGTGAACTGGTTGAAGAGTTCGGGCTGGAAGAACTGGATGCCGGGCTCGAACAGCTCGGTGCGCAGCAGCAGGGCCAGCGTGCCGCCCTCAAGCAACATGCAGAACGAGAAAATCATGTACATCGTCCCGATGTCCTTGTGGTTCGTGGCGAACACCCACCGTCGCCAGCCGCTGGGGACGTGGTGCGCGTGTTCGTCATGACCCGCAGTGGGCGGGATGTGATCTGCAGTGACGCTGCTCATTGTTGCCTCCTTCGAGGACGCGCCGCACTAGGGGCGACGCGGAAAGATAAGTTGATCTGGATTTCGCCGTGGGGACCGGATGTCAGCGTAGCGCCTTGACGTCCGAGGGCTGGACAACGGGGTCGGGCCCCTTGCCGGCATTGTCCCAGGCGTTCCGGGTATAGGTGATCACGGCGGCCAGCTGCACGTCGCTGAGCTGGTCGCGGAACGCCGCCATGGCGGTGCCCGGATGGCCGTTGAGCTCGGTGAGGATCTGTTCCTTCATGGGCGCCAGGACGTACTTGGTGTCGCCATTCAGGGCCGGGAAGGTGCCCGGGATGCCCTGGCCGTTGGCCTGATGGCAGGCCACGCAGTTGGCGGCGAAGACTTCCTTGCCCTTGGCGAAGAGCTCGTCCTTGGACCAGGTCTTGTTCGGGTCCTCGGTGGCGGCGGCCATTGCGCTTTTCTGTTCCTTGGCCCATTTGGCGTAGTCCTCGGCGGATTTCACCTCGACGACGATGGGCATGTACGCGTGGTTCTTGCCGCAGAGCTCGGCGCACTGGCCGCGATAGACCCCGGGCTTGCTGGCGCGGAACCAGGTGTCGCGCAGGTAGCCGGGCACGGCGTCTTGCTTGACGCCGAAGTCAGGCACCATCCAGGAGTGGATGACGTCGGCCGCCGTCAGCACGACGCGGACTTTCTTGTCGACCGGCACGACCAGCGGACGGTCGACTTCCAGCAGGTAGGTGTTGCTCTTGGGCGCCTTGCCTTCGATCTGGTCCTGGGGGGTGGACAGGTTCGACAGGAAATGCACGCCGGTGGCCGGGCCGTCCAGGTATTCGTATCCCCATTTCCACTGGTAGCCGGTGGCCTTGATCGTCAGGTCCGCGCCGGTGGTGTCCTTCATGGCGACCACGGTGCGGCTGGCGGGAATGGCCATGCCCACGATGATGAGGAAGGGGATGACCGTCCAGGTGAGCTCGATGGTGAGGTTTTCGTCGAACTTGGCGGCCTTGTGGCCGCGGGACTTGCGGTGCATGACGATGGAATACAGCATCGTCCCGAAGACGCCGATGAAGATGACCGTACAGACGATCATGATCATCCAGTGTAGCGAATAGATTTCGTGCGAAATCGGGGTGACCCCGGGCGTGACGTTCAGTTGATCGACCGCCGGACCTCCCGGTACGTCCTGAACCTGCGCGGTGGCGGCTGACATCCACAGCAGCGCAATCATGCCCAACAACCTTCTGACCATCTTCATGTTGTCCCTCTGGTTGGCGTGTGTTCTTCGGACGGGGTCGCCCATCGAAACACGAGGGAAACACGGGCCCTGCACACATAATCGGATCGTCAGGCCGCGGAGAACCGGGGTTCCGCAGCTTGCGATGTCCTTATAAGCTTGAAGGAATTATAGCCAAGCGATCCGGCTTGTACAGTTGCGCCGTGCGCGATTTCCGCGCCTCTCGGGGGCTCTCGCGGGTTTCCACCTATGCTTTCCGGGCTTCTACTACAATGTTCCGATGGATTCCACCTCTGCGGCCTTCACCCTGGACGACCTCGTCGCGCGCGGCGCGCGGCTGGTCCGCCGCGCGCAGCAGCTGCCCCCGGTCGGCGCCCGCCCCGTGACGGTGGCGGGCCGGGTAGCCGGCTGGATCGACCCGGCCGCCCTGGCCGCAATCGCCGGCCATCCCGGTGTGCGCATCGAGCCCGAGGCCGCCCACCTGACGGCGGCGCCCGCGCGGCGCCTGGGCCTGGACGGGGTGCTGCGCGGGATCGCCGAGGCCCTGCGCGAGGCCGGGCTCATCCGCAGCTGGCGCGACGAATTGCTGGACGTGGTGGCCGAGGGCCGCCTGCTGGGGCGCATCGAGCGCGGCGCGGTGCGCCCGCTGGGCCTGCTCACCCAGGCCGTCCATCTCAATGCCTGGGCGCCGGACGGCCGCTTGTGGATCGCCCGCCGGGCGCTCAGCAAATCAACCGATCCGGGGTTGTGGGATACGCTGTCCGGCGGCCTGGTGGCGGCCGGCGAAGACCCCGGCACCGCCTTGTTGCGCGAATCCCACGAGGAAGCCGGCCTCGCGCCGGCCGAGCTGGCCGGCCATGGGCCGCTGCGCACGGTGCTGCGCATGCACCGCCGCCTGCCCGACGGCTACCAGGTGGAGACCGTCAGCATGAGCGACTGCGTGCTGGATGCGGGCGCCGCGCCCGCCAACCTGGACGGCGAGGTGCTGGAGTTCCGTTGCGTGGACATGCCCGAGCTCTGGGACATGATCCAGCGCGGCGCCTTCACGCTCGAGGCCGAACTCTGCGTCCTGGATTCGCTGCGCCAGCGCCTGGCGGCGCCGGCGGCCCCCGACCTGCTGGTCGATTGATGCCGGCCCTGCGCCGGCGGAGGTAATCCCATCATGGCTCAAGAATCCCCCAATCCCTTCATCCTCCCCGGTTTCGGCCAGCAGGGCGAGGCCGCCGGCAATCCGCTGTTCGCGGGCCTGGAGATGATGCGCCAGGCCTGGCAGAACCTCGCCGGGGCCGGGCACATCGAGGCCCCGGCCATGCCCATGCTCTCGCCCGAGGACCTGGACCGCCGCATCCGCGAGCTGCAGACGGTGCAGAACTGGCTGCAGCTGAACGCCACCATGCTGGCCAGCACCATCCAGGGGCTGGAGATCCAGCGCAGCACGCTCAAGACCCTGCAGGCCTTCGCTGGCGGCGCCTTTCCCGGGATGGCGCCCGCGGGGGAGGCAAAGGCAAAGCGCGCGCGTACGTCCGGATCCGCCGGAAAGACCGAGGCTCAGGACGAGCCGGCCGGCCAGGCCTACGCCAAGGCGGCCGGCGACTGGTGGAACCTCGTGCAGCAGCAGTTCGAGCAGCTGCGCGACGCCACGACGGCCAGCCTGGGCGATCTTGCCGAGGCCGCGCAGGCGGGCGCGCCCTCGGCCGAGCCGACGGGCAAGCCGGCCCGCGGCGGCGCGCGCTCCGCAGCCGGCAAGGCGGCGGACGCGGGCAAGACGGCGGGCACCGGCAAGGCCGCCGCGGCGCCCCGCAAGCCGGCCGCCCGCAAGGCCCCGGCATCCCGGGCCGCCTCGACGCGCAAGCCCCGCGCGCGCTGATCCCCTCTTTACGGAAGCTTTCATCGTCATGTTGAACATCATCATTCTGGCCGCCGGACTGGGCAAGCGCATGCAGTCCGACCTGCCCAAGGTCCTGCATCCGATTGCCGGGCAGCCCATGCTCAGCCACGTGCTGGGGGCCGCCCGCGCCCTGCTGCCCGACCGCATCGTAGTGGTGGTCGGCCACGGCGCCGAGCGCGTACAGGAGGTCTACGATGGCCAGGGCCTCAAGTTCGCCCTGCAGCAGCCGCAGCAGGGCACCGGGCATGCCGTGATGCAGGCCCTGCCCGAGCTGCTCGAGGGCGACGAGGACGACACCAGCCTGGTGCTGTACGGCGACGTGCCGCTGGTCCAGGCGGACACGCTGCGCGCGCTGCTGCAGGCTCGCGGCTCGGGCCTGGCGCTGCTGACCGAGGCTCTGGACGACCCCAGCGGCTACGGCCGCATCGTGCGTGACGATCAGGGCCGGGTGCGGCGCATCGTCGAGCACAAGGACGCCGATGAGGCCGAGCTCGCCATCCGCGAGGTCAACACCGGGATCCTGGCCGCCCCCACCGCCGCGCTGCGGCGCTGGCTGGGGCGGATCGACAACCGCAACGCCCAGGGCGAGTACTACCTGACCGACATCGTCGGCCTGGCGGTGGCCGACGGCGTGCCGGTGGCGCATGCCCAGCCGGCGGCCCACTGGGAGACCCTGGGGGTCAACAGCCGCGTGCAGCAGGCGCAGCTGGAACGGATCTGGCAGGGCGAGCAGGCCCGCCGCCTGCTGGAACAGGGCGTCACGCTGGCGGATCCGTCGCGCTTCGACCTGCGCGGCGTCCTGTCCTGCGGGCGGGACGTTTTCATCGACGTCGGCTGCGTGTTCGAGGGCGCCGTCCAGATCGAGGACGGTGCGCGCATCGGGCCGCATTGCGTGATCCGCGAGTCGCGGATCGGCGCCGGCGCGGTGCTGGAGGCCTGCAGCCACGTCGAGGGCGCGCTGGTGGGCGAATCCGCCCGCATCGGCCCCTATGCCCGGCTGCGCCCGGGGGCCGAGATCGGCGCCCGGGCCCACGTGGGCAATTTCGTCGAGATCAAGAAAACCCGGCTGGGCCAGGGATCCAAGGCCAATCACCTGACCTACCTGGGCGATGCCGTGATCGGCGAGCGCGTCAACATCGGCGCCGGGACCATCACCTGCAACTACGATGGGGTGAACAAGTTCCAGACCGTCATCGAGGACGATGCCTTCATCGGCTCGGATACGCAGCTGGTCGCCCCCGTGCGGGTCGGCCAGGGCGCCACGCTGGGCGCGGGCACGACGCTGACGCGCGATGCGCCGGCCGGCGAGCTGACGCTGTCGCGGGCGCGCCAGCAGACGGTCGGGGGCTGGAAGCGCCCCGCGCGCAAGTCCTGACGGCGCGGTGCGCGTCCTTCACCTGAATCTGGAAAAGGGCTGGCGCGGCGGCGAGCGCCAGACGCTGCTGACCCTGCGGGGCCTGCGGGCGGCCGGCCACGAGGCGGCCCTGGCGGCGCGCGCCGGCGGGCCGCTGGCGCAGCGCGCGCAGGCGGCGGGCATTCCGGTGCTGGCCTGCCGCGGCGCCCTGGACCTGGCGCGCGTGCTGCTGGCGCACCGCCGCGCCTTTGACGTGATCCACGCGCAGACCGCGCAGGCGATGAGCCTGCTGGCGCTGTTGCGCCCGGCGCTGCGCGCGGCCCTGGTGTTCACGCGGCGCACGGCCTTCGATGCGCCGGACAAGGCGCGTCGGCAGCGCTGGAAATGGGGCCGGGCCGATGCGGTGGTCGCGATCAGCGCGGCGGCGGCGGCCGCGCCGCGCGCGCTGGGCCTGCCCGTGCTCATCATCCCCAGCGCGGTCGAGGCCGCGTCCGCCGATCCAGGACGGGTGGCGGCATTGCGCCGGCAGCATGGCCTGGCGGGGCGGCGGGTGCTGGTGACGGCCGCCGCGCTCAGCCCGGAAAAAGATCCCCTGACCCTGATCGAGGCCGTGGCGCGGCTGCGCGCAGGTCATCCGGACGTCCTGTGTCTGCATTGCGGCGCCGACGGCGCCGCCGCGCCCGAGGCCCGCGAGCGGGTGCGGGCGCTGGGCCTGCAGGACCACTACCGTTTCGCGGGCTTTCAGGCGCATGTCGCCGACGCCCTGGCGGCGGCGGAGGTCTATGTCAGCAGTTCGCGCCGCGAGGCGCTGGGCACCAGCGTGCTGGACGCCTGCCTGGCCGGCCTGCCCGTGGTGGCGACGGACGTGGGCGGGCACCCCGAGATCCTGCTGCCCGACCGCGGGCTGCTGGCGCCGGCGGGCGATCCGGAGACGCTGGCGCGGCGCATCGCCTGGGTGCTGGACCATCCCGAGGCGGCGCGGTCCATGGCCGCCCGCGCGCAGGCGCACGTGGCGCAGGCGTATTCGGTGCCGGCGATGGTGGATGGCTATCTGCGCGTGTATCGCAGTCTGGCGGGAGCCTGAGCCGGCCGGCTGCCCCTGGCGCGGGGCGTGTCCCGCGCAGGGCGGGACCGCGGCGGCTGCCGCCGATCAGAGGGGCCGCAGCGACTGGCGGTAGTGGGCGCCGCGCGCCGCGTAGTCGCCGGCGCTGCGTTCCAGCGCGGCGACCTCGTCGTCGGACAGGGTGCGCACGGCCTTGGCCGGGGCGCCCAGGATCAGCGAGCGCTCGGGAAAGGTCTTGCCCTCGGTGACCAGCGCGCCCGCGCCCACCAGGCAGTGGCGGCCGATGACGGCGCCGTTCAGGACCACGGCCTGGATGCCGATCAGGGCGCCGTCCTCGATGGTGCAGCCGTGCAGCATGGCCTGGTGGCCCACAGTGACCTGGCGGCCGATGGTCAGGGGCTTGCCCGCGTCCACGTGCAGTACCGCGCCTTCCTGGATGTTGGAGTGCTCGCCGATGACGATGGGCTCGTTGTCGGCGCGGATGACCGCGCCGGGCCAGACGCTGGTGCCCTCGCGCAGGGTGGCGGCGCCGATGACGGTGGCCTCGCGGGCGATATAGGCGGTGGGGTCGATGTCGGGGACCAGTTCCCCCAGGGCGTAGCAGGTCATGGGCGTGTTTCCGGTGTCGGTCCGGGCGGCATGCCCGGGGGCGGATCAGGCCACAGAGTACCAGCGGCGCCGGACCTTCCACAAGGCGCGCGCCGCCTATAATCGCGCCATGACAACCCGTATCCTTATCGTCCGGACGTCCTCGCTGGGAGATCTGGTGCACATGCTGCCGGCCATGAGCGACATCGCCCGGCACGTGCCCGACGCGCAGATCGACTGGATCGCCGAAGAGTCCTTTGCCGAGATCCCCTCCTGGCATCCGGCGGTGCGCGAGGTCATTCCCGTGGCCCACCGGCGCTGGCGCAAGCACTGGTGGGACGCGCGCACGCGCCAGGAGCGCGCGGCCCTGCGCGAGACGCTGGCCTCGCGGACCTACGACGTGATCCTGGACATGCAGGCCCTGCTGAAATCCGTCTGGCTGGTGCGCCAGGCCCGGGGGCTGCGCCACGGCCTGGACTGGAAATCCGCGCGCGAGCCGCTCGCGTCCCTGTTCTACGACGTCAGGCACCGGGTCGAATTCTGGCAGCCGGCGATCATCCGCCAGCGCACGCTGGCGGCGGCGACGTTCGGCTACGCGGTCGAGGGGCCGCCGGATTTCGGCCTGGGGGCGATCACCGGCGGCGTGGCGATCGAGCCGGCCGCGCTGATCATGCCGTCGGCCAGCCGCGACGACAAGCTCTGGCCGGCCAGCCATTGGCGGCAGGTGTTCGACCACCTGCAGGGCCATGGCCTGGGTCTGCGCCTGCTGGCCGGCAACGAGGCCGAACAGGCGCGCGCCCGCGAGCTGATCCAGGGGCGCGAGGGGGCCGAGGTGCTGCCGCGCCTGGGCCTGCGGCAGGTGGCCGACCAGTTGGCGCGCGCGCGGATCATGGTGGGGCTCGACAGCGGCCTGACCCATCTCAGCGCCGGCCTGGGCCGCCCGACCATCGGCATCTACAAGGCGTCCACGCCCGTGCGCACGCCGCTGCAGGGGCCCGCCTATACCGCCAGCCTGGGCGAGCGCGGCCAGGAGCCCGACGCCGGCCAGGTCGTGGCGGCCATCGACGAGGCCCTGGACGCGGCCCGGGCGGCGCCCGGCACGGAGCCCGCATGAGCCGCCGGCTCTATTCCCTGCTGCTGGTCCTGCTGTCGCCGGCGCTGCTGGCGTGGATGGGCCTGCGGGCGCGCCGCGCGGGCGGAGACTGGGCGGTGCTGGGCGCGGCGCGCTTCGGCCGCTACCCCTCGCAGGCGCCGGCCCCGGGCGCCGTCTGGATCCATGCCGTCAGCCTGGGCGAGACCCGGGCCGCGCAGCCGCTGATCCGCGCCCTGCTGGACCGCGGGCACCGGATCCTGCTGACGCACCTGACCGCCACGGGCCGCGCCGAGGGCCAGCGCGTGTACGCGGCGGAAATCGGCGAGGGCCGGCTGCGGCAGGAATGGCTGCCCTACGACTTTCCCGGGGCGACGCGGCGTTTCCTGTGCCACTACCGGCCGGCCGTGGGGGTGCTGATCGAGCGCGAGGTCTGGCCCAATCTGGTCCATGCGGCGGCGCGCGAGAACGTGCCGCTGGTGCTGGCCAGCGCCCGCCTGTCGGAATCCGCGCTGCGCCGCACCCGCCGCCTGGGCGGACTCATGCGCGAGGCCTATGCCCGCATCACGCGGATCTATGCGCAGTCGCTGGCGGACGCCCGGCGGCTGGAACGCCTCGGCGGGCGCGGCGTCAGCGTCTCGGGCAATTTCAAGTTCGACGTCCTGCCGGACCCCGACAAGGCGGCGCGCGGCCGCGCCTTCGCCGCCCGGCTGGGGCGCCGCATCGTCGCCATCGCCAGCACGCGGGAAGGCGAGGACTTGCCCTTCATCCAGGCCATCCGCCGCCAGCGGGACCGCGACGAGGCCGCGGGCGTCGAGGCCGACCAGCCGATCCTGTTCCTGCTGATTCCGCGCCATCCGCAGCGTTTCGACGAGGCGGCCGGACAGCTGCGCGCCGCCGGCCTGCCTTTCGTGCGCCGGACCGAACTGCTGGCGCTGGGCGATGGCAGTTCGGCGCTGGAGGCCTGCCGCGGCGCGGCGGTGCTGCTGGGCGACACGCTGGGCGAGATGCCCTGGTATTACGCGGGTTGCCAGGTGGCCATCGTGGCCGGCAGCTTCGCGCCCTTGGGCGGGCAGAACTTCATCGAGGCCAGCGCCCTGGGCTGCCCGGTCGTCGTCGGGCCGCACGTGGCCAATTTTGAACAGGCCGTGGCCGACGCCCGCGCCGCGGGGGCCCTGGTCCAGGCCGACGATCCGGGCCGCGCCGTGCGCCAGGCCCTGCAGTGGCTGGATGATTCCGCCGCCCGCACCCGGGCGGGAGAAGCAGGACGCCATTGGGTGGAGCGTCACGCGGGCGCGGTGGCCCGCGTGGTCAACGGCATCGAGGATCTGCTGGCGCGGCGGGCGCCGCCCGCCTGAGCCTGATGGCCGCCCGGACGGCAGCCTGCGCCCCGGCGGCGGGGCGGGGCAATCTCAGTCGACGCTCAGGCCGTGGTATTTGCGGCCCAGCGCGATGGTGGCCTTGAAGAAGCCTTCCTTGCCGCCGCAGTCGTAGCGTTCGCCCTCGTAGCGGTGGCCGAAGACCCGGCGGTGCTGCAGCATGGCCGAGATCGCGTCGGTCAGCTGGATCTCCTGGCCCACGCCCGCCTGGGTCTGGCGCAGGTAGTCGAAGATCTCCGGTTCCAGCACGTAGCGCCCGACGACGGCCAGATTGGACGGCGCATCCTGGGGATCGGGTTTTTCCACGATGTGCTCGACCCGGGTGTTGCGGGCGTCGACGGCCGAGCCGGCGATGATGCCGTACTTGTGCGTGTGCTGCGGATCGATGGACTGGATGGCCAGCACGCTGCCGTCGTGCTGGTGCGCGGCGTCCACCAGCTGGCGGGTGACGGCGGTGTCGGCGTCCAGCAGGTCGTCGGCCAGCAGGACGGCAAAGGGCTCGTTGCCCACGATGGGGGCGGCGCACAGCACTGCGTGGCCCAGGCCCAGCGGCTCGGCCTGGCGAGTGTAGATGCAGTGGACGTGGTCCGGCAGGATGGTGCGGATCGTGTCCAGCAGGCCTTGCTTGCCCTTGGATTCGAGTTCGCCCTCCAGTTCCGGGGTCCGGTCGAAATGGTCTTCGATGGCACGCTTGTGGCGGCCGGTGACGAAAATCAGTTCGGTGATCCCGGCGGCCAGGGCCTCCTCGACCGCGTACTGGATCAGGGGCTTGTCGACGATGGGCAGCATCTCCTTGGGCATGGCCTTGGTCGCGGGCAGGAAGCGGGTGCCCAGTCCGGCAACGGGAAAGACGGCTTTGCGTATGGGTTTCATCGTGTGGGAGCGGATTCGGGAGGAATGGGGGTGCCGACGACGAGGGCCTGCTGGCCGCGCTGCGACAGAGGCCTGGGCGTGCGGCCTTGTTCGGCGGGCGGCGGCCCGAAGAATCCCTGGCCGTAGGCCAGCAAGGCCAGGTTGGCAATCACGGCGAGAGTCAGCAGAAAGCGCATACGGTGTCGGCGGAGGTTGCTGGCGTGCGGCGCGCGGATGCGCCGGACGGTTGCGGCCCGCCGCGCGGCGGGCCCATGCTGCGATTCAGTATAGCAACTGCATCATGCCGTCCGGCGCGGTCCCGCGGACGCGGCCGGGCTCAGGCCGCGGGTTCCTGCGCCGCCAGGCAGGCCAGGCCGTCGAGGACCGGTCCATCCAGGAATCGGGCGGTTTCGGGCGGCAGGCGCAGGGCTTGCCGGGTGCGGGCCAGGCCGGCCCCGACCTCGGCGTCGACCGCCGGCCAGCCGCCGCCGCAGACGAAGACCAGCGGCGCGCGTCCCCCGGCCTGGCGGCGGGCGAGATGCCACTGGCGCAGCAGCGCGCCGGCCTGGGCCGCGGCGATGCCGCTGGCGATGGCGCCCTGCGTGTCGCCCGGGAAATCGCTGACCCGGCCTTCGCCCAGGGGCAGTTGCGCCGTGCCCTGCGCGAGGCTGCGGGCCATGAGGGACGGCCCCGGCAGGATCAGGCCGCCTGGAAAGGCGGGCGGGCATTGCGGACCGCTGCCGGGCATCAGGGTGTCGATCGTGGTCGCCGTGCCGAAGCTCGCCAGCAGCGCGGGGTGGCCGGCGCGCCAGGCGGAGTCGGCGTCCAGGCGGGCCAGCAGCCCCAGCAGCCCCAGCCAGCGATCCGCGCCAAGGCGCGCGGGGTCCTCGTAGGGATTGCGCAGCAGGGCCAGTCCGTCGCGGGCGTCGCACCAGCGCACCGCCAGCCCCCAGGCGTCGGCGCAGGCCTCGTCCAGTTGCCGGCGGATGCCGGCGCCGGCCACGTTGGAACCCAGGATGCGGGTGGGCCTGCCCGGCAGGCGGGCGGGCAGGCCGCTCAGCTCGGCATAGTCCAGCACGAGGGCGGGGGTGCGGCCGGATGCCGCGTCCGGATCCAGCCAGGCGGCCTTGCCGCGGGTGTTGCCGGCGTCGATCAGCAGGATCATCGCCGCAGCCGCACGGAAATCTCGCCGACCGACACGGCGTGCACACCCTCGGCATTGCGCAGCAGCAGGCGGCCCTGCGTGTCGATGCCGCAGGCCACGCCGGTCTGGCGCAGCTTGCCGTCGTCGATCACGTCCACGGCCTGCCCGGCCAGGCCGTCCACCTGGGCGTAGCGCGCCGGCAGGTCGGCAAAACCGTGCGCGGTGGCGCGGTTCAGGGCCTCGTACCAGGCGCGGGCGGCGGCCGCGGTCAGGCGGTCGGCGGTGGCCCGCGCGGCCGTCGCATTGGCGGCGGCGATGCCCGACCAGTCGGCGACTTTGCGGTCCAGCGACTGCGACAGGGCGCGCGCGTCCAGCAGGTTCAGCCCCATGCCGATGATGATCAGGTGGTGGTCGGCGACCTGCGCCGTGCCCGAGCGGGTGGACTCGATCAGGATGCCGGCCAGCTTGGCCTGGTCCCACAGCAGGTCGTTGGGCCATTTCATGGTCAGCCGGGCGCGCGCCTGCGGGCCGATCAGCTGGCGCAGCGCATGGCAGGTGGCCATGCCCACCAGCGGCGCCAGGGTCGGCAGCTGCCGCGCAGGCAGGAAGACGTCGAAGGCGCAGGAAAACATCAGATTGGCGCCCACCCGGTTCTGCCAGGTGCGGCCGGCCCGTCCGCGCCCCTGGGTCTGCAGGTGCGTGCCCAGCAGCCAGGGGCGGTTCATGGCGCCTTGGCGCGCCCGGGCCAGCAGGTCGGCGTTGGTGGACCCGGTCTCGGCCAGCCATTCGACGCGGCCGAAGAGCGGCAGGGCGGCCTGCAGCGCCGCCGCCAGGGCCTCGGGTCCCGGCAGGTCCGGGACGGAATGGGGAGGGGTGCCGGTCATGTGGGTAGAATGGCGGTTGGAACGAACCGAACAGAGTCCAGTTCATCATGAGTTTGCGTACGGAACAATCGGCCTTCCAGGGGATGGCCGGAACCGTTGAATATACTGTGGACCATCCCGAACAGTCACCTGCCGGCTGGGCGCTGGTGCTGCATCCGCATTCCCTGCACGGCGGCACCCGCGACAACAAGGTCGTCACCACGGTGGCGCGCACCTGCGTGCAGCAGGGGCTGCTGGCGGTCCGCCCGAATTTTCGCGGCGTCGGCGGCTCGCAGGGCGAGTTCGACCGGGCCGTCGGCGAGACAGCCGACATGGTCGCCTGCGTCGAGCACGTCTTCCAGGCGTGGCCGCAGGCCAGCGCGGGGCCGTGGATCCTGGCCGGGTTTTCCTTCGGCTCGGCCGTGGCGGCCCAATTGTATGCGGAACTCGCCGACCGCGGCCTGCCGCTGCCCGCGCGCCTGATGCTGATCGGCTGCGCCGTCGAGCGCTTCCGCTACCGCCCCTTGTCCGTCCCGCCGCACACGCTGATGATCCACGGCGAGCAGGACGAGGTCGTGCCCCTGTCCGAGGGCATGGATTTCGCCCGCGCCCACCAGCTGCCGCTCACACTGGTGCCCGACGCCGGCCATTTCTTCCATGGCAAGCTGCTGGTGCTGCGCCAGATCGTCCAGCGGGAGCTGGCGGGGCTGCGGGACGCGGCGTGACCGGCGCGGTGTGGGCCGCCCGGGCCATCCGGCCGAGGGCCGGGGATGGCGTGGCTCGTTTCAGTTGCTTGCGTTTTGTCTCGATTTTGGGCCGGACCGGCTTTCGAACCGCAGGGGGGTGCTGCCTATAATGGGCATCACGTTTCGCTTGTTTCAAACTTCTACCTCGATCATGCCCATGAGATTGTCCCTGCCGACCCTCCGTCGTTTCCGTCTGGCGCCGCTGGCGCTCAGTTGCGCCCTGCTGGTCCCGTCCGCCGCCTGGTCGGCCGACGCGCCGTCCGCGCCCGCTCCCGCGGCCGCCGAAGCCCCCGCAGCGCCGGCGACGGAAGGCGTCAGCGCGATGTCGAACATCCCCCTGCCGACGCTGGGCGCCAAGGCCTGGCTGACGCTGGATGCGACCAGCGGGCAGGTCATCGCGGCCCAGAATCCCAAAGCGGCGGTCGAGCCGGCCTCGCTGACCAAGCTCATGTCGGCCTACGTGATCTTCGAGGCCCTCGAAAGCGGCCGCCTGAAGCTCGACCAGAAGGTCCACGTGTCGGAAAAGGCCTGGAAGACCGAAGGCTCGCGCATGTTCATCAACCCGAACACCGACGTGCTGGTCGACGACCTGCTGCAGGGCATGCTGGTGCAGTCGGGCAACGACGCCACCGTGGCGCTGGCCGAAGCCGTGGCGGGCAGCGAGTCGGCCTTTGCCGCGCTGATGAACCAGCAGGCCAAGGCGCTGGGCATGACGCACACGCATTTCGTCAATTCCACCGGCCTGCCCGATCCCGACCACATGACCACGGTCGAGGACCTGGCGACCCTGGCGCGGGCGCTGGTGCAGCGCTTTCCGCAGTACCGCCACTACGACAGCCAGCGGGAATACACCTACAACAACATCAAGCAGAGCAATCGCAACCGCCTGTTGTGGGCGGACCCGACCGTCGACGGCCTGAAGACCGGCCATACGCAGTCGGCGGGCTACTGCCTGGTGGCCACCGCCCTGCGCGATGGCCGGCGCGTGGTGTCCGTGCTGGTCGGCGCGGCCAGTGACGCGGCCCGCACCGAGAACAGCCTCAAGCTGCTGAACTGGAGCTTCAAGAACTTCGACACGGTCAAGCTGCTGGACAAGAGCAAGCCGGCGGTCTCCGCCCGTGTCTGGGAAGGCGAATCCCACACCGCCGACCTGGGCGTGATCCAGCCCCTGTGGATCACGGTGCCGCGCGGCCAGGCCGACCAGATCAAGACCGAGGCCCGCTACACGCAGCCGCTGATGGCGCCGCTGACCGAAGGCGACAAGGCGGGCACGCTGGTGGTGTCCCTGGACGGCAAGACCCTGAAACAGGTGCCGTTGCAGGTCATGCATTCGGTGCCGCAGGCCGGGTTCTTCGGCCGCCTGGTGGACAAGGTCCGCCTGATGTTCGAGTAGGGCGGCATGGCGAACATCCCCCCGGAAGAATCCCTGATCCGCTATCCCTGTGACTTTCCGATCAAGGTCATGGGGCGCGCCCAGGATGCCTTCCTGCCGGCCATGGCCCAGCTCGTCCAGGGATTCGACCCCGGTTTCGACCCGGCCACCATCGAGGTGCGTCCCAGTTCCAGCGGCAACTACCTGGGCCTGACCCTGACGGTGCGCGTCCATTCGCGCGAGCAACTGGACGCGCTGTACCGCGCCCTGCACGGCCACGAGATGGTCTCGGTGGTGCTGTAGGGACGACCATGCAGGTACGCTGGCTTGATCGCCCCGCGGCCTATCTGCCGGTCTGGCAGGCGATGCAGGATTTCACCGAGGCCCGCCGCGCGGACACTGCCGACGAGCTGTGGCTGGTCGAGCATGCGCCGGTCTACACGCTGGGCCAGGCCGGCCTCGAATCCCACATCCTGAACCCCCACGGCATCCCGGTGGTGCATTGCAACCGCGGCGGGCAGGTGACCTATCACGGCCCCGGCCAGGTGGTGCTCTACACCTTGGTGGACCTGCGCCGCCGCGGACTGTACGTGCGCGATTTCGTCGCCCTGCTGGAACAGACGGTGCTGGACGTGCTGGCCGACCTGGGCATGCCGCTGGCCTGCCGCAAGCCGGGGGCGCCCGGCATCTACGTGCCGCAGTCGGTGCTGGCCGATCCCCAGGGCGAGGCGCTGGCCAAGATCGCGGCGCTGGGCATCAAGATCCGCCAAGGCTGCGCCTACCACGGGGTGGCCTTGAACGTGTCGATGGACCTGGATCCTTTCCTGGGCATCAATCCCTGCGGCTATGCGGGGCTGAGGACCGTGGATTTGCGGTCCTGCGGGATCCATGCGAACCTGACCGACGTCGGCGACCGCCTGGCTCGCCGGTTCGCGGCGGCCTGGGCCGCCAGCCACTGAGGAGACTCATCATGCAGGACCTTTCCGATGCGCTGGTGCTGGCGGATCGGCACGATGACGTGCTGACGCTGACGCTGAACCGGCCCGACCAATTCAATGCCTTGTCCGAGGACATGCTGGATGCCCTGCAGGCGCGTTTCGACGCCTGCCGCGAGGACACGGCGCTGCGGGCGGTGGTGCTGGCGGCCCGGGGCCGGGCGTTTTGCGCGGGCCACGATCTCAAGCAGATGCGCAGCCACGAGGGCGACGCGGATTATTACCGCGAGCTGTTCACGCGCTGCGGGCGGGTGATGCAGTCGATGGTGGCCTGTCCGGTGCCGGTGATCGCCCGGGTCCACGGCACGGCCACGGCGGCGGGCTGCCAGCTGGTGGCCAGTTGCGATCTGGCGGTGGCGGGCGAGAGCGCGCGTTTCGCGGTGTCGGGGATCAACGTGGGGCTGTTCTGTTCGACGCCGGCGGTGGCGCTGACGCGCAATGTGCCGCTGAAGAACGCGTTCGAGATGCTGGTGACGGGTCAGTTCATCAGCGCCGCGCAGGCGGTGGAGCGCGGCCTGGTGAATCACGCGGTCCCGGACGATCAGCTGGACGCGGCGGTGGCGGGGCTGGTGGAGGCGATCCAGGCCAAGAGCCCGCTGGCGGTGCGGATCGGCAAGGCGATGGTGTACCGGCAACTGGGGATGCCGCTGCCGCAGGCGTACGAGTACGCGGCGGGGGTGATGGCGGAGAACATGCTGACGGAGGACGTGTCGGAGGGGATCGACGCGTTCATGCAGAAGAGGCCGGCGCAGTTCAAGGGGCGGTAGGCGGGGCTGGGTTCTGGCGTGGGAACTGGCCTCTGGCGCGGCGGGTGCGGTGCGCGGAGGCTGGGGCGCCCCAGACGGCGGTCCGGCCTGCGGCCGGACTTCCCGGATCTGCCTCGTCCGCACGGACGGCGGGCGAACTCGTCGCTGCGCTCCTCAGACACGCCCGCCGAAAGCCTCCGTGCTCCCTTCGTCAGCATCCGGCGCCGTCCGACCGGGCGCCCCAGCCTCCGCGCCCCGCGCCCGCCGGAGGGGTTTGGTTTGGACGGTTTGAGGCCAGGAAAGCTGAGCCGGAGGAGGTGATGGGACAAAAGCACCACAGTGCAACGCGCCGACGGGCGGGGCTGAGGGTATTTCGCGCCCGGTCGGCCAGCGCCGGATGCTACCGAAGGGAGGGCCGGGGGTGTCGGCGGGCGTGTCTGAGGCCGCAGGCCGAGTTCGCCCGCCGCCGGCCCGGACGAGGTAGATCCGGGCAGTCCGGCCGCAGGCCGGACCGCTGGATGGGGCGCGAAATACCCTCAGCCCCGTCCGGCGGCCACAGCGCTGACCGACGACGACAGCACGGCCAGAAACAGGCAGCGCTTGATCCGCCTCAAGACGCCCCCACGCACTTCCGCGTCCAATAGGAGGGGTACAGAAGAGGCCCCTCATGAAACCGAAAGCTCCCATCCTCGCCCGCGTCCCGGCCGCCCTGTGTGCTGCGCTGCTCGGCCTGACGCAGGCCGCCGCGGCGGGGGCGGCCGCGCCGGACGTCGACGTCGTTCCCATCCCCGCCGGATCCTTCACCTACCAGGCCGCCGGCGAATTCCTCGACCGGGGCCGGCCCGTCGACGCCCCGCGCGTGCAGGGCGCCGTGGACGCCGGCCGGTTCATCATGCGCCGGCAGGTCAGCCAGGCCGAATATGCCCGCTGCGTCCAGGCCGGCGCCTGCAAGCGCCTGGACAAGGCATTCCGCCACCTGGACTCGCCCGACCTGCCCGCCGTCGGCGTCAGCTGGGCCGACGCCACCGCCTACGCCGCCTGGCTCTCGCGGCAGACCGGACAGGCCTGGCGGCTGCCCGACTACGCCGAATGGGTGCGGGCGGCGGCGGACCGGTACCGCGAGGACGGCGCCCTGCCTTCCGATCCCGGCAACCCGGCGGTCCGATGGCTGGCCGAATACGACCGCGAGGTCGCCCGCGCCCAGGAACGCATCAAGCCGGCCCAGCCCTTCGGCCATTTCGGCGTCAATACCCTGGGCCTCAGCGACATGGGCGGCAACGTCTGGGAATGGACCAACACCTGCTTCGCCAGCCACAGCCTCGGGGCGCTGCCCCTGGCGCCGCGCGAGAACTGCGGCGTGCGCATCCTGGCCGGCGCGCACATCGCCGCCATGCCCGACTTCATCCGCGACCCGCGCAACGGCGCGTGTTCCATCGGTCTGCCCCCCGCGAACCTCGGTTTCCGGCTCGTCCGCGACAGCTAGCCTCGCCTCCCCGATCCGTCCCGTCTGTCGTTTTTCCGCCGCCCCCGGTCCTGACGCCTGGGGCGGCTGTTTGCGCCAGATCAAAGCTTTTCCCCGGCACCTGAATTTCCCATGAACGGGCTTGATCCAGCGCAATAAGGGTTAACCCAGGGCGTGACAAGATGGAACCGTCGAAAGAAGACGACAACATCAAACAGGGAGTTGTATATGAAGGTATTTCGTCTGTGTATGGCAGCCACGGCTCTGGCCTCTTTGCTGGCGGGCGGTGCAGCGCTTGCAGACCCTGCCGACGCGCTGGAACACATCCGGCCCATGCTGGTGGCTCCGCCCAATGTGATGGCTCACGAACAGGCCACCAAGGCCAAGCCGCGCGTGGTCGAGTTCACCATGACGATCGAGGAAAAGAAGATCGTCATCGATGAGGAAAACGGCACGACCCTGCAGGCCATGACCTTCAATGGCACGATGCCCGGCCCCACCATGGTGGTGCACGAAGGCGACTACGTGCAGCTCACCCTGATCAACCCCACCAAGAACACGCTGGAACACAACATCGACTTCCACGCCTCGACCGGGGCGCTGGGGGGCGGCGCGCTGACCAAGATCAAGCCGGGCGAACAGACCGTCCTGCGCTTCAAGGCCGACCGCACCGGCACCTTCATCTACCACTGTGCGCCCGAAGGCATGGTGCCCTGGCACGTCGTGTCGGGCATGAGCGGCACCCTGATGGTGCTGCCGCGCGAAGGCCTGACCGACGGCAACGGCAAGAAACTGCACTACGACAAGGCCTACACCATCGGTGAATTCGACCTGTACATCCCCAAGGATGAGAACGGCAACTACAAGTCCTACGACACGCCGCTGGAAAGCTACGGCGACACGGTCGAGGCCATGCGCAAGCTGGTGCCCACGCACATCGTGTTCAACGGCAAGGTCGGCGCCCTGACGGGCAAGGGTGCGCTGACGGCCAAGGTCGGCGAGACCGTGCTGTTCATCCACTCGGTGGCGAACCGCGACACCCGTCCGCACCTGATCGGCGGCCACGGCGACTACGTCTGGGCGACCGGCAAGTTCATCAACAAGCCGGAACGCAACCTGGAAACCTGGTTCATCCCGGGCGGCACGGCCGGCGCTGCGCTCTATACCTTCAAGCAGCCGGGCGTCTACGCCTACGTGAACCACAACCTGATCGAGGCCTTTGAACTGGGCGCCGCCGGCCACGTGAAGGTCGAGGGCAAGTGGAACGACGACCTGATGAAGCAGGTCGCCGCCCCCAGTCCCATCAAGTAAGACCCAAGCCCCGGACGGATGACCGTCCGGGGGAACCCCAACAAAGGGCGCCTTGCGCAACAAGACCCCTGATTGACGGAGAAAGACATGTTGAAGACCCTGAGCGTTGCGGCCCTGAGCCTGGCCCTGATTCCGGCCCTGTCGATGGCCAGCGACGCCGGTACCCTGCAAAAGGGTGAAAAGCTGTACAAGTCGGCCTGCATCGCCTGTCACAGCACGGGCGCGGCCAATGCCCCCAAGCTCGGCAACAAGCAGGCCTGGGCGCCCATCATCGCGCGCGGCATGGACGAGATGATGACGGTCGCCACCAACGGCAAGGGCGCCATGCCGGCCCGAGGCGGCACCAAGGCCGACGACGCCGCGCTGCGCGCCGCCGTCGAATACATGGTCAGCCGCGCCCAGTGAGGCATCCGGCGATTCAGCCGGCCAGGCGGTGCAGCCCCTGGAAACTGAACAGAGCCTGGCGCTGGCCGGGCTCGTAGACTTCCCAGCGCGCCATGTCGCCCGACAGGTCGATGTCTGCGGTCGCCATGGTGTTTTCCTGGTCCGTGTCGGCGGCGGACCGGCGCAGGATGGGCTCTTGCGCGTCGCCCGTGTCCGCCAGGATGTCCAGCGGGGACGCGTCCTCGCCCAGCAGGGATTCGCCGCGCGCCTGCCGGCGGCTTGACGATGCCGTGATCACCTGCGCCAGCGGCTGCTGCGCCTCGTGGACGGCATGGTTGGCATGCAGGCGCCGGCTCTGGCGCACCGGCTGCACCGAGACCGCGGCCTGGCTGAATTCGACGCTGAAGGTGCCGTGCGCGCCCGCCTGGCCGATGCCCAGGTGAAAGGCGCCCATGCGCGGATGGTCGCGCAGCAGCGTGATGGCTTGCGCGGGGGACTGCGTGCCCAGCAGGGCGCGGGTCAGCACCATGCGGGGCACGCCCTCGGCCCGGGCCCGCCGCGCCCGGATGTTGTTGACGGTCACGGCCAGCCCGGCCTGGTTGACCGCGAAGGTATGCCCGGGCAGGGACCCGGGATACAGGAAAGACACGAAGGCCGGCGCATCGATGGGCCGGATCTTCGCCATCCCGCAGGCGCCGGCAAAGCCCGGATCGCCGTCTTCATTGTGGCTGAGCCGCTGCGGCGCCAGCACCGTGGTGCAGCCGTCGGGGGCCATGGCCCACAGGTCGCCGCGGCAATTCCAGAGAAACACGTCTTCGTAGGGCAGTTCCAGGCCTTCGGCCAGGCCGGCGAGCTCGCGCTCGATCCAGGGAAAATGGCGGTGCAGCAGCGACTGCAGCGTCGGGATGCCGGGATGGTCGCGATGGGCCATGACCTGCGCCCAGGCGGCCGAGGACAGCAGGTGCCGCCGGCATGCCGCGGCGCCCCAGCGGCCCATGGCCAGGCCGATTTCGTGATGGGAGCCGTGGGCGTCCAGCCAGGACAGGGACGGGGCGGATGACATCATGGACATTCAGAGATAGGCGCCGATGGCGTGCAACTGGTCTTCCGACTGCGACAGCGCGGTGATGGCCGGCTCGCCGCTGCGCGCGAGCAGCTGCTGGGCCAGCATCTCGACCAGAGACTGCAGCGCCACGGTCGATGGAAAGAAGGACAGCCCCTGCGTGGGGAAGGTCAGGACGTGGTCGGCCTGCAGGGCGATGGGCGCCACCTGGCTGTCGCACAGGGCCAGCACGGTGCAGCCGCGTTCGTGGGCCATGCGCGCCACCTGCAGGATCTCGCGGGAATAGGGGGCGTAGCTGATCAGGATGACCGTGTCGGCCGGGCGCAGGTGATGCAGATCCAGGCTCATGGTGCAGCCGGCGTTGTGCAGCAGGTGCACGTCGGCGCGAAACAGGCTGCACAGGTAGCACAGGCTGAACGCCGGCGGGTAGGACGAGCGAAAACCCGCGATGGCGATGCGGCCCGCGCCCAGCAGGTGCGTGACGGCGCGGCGCATGGCCTCGCGGTTGGCGGGCTCCAGCGCCGCCAGGTTGCGGGACTGCTGCTGGCTGGCATTGTGCCAGGCGGTCTGGTCGGGTTCGGGATGGTCCACCAGCGACTGGGCGCGCGCCGCGTAGCTGCCGGGGCGCTGCAGCAGGTCGCGGGTGAAGACCGCCTTCAGGGCTTCCCAGCCGGGATAGCCCAGGTGTTGGGCCAGGCGAACCAGGGTGGCCGGCTGCACGCCCGCGCGGGACGCGAGCTTGCGGGCCGACAGGGTCGAGACCTGGGCGGGATGGTCGATCAGGTAGCGGGCGCCGGCCTGGAATTGGGGACTGAGCGCCGTGAACTGCGACTGGATGTGCTGGATCAGCGTATCCGGAGACTGGGGGGCGGACATGGCAGCGAGCGGAAGAAGGGGCCGGGCAAGGTTTGAATTGAATGTTTCATGTTATATGATATACGAAACATACGTTGTTGATTCACCGATTTCGGGCCAGGCGGCGCCGGGCCCAGAGAACCCACATGACCCATGTATTCCACCGGAATCCCCAGCATACGCTGAAACGCGCGGTGCGCGCCCAGGGAATTTCCCTGTTTGACGAGGACGGCCGCGCCTATCTCGACGCCTCCGGCGGGGCCGCCGTGTCCTGCCTGGGGCACGGGCACCCCGACGTCATCGCCGCCATCAAGGCGCAGCTCGACCAGCTCGCCTATGCGCATTCGTCGTTCTTCACGACCCAGGCCTGCGAGGACCTGGCGGACTTCCTGGCCGGGCGCGCGCCGGGGGACCTGGACCACGTGTATTTCGTGTCGGGGGGATCCGAGGCCGTCGAGGCCGCCCTGAAGCTCGCCCGCCAGTATTTCGTCGAGCGCGGCGAGCCGGAGCGCAGCCAGTTCATCGCACGCCGCCAGAGCTACCACGGCAACACCCTGGGGGCGCTGGCCATCGGCGGCAATGCCTGGCGGCGCCAGCCCTTCCTGCCCCTGCTCGCGCCCGCGCACCATGTGTCGCCCTGCTATGCCTACCGCGACCAGGGGCCGCAGGAAACCGAGGAGGCCTACGCCCAGCGCCTCGCCGACGAGCTGGACACGGAGATCCGCGCCATCGGGCCGGGGCGGGTGGCCGCCTTCGTGGCCGAGACCGTGGTCGGCGCGACGGCCGGCGCCGTGCCGCCAGTGCGCACCTACCTGCGGCGCATCCGCGAGGTCTGCGACCGCCACGGCGTGCTGCTGATCCTGGACGAGGTCATGTCCGGCATGGGGCGCACCGGCCATCTGTTCGCCTGCGCCGAGGACGGCGTGGCCCCGGACATCCTGGTCATCGCCAAGGGCCTGGGGGCGGGCTACCAGCCGATCGGCGCCATGCTGGCCAGCCGCCGGATCTACGACACGATTGTCGGGGGCAGCGGGTTTTTCCAGCACGGCCACACCTACATGGGGCACGCCACCGCCTGCGCCGCCGCGCTGGCGGTGCAGCGGGTGATCGAACGCGATGAGCTGCTGGCCAACGTGCGCGCCCGCGGCGAGCAGCTGCGCAGCCGTCTGCGCGAGGTCTTCGCCGGCCATCCGAACGTCGGCGACGTCCGCGGCCGAGGCCTGTTCGTGGGCATCGAGTTCGTGCGCGACCGCGCGGACAAGTCCGTCCTGGATCCGTCCCTGAAGACCCATGCGAAACTGAAGCGCCAGGCCATGGAGAACGGCCTGATGATGTATCCCATGGGCGGCACGGTGGACGGCGTGCGGGGCGACCACGTCCTGCTCGCGCCGCCCTTCATCTGCACGGCGGGGGACATCGACGAGATCGTCTCCCGCCTGGACCGCACGGTGCGCCAGGTGCTGCCCGCCTGAGAGCCGCTGGACCGCCTTGCCGCCGGCCCCGCCGGCATGTTTTTTTTACCGAGCCGCCGACCGGAGATTCCCATGGCCCGACTGAACTACGCCGACCTGGACCAGGGAGGCGCCGCCGCCCTGGCGCAGCGCATCACCGCCGAACGCGGCAGCGTGCTGCACCTGTACCAGATGCTGTTGCACAGCCCCACGGTCGCCGAAGGCTGGCTGGGCTACCTGACGGCCATCCGCCAGAAAGCCGGGCTGGACGGCGCGGTGCGCGAGCTGGTGATCATGCGCATCGCGCACCTGAACCGCGCCCCCTACGAGGCCGATCAGCATGCGCCCATCGCCTTGCGCGAGGGCTTGCGCCAGGACCAGCTGGATGCCCTGGCCTTGCCCGAGGCGCCGGCCGGGGTGTTCGACGCCCGGCAGGCGGCGGTGCTGGCCTATGCGGACGCGATGACGCGATCGGTGCAGGTGCCGGATGCGGTGTTCGAGGCGGTGCGGGGCTATTTCGACGAGGCGGGCCTGGTCGAGCTGACGGCGACGATCGCCGCCTACAACATGGTGTCGCGGTTCCTGGAGGCGCTGCAGGTGCATTCGGAAGACGAACGCTAAGCGTCCCGCCGTTCCCACAGCACGTCCGGCACGCCGGCTTCCCGGTTCAGGTGCCGGGCCAGCACGAAGCACAGATCGGAGAGCCGGTTCAGGTAGTGCAGGACCGGCGGGTTGACCGTTTCCTGGCGGGCCAGCGTCACCACCGACCGCTCGGCGCGGCGGGCCACCGTGCGCGCGACGTGGGCCTGGGCGGCCGCGGGGCAGCCCCCGGGCAGGATGAATTCCTGCAGCGGGCCGAGGACCGCGTTGTAGTGCTTCAGCGCGGCGTCCAGGCGCAGCACGTGTTCGTCCTTCAAGACCGTCCAGCCGGGAATGCAGAGCTCGCCGCCCAGGTCGAAGAGATCGTGCTGGACGCCCTTGAGCAGGGTGTCGACGTCTTCGGGCAGCGCGTGGGTGCGCCAGACGCCGATGGCGCTGTTCAACTCGTCGACCTCGCCCAGGGCGGCGATCCGGGGGGCGTCCTTGGGCACCCGGGTCTTGTCGCCCAGGCCGGTGGTGCCGTCGTCGCCGGTGCGGGTGGATACGATGGAAACGCGCAGTGACATGGGGGGCTCCTGAGGCGGATCCCGGCCCCGCCGGGCGGAATCCTGGATGGGGGGTGAGGCCGTGTGGCGGCCGTGACGGCCTCGGGTGTCAGTCCTGCGCGGCCAGCGCCTGCAGGGCCTCGCCGGTGACCCGGACGACGCGCCAGTCGTCCAGGATCTCGCCGCCGTGGTGTTTGTAGAAGTCGATGGCGTTCTGGTTCCAGTCCAGCACCACCCATTCGAACCGGCCGCAGCCCAGTTCCAGCGCCAGCGCCGCCAGGTGCTTCAGCACCCAGCCGCCCAGGCCCCGGCCGCGGTGGGCGGGGGAAATGTACACGTCTTCCAGGTACAGGCCGCGCCGGTCGAGAAAGCTGGAGTAGTTGTGGAACCACATGATGTAGGCGATGGCCGTGGCGGGGTCGGCCTCGGTCGTGATGACCAGGCAGCGGGCGGCCGGCTCGGCCCCGAAGAAGCTCGCCCGCAGGCTGTGGGGGGTGGCCTTGAAGATATCGGTCAGTTTCTCGAACTGCGCCATTTCCAGCATGAGGGCGTGGATGGCCGGGATGTCGGATTCGGTGGCGGGCCGCAGGATGTAGCCGGGAACGGGGGTAGGCAAGATGGACTCTGTTTTGGCGTTATGCTTGAATCGATATCGTGTTCCGCCCGGGTCATCCATGCGTTCGGATCGGCTGGACGGGACCCCAGGAGTTTAGCCCATGCCTCACCGCTGTTCCCCTCTCGCCCGCCTGGCCGCACCCGTCCTGGGCGCCGTCCTGTCCCTGACCTCGGCGCTGGTCGTCCTGCCGATGGCGGCCGCTCTGGTCCCGGCCGCCGCCCAGGCCAAGGCCGTGCAGGCCCAGGCCAGCGGCCAGGTGGTGCGCGTCGATGCCGCCGCTGGCAAGATCGCCATCCGCCACGGGGCCATCCGCAAGCTCGAGCTGCCCGCCATGACGCTGGTGTATCACGCGGATCCCGCGCTGCTCGCCGGCATCGCGGCCGGCGACACCGTGGATTTCACGGCCGAGCGCGTCGGGGGCCAGTACCGCATCGTCGATCTGGAGAAGGACTGAAAAAAAACCGCCCGCCGCAGGTCGCGGACGGGCGGGTGCGGCGACCCGGAGCCGCGCCCTACAGCACGTAGCGCGCGAGATCCTGGCTGCCGACGGTCTCGGACAGCTTGTCGTCGACGTAGGCGGTGTCGATCACCACGGATTGCGCCCCGGGGCTGGCCGCCTCGAAGGACAGGTCCTCCAGCAGCTTTTCCATGATGGTGTACAGGCGCCGCGCGCCGATGTTCTCGGTGCGCTCGTTGACCTCGAAGGCCAGCTCGGCCAGCCGGCGGATGCCGTCCTCGGTGAATTCCAGACTGACGTCTTCCGTCGCCAGCAGGGCGCTGTACTGCTTGGTCAGCGAGGCGTCCGTGGCGCTCAGGATGCGCACGAAGTCCTCCGCCGTCAGGGAATCGAGCTCGACCCGGATGGGAAAGCGGCCCTGCAGCTCGGGGATCAGGTCCGAGGGGCGCGACAGGTGGAAGGCGCCCGAGGCGATGAACAGGATGTGGTCGGTGTGCACCATGCCGTACTTGGTGTTGACGGTGGTGCCCTCGACCAGCGGCAGCAGGTCGCGCTGCACGCCCTGGCGCGACACGTCGCTGCCGCCGGCTTCCTGGCGGGTGGCGATCTTGTCGATCTCGTCCAGGAAGACGATGCCGTGCTGCTCGACCAGCGCGACGGCCTGGGTGCGCAGGTCTTCCTCGTTGATGCGCCGGGCGGCTTCCTCTTCGGTCAGCAGGCGGAAGGCCTCCTTGACCGAGAGCTTGCGCGGCTTGGTCTTGCCCTGCGACAGGCCGGCGAACATGCCGCGCAGCTGCTCGGTCATTTCCTCCATGCCGGGTGGCGCCATGATCTCCATGTGCGCCGGCGCCTGCGCGACCTCGATGTCGATCAGGGTGTCGTCCAGCTTGCCCTCGCGCAGGCGCTTGCGGAAGACCTGGCGGGTGTTGTTCTCCTCGCGCTCGGGCTGGCCCTGGGCATTGCGCGAGGGCGGCAGCAGCGCGTCCAGGATGCGGTCCTCGGCGGCGTCCTCGGCGAGGGCGCGCACGCGGCGCATCTCGCCCTCGCGGGACTGCTTGACGGCGACGTCGACCAAGTCGCGGATGATGGTGTCGACGTCGCGGCCCACGTAGCCGACCTCGGTGAACTTGGTGGCCTCGATCTTGATGAAGGGCGCGTTGGCCAGGCGGGCCAGGCGGCGGGCGATCTCGGTCTTGCCCACGCCGGTCGGGCCGATCATGAGGATGTTCTTGGGCACGATCTCGCGGCGCAGCGGCTCGGGCACCTGCTGGCGGCGCCAGCGGTTGCGCAGCGCCACGGCCACGGAACGCTTTGCCTTGTCCTGGCCGACGATGTGCTTGTCCAGCTCCGAGACGATTTCCTTGGGGGTCATGGGGGTGGTGGACATGGCGGGCCTATAGGGTTTCGACGATGTGGTTCTGGTTGGTATAGATGCAGAGTTCGCCGGCGATCTCCAGCGATTTCTTGATGATCTCGGCCGGGGACAGCTCGGTGTTGTCGAGCAGCGCGCGGGCTGCCGACTGCGCATAGGCGCCGCCCGAACCGATGGCGGCGATGCCGTGTTCCGGCTCCAGGACGTCGCCGTTGCCGGTGAGGATCAGCGTGTGGTCCTCGTCGGCCACGATCAGCATGGCCTCCAGGCGGCGCAGCACGCGGTCGGTGCGCCAGTCGCGGGTCAGCTCGACGGCGGCGCGCATCAGGTGGCCCTGGTGCTTTTCGAGCTTGGCCTCGAAGCGTTCCTGCAGCGTGAAGGCGTCGGCCGTCGCGCCGGCGAAGCCGGCCAGGACCTTGTCGTGATAGAGGCGGCGGATCTTGCGGGCGGTGCCCTTGATGACGATATTGCCCAGCGTGACCTGCCCGTCGCCGCCCAGGGCGACGTCCTTGCCGCGCCGGACGCAGACGATGGTGGTGGCGTGAAATTGTTCCATGGTGTTCTCTTGGTCCAGAACCCTGCAGGTGGGGGCGCACGGCGCGGAATTCAAGGGTTCCGTGCCGTTCGGGGCTGGTCGGCAAGCGCGGCCGCGGGGCCGCCAAAAAAAAACGGCCCCCGCCCGGGCGGGCAGGGACCGTCTTGTGATGCTGACGCGGCGGCTCAGTCGCCGTAGAGTTTCTGGCGCATCTCGCGGCGTTCCTGGGCTTCCAGGGACAGGGTGGCGGTGGGGCGCGCCAGCAGCCGGGGGATGCCGATGGGCTCGCCGGTTTCCTCGCACCAGCCGTATTCGCCGGCATCGATGCGGGCGATGGCCTGCTGGACCTTTTTCAGGAGCTTGCGTTCGCGGTCGCGGGTGCGCAGTTCGAGGGCGTGTTCTTCCTCGATGGTGGCGCGGTCGGCCGGATCCGGCACGTACTGCGTCTCGCGCAGGTTTTCGGTGGTGGCGCCGGCGTTGGTGAGGATTTCGTGTTCGAGCTGATGCAGGCGGTCCCGGAAGAACGCCAGCTGGGCGTCGTTCATGTAGTCCTTTTCCGGCATTGCCAACAGTTCTTTTTCGGTCAGGGTCTTGGCCGCTGACTTGGCGCTGGATTTGCTAGCCATATCGTGTCCTTCCTTATTATGTGCCGGGGCCTGTCGTCCGCATCCCGAAAATGCAGCGGGGCAGCATGGGGTGGGCGGTCAGGCCAGGCATTGTTCGAGCCCCTGGGTAAAGATGTCCTGAGGCAGTTTACGGCCGATGAACACCAGCCGGGTATTCGGTTTTTCACTGGCTTTCCAGGGCGCGCCCGGTTCGGCGCCCATCATCATGTGCACGCCCTGGAAGATCATGCGCCGCTTGATGCCCTTGATGTAGAGGATGCCCTTGTAGCGCAGCAGGTCGGGGCCGTAGACCTGGACGATGCCGCCCAGGAAGTCTTCCAGCCGCTCGGGATCGAAGGCCCGGTTCGAGCGGAACACGAAGGCGCCGATCTCGTCGCTGTGGTGGGCGTGGTGATGGTCGTGGTGGTCGTGGGCGCAGCCCGCGCCGCAGACGTGGCCGTCCTCGTCGTCGTGATCGTGGTCGTGGTCGTGGTGGCCGTGGTCATGATCGTGATCATGGCCGTGATCGTCTTCCTCGGCGAGGAACTGCGGGTCGATGTCCAGGATGGCGTCGAGGTCGAAGCCGCTGACGTCCAGCAGGCGGTCGAGGTCCGTCTCGCCGAAATGCACGGGCGTGATCGAGGCGCGTGGATTGATGCGCACCAGGCGCGCGCGCAGGGCCTCGTAGTCGGCCTCGTTGACCAGGTCCTTTTTCGAGACCAGGATGCGGTCGGCGAAGCCGACCTGGCGCTGGGCCTCTTCCTGGCGGTCCAGAGTGGCCATGCCGTGCTTGGCGTCGACCACCGTGATGACGGCGTCCAGCCGGTAGGTCTCGGCGATGTCGTCGTCCATGAAGAAGGTCTGGCAGACCGGGCCGGGGTTGGCCATGCCCGTGGTCTCGATGATGACGCGATCGAACTGGATGCTGCCGGCCTTGCGGCGGACGGCCAGGTCGGTCAGCGTGCGGATCAGGTCGCCGCGCACCGTGCAGCACACGCAGCCGTTGCTCAGTTCCACGATCTGCTCGTCGCGGTCCTGCACCAGAACGTCGTTGTCGATGTTTTCCTCGCCGAATTCGTTTTCGATCACGGCGATGCGCTGGCCGTGGAATTCGGTCAGGATGCGGCGCAGGAGGGTGGTCTTGCCCGCCCCCAGGAAACCGGTCAGCACGGTGACGGGGATCATGGAGTCGATGGATCGGGCAGGGTTGGCAGCGTTCATGGAATAACCTCGGGTGTGATGCGCCGCCGCCGGCGATGCCAGGGGGCGAAAACCGGATCCGGCTTTGCGACCCTTGTCAAGGGGGCGAGCGATCAGCATGCGATTACATCATAGGCCGGGTTTTAGGGCAAACGGTCCCGGATCCCGGCGTCGGCGGGCCGCCGCGGTCAGGACGCCCGACAGCGGGCGCAGACGGCGCGCAGCTCGGTCTCGTGACCATCCAGCATGAATCCTGCCCGGGCCACGCAATCGGCCAGCCGCTGGCTCAGGGACGGGTCGCTCAGTTCGGCCACGCTGCCGCAGCGGGTGCAGACGATCAGCAGGTCGTGCGGCTCGCCGCCGGCGTCGGTGCAGGCGCTCCAGGCGTTGATGGCGTCCAGCCGGTGGATCAGGCCCTGTTCCGTCAGGAAATCCAGGGCGCGGTAGACCGTGGGCGGGGCGGCGCCCGGCTGGGCGGCCCGCAGGGCCTCCAGCAATTCGTAGGCCTTCATGCTGCCCGGATGGCGCAGCAGCGTCTCCAGCACCAGTTTGCGCAAGGGCGTCAGGCGGGAACCGCGCTGTTCGCACAAGCGCTGGGCGGTGTGCAGGTGCCGCGCGATGGCGGTATCGGTATGGGAGTGCGTCTCGTGATCCATGATAGTTATGTTATAACATAACGTCTTTGAAACTTGCCACGGGCCATCCGCGCGTGTCCGCCGGATCGCCGTCCTCTCACCATGCCACGCCTGCTGCCATTTTCACGCCCGGATCATTACCGGGGATCGTCCCTGCTGCTGTCGGCCGGATGCCGCATGCGCCGCGCGGCCTGGGCCGTGCTGCTGCTCTGGGCGCTGACCGGCTGGGCGCTGCAATGGTGGTAGGCGCCTGCCCGGCGGCGTCCTGCTCCGTGCATGGCGGGGCGGGCGACGCTCCTCCGGGGACTGCGCCAGCGCCCGCCATCGAACTGCAGCAGCTGTGGCTGGGGTGGCGCGACCGCGTCGCCGTGCGGGACGCCTGCGGCGCTTTCGCCCGCGGATCGCTGACCGCCCTGGTCGGCCCCAACGGCGCCGGCAAGTCCACGCTGGTCAAGGCCCTGGCCGGACGGCTGAGCCCTGTCAGGGGCCGGATCCGCATGCCGCCCGACCTGGCGCGCAGCCTGGCCTGCCTGCCGCAGTCGGCGGAACTGGACCTCAGTTTCCCCATCAGCACCTTCGATCTGGTGGCCCTGGGCGCCTGGCATCGGCTGGGGGCGTGGCGGGGCCTGGACGACGCCGGACGGGACGAGGTCGAGGCCGCGCTGCGGGCGGTCGGGCTGGAAGGCCACGGCCATCAGCCCGTGGATACGCTCTCGGGCGGCCAGCTGCAGCGGGCGCTGTTCGCCCGCCTGATGCTGCGCGACGCCCGGGTGATTCTGCTCGACGAACCCTTTGCCGCCGTCGACCGGGCGACGACCGAGGATCTGCTGGCCCTGCTGCACCAGTGGCATGGCGAGGGGCGCACCGTGATCGCGGTGCTGCACGACCTGGACATGGTGCGCGTCCATTTCCCGGAGGCCCTGCTGCTGGCGGGGCAGGTGGTGGACTGGGGGCCGTGCGACCGCGTGCTGGGGGCGGCGAACCTGCACCTGGCGCGCCACCTGTGCGCGGGGGGCATGCCATGATGACCTTGTGGCATCTGCTGGTGCAGCCCTTTGTCGAATTCGGCTTTCTGCGCCGTGCCCTGGCGGGGTCCTGGGCGCTGGCCTTCGCCGCCGGGCCGTTGGGCGTGTTCCTGGTGCTGCGGCGCCTGAGCCTGATGGGCGACGCCATGGCGCACGCCATCCTGCCGGGGGTGGCGGTGGCGTTTCTCACGGCGGGGCTGTCGATGACGGCCATGACCCTGGGCGGCCTGGTGACGGGCGTGGCGGTGGCGTTGCTGGCCGGCCTGGTCTCGCGCCTGACGCCGCTGCGCGAGGACGCCAGTTTCGCGGCCTTCTACCTGGTGTCACTGGGGCTGGGCGTGCTGCTGGTGTCGCTCAAGGGCACCAGCCAGGACCTGATGCACGTGCTGTTCGGCACGGTGCTGGGGCTCAGCCAGGCGGCGCTGCTGCTGGTGACGGCGGTCAGCAGCGTCACCCTGCTGGCGCTGGCCGGCATGTTCCGCGTGCTGGTGACCGAATGCCTGGATCCGCTCTTCCTGCGGTCCGAGGGTCGGATCGGCGCCTGGGCCCACATGGGGTTCCTGCTGTTGCTGGTCCTGAACCTGGTGGCCGGCTTCCAGGTGCTGGGCACCCTGATGGTGGTCGGCATCATGATGCTGCCGGCCACGGCCGCCCGGTTCTGGGTGCGGTCCGTGGGCGGCCAGATGGTGCTGGCGGCCGTGCTCGGGGCGCTCGCGTCCTATGCCGGCCTGCTGGTGTCGTATTACGCGGACGTGGCGGCCTCGCCCGCCATCATCCTGGCGGCCGGCGTGGCGCATTTCGTGTCCGTCGCCATCGGGCCGCATGGCGGCCTGCTGCGCAGCTTGCGCGACGCCAGGGCCCGGCGCGCCCGTTTATTGCAATCCATGGAGAAATCACCGTGATCCCGTCGTTCTGTGAAAATCCGCCGGTCCGGCCGGCCGCACTTCCCCGGACCCGGTTCGGCGGCCTGCGCCGCGCCGCCGCGCTGGTCCTGCTGCTGTGCGCGCCGATGATGGCCGGGGCGCAGCAGCCCCGGCCATCATCGGCCCCGCCCGCGGCGGCGGCCGCGCCGCTGCGCGTGGTGGCCTCCTTTTCCATCCTGGCCGACATGGTGCGCGAGATCGGCGGCGATGACATCCGGCTCGACGTCCTGGTGGGGCCGATGCGCGACGCGCATGCGTTCGAGCCCAGCCCGCGCGACGCCCGCGCCCTGGGCGAGGCCCAGGTGCTGGTGGTCAACGGCCTGGGCTTCGAGTCCTGGATGCCGCGCCTGCTGGAAGCATCCGGCTTCAAGGGCCGCACGATCGTCGCGTCCCGCGGTGTGACGCCGCGCCGCCTGAACGCCGAAGAAGCGGCCGCCGAGGCGGCGGAGGGCCATGGCGGCGAAGCCGCCGACGCCGCACATGGCGACGCCGGGCATGACGAGCATGGCGACGAGGAAAAGCACGGTCAGGAAGCGGGCCACGAACACGGCCATGCCCACGAGGCGGGCGCCGTCGATCCCCACGCCTGGCAGGATCTGCGCAATGGCGTGCAGTACGCGCAGAATATCGCCGCCGGCCTGGCGCAAGCCGATCCAGCGCACGGTTCGGCGTATTTCGCGCGGGCGGATGCGTATGTCCGGCAGCTGCGGCAGGCGGACGCCCACTGGCGCCGGCAGCTGGCCGCGGTGCCCGAGGACCGGCGCGTACTGGCGACCTCGCATGACGCCTTCGGCTATTTCGGCGCCGCCTATGGCGTGCGCATCCTGTCGCTGGTGGGGATCTCCAGCGAGGCCGAGCCCTCTGCCCGCGCCATGGCCGCGCTGCTGGACCAGATCCGCACCCTGCACGTGCGCGCCCTGTTCCTGGAGCAGGGCAACAGCTCGCGGGCGTTGCAGCAGCTGGCCGACGAGGCCGGCGTGCCGATGGGCGGGAAGCTGTATGCCGACACGCTGGACCGGCCGGGCCACGACGCCTCGACCTACCTGGGCATGTTCCGCTGGAACACGCGGCAGCTGCTGCAGGCCTTCACGGGGAATTCGGCCGGCTGACGCATGGCCTGCGGCCCGCGCCTTCAGTCCTTCGTCTTGCGCCGGGCGCGGGGATGCGCCTGGTCGTAGCTGGCCGCCAGGTGCTGGAAATCCAGCCGGGTGTAGATCTGGGTGGTGGAGATGTTGGCGTGCCCCAGCAGCTCCTGCACGGCCCGCAGGTCCTGCGCGGACTGCAGCAGGTGGCTGGCGAAGCTGTGGCGCAGGCTGTGGGGATGCACGTGCAGCGGCAGGCCGACGCGCTGCGCCAGCGCCTGCAGCTGCAGCTCGACCACGCGCGGGCTGATGCGCTTGCCGCGCACGCCCAGGAACAGGGCTGCCCGGGTGTCGGCGTCCGGCTGCGGGGGCAGCAACTGGTCGCGCGCCGCCAGCCACGCCCGCAGGGCGTCCAGGGCATGCCGGCCCAGGGGGACGGCCCGCGTCTTGCCGCCCTTGCCGCGGACCACGGCCTCCTGCTCTTCCAGCTGGATCCAGCTTTGCGAGGCGTAGCCGGGCTCGCGCAGCGGCCGCCAGTCCAGGCTGACCAGTTCCGACAGGCGCAGGCCGCCGGAGTACAGGACCTCGAACATGGCCATGTCGCGCTTGTCGACGGGGGTGTCCGCCGCGGGCAGGTGCGCGCGGTCCAGCAAGGCCTGGGTCTGGTCCACGGACAGGGCCTTGGGCAGGCTGCGCGGGACGCGCGGCGCCCGCACGCCGTGGGCCGGATTGCGGACCAGGCCGGCGGCCGGCGCCCGCCATTCGAAGTAGCTGCGCCAGGCCGACAGGGTGCGGGCCAGGCTGCGCGGCTGGTGGCCCTGCGCGTGCATTCGCCCGAGCGCCTGGCGGATGTGGAGTTCTTCCAACGTGTCCAGCGACTGGTCCGGAAAGGCCGTGCGCAGCGCCTGCAGGTCGCGCCGGTAGGCGGCGATGGTGTGCGGCGAATAGCGCTGCCGCGCGCCGAGTTCCTGCAGCCAGGACTCGATCAGGCGGGCGTCGTCCTCCGGCATGGGCCGGGCCGCCTCAGGCGGCGTCGGGGGCCGGGACGGACAGGCGCCCCAGCGCGGCGCCCGCCAGCGAGGCGATCAGCGTCAGGAAAGCCGTGCCCATGTCGGCGGTGAACCGGTCCGGATCCGCCGAGCCCAGCACCAGCAGGCCGATGGGCTTGGCGCCGTGGAGCGGGCGCAGCGGCAGGATGACCAGGGAAGCCGGTTCGTTGGCCAGCCAGCCGGCGGCTTCCTGGCCCTTCAGGGGGCCGCAGTAGGGCTCGCCCAGCTGCGCCGCGTAGTCGCGGACGGCGGGCGTGACGTCCTGGCAGAACTCGCTGTCGGCCAGCGCCGGCAAGTCCCACAGGCGCAGGGCGATGGCATCCAGGTCGAACTGGTCGGCCAGGCTGCGGATGATGTGGGCCGGGATCTGGCGCGCGTCCGGTTCGGCCAGCATGCGGGCGCACCATTGCATCAGCGACTGGTTGATGCGCTCGTTGCCGCCGGCGTTGTGCAGCAGCTGCATCAGGCGCTGCTCGTGTTCCTTGACCCGGCCGCGCAGGGTCAGGATCTGCCGCTCGCCCAGCGAGATGGCCCGTGCCTGGTGCGGATGCGGCACGCTGAGCGTGGCGAAGACGTCGGCGTGTTCTTCGAAGAACTGCGGATTCTGGCTGAGGTAGTCGGCGACCGTCTGGGCGTTCAGGGCGTCTTGGCTCATGTCGGATTTCCATGGGAGGCGGCCAGGGCGTCGATGTCGATCTGGCCTTGAAACACGGTGACGGCCGGCCCGCGCATGCGCAGGTCCTGGCCGTCCCACTCGATCTGCAGGACGCCGCCCCGGGTGTCCACGCGCACGGGGCTGTCGAGCAGGCCGCGGCGGATGCCGGCGACCGCCGCCGCGCAGGCGCCCGTGCCGCAGGCCAGCGTCTCGCCGGCGCCGCGTTCGTACACCCGCAGGCGGATGTGGTGGCGGTCCAGCACCTGCATGAAGCCGGCGTTCACCCGCTGGGCGAACCGTGGATGCCCCTCGATGGCCGGGCCGACGAGGCCGACCGGGTGGGTCTCCACGTCCTCGACGAGGACCACGGCGTGCGGATTGGAGATGGCCACCAGGGAGCACCAGACGGGCCCGGGCTGCGCGGGGACGTCCAGGCCGTAGAGGGTGTCGGCGCCGTCCGCGCGGGTCGGCAGGCCGGCCGCATCGAAGGCGAGGGCGGCCGGCTCGAACGCCGTGCGGCCCATGTCCGCCGCCACCTGTCCGTCATCGGCCTCGTGCAGCACGATGAGGCCCGTGGCGATCTCGGCGCGCAGGGGGTTGCGTCGCGACAGGCCCTGCTCGTGCACGAAGCGCACGAAGCAGCGGGCGCCGTTGCCGCAGTGCTCGACCTCGCTGCCGTCGGCATTGAAGATGCGATAGCGGAAGTCGGCCGCCGGATCCAGCGGGTCCTCGACCAGCAGGATCTGGTCGGCGCCCACGCCGAAGTGCCGGTCGGCCAGGGCGCGGGCGCGCTCGGGCGTCATGTGGATCGGCTGGCGCACGCCGTCCAGGACGACGAAGTCGTTGCCGGCGCCCTGCATTTTGGTGAAGTTCCAGATCATGGTCGGGATTATGCTGCAAAAACGCGCGGGCGCGAGCGCCCTGGCTCAGTAAAAACCGGGCTCGCCCTCGGGGCGGGTCTTGAAGCGCCGGTGGACCCAGTAGTACTGCGCCGGGTCGGGGCGGATCTCGTCTTCGATCAGGCGGTTCAGTCGGGCGGTGGCGGTCTCGGGCGTGTCCTCGCCCGGGAAATCCTCGACCGGCGGGCCGACGACGACCTGATAGCGTCCGGTGTCGGGGTCCAGCCGGCTGATGACCGGCACCACGGCGGCGTCCCAGGCGTCTGCGATCTGGGCGGCCGACAGCAGCGTGGCCGTCGGGATGTCGAAGAAAGGCACGAAGGCGCTGCCCTGGCGGCCGAAGTCCATGTCGGGCAGGTAGTAGACCGGGATGCCCTTGCGCAGATGGCGGATCAGGCCGCGCACGCCGTCGTGCCGGCTGACCAGGTGTACCTGGTTGAAGCGCCCGCGGCCCAGGCGCACGATCTCGTCCACGTCGGCGTCGCTTTGGCGGGTGTAGAGCGTCGCCGATTCCCGCAGGAACAGGGTCAGGCGCGTCGCTGCGGCATCCAGGGCGATGAAGTGCGGCGCGAACATCAGGATGCGGCGTCCCTGGTCGAGCAAGGCCTGCAGGTGTTCCTCGCCGCGCAACTCGATCGTATCGAGGATCCGTTCGCGGGCGCCGAACCAGCACAGGCCGCGGTCCACGAAGGACTGGGCGAGCAGGCGGAAGTGGCGCCGGGCCAGCTGCTCGCGCTGCGCCGGATCGAGGTCGGGGAAGACGTGCGCGAGGTTGACGCGCACGATGTGGGCGCGGGATTTCAGCAGGCGCGGCACCAGCCAGCCCAGGACGCGGCCCCAGCGCAGCCGCACGGACGTCGGGCAGCGGCCGAAATAGCCGAGCACCGCCCGCAGCAGGGGTTTTTTATCGAAAGCCATCATCTCGACGCATTGTAGGGTCAGGCGCGCCTTCAGGCCGCGCCGCCGCCGGGGCCGGGCGCCTCGCCGGGGTGCGGCGGCGCGTCGTCCGGCCTTTTGTAGCGGTTGTAGCTCCACAGGTACTGCTCGGGAAACCGGCGGATCAGGGTCTCCATGGACTGGTTGATCAGCAGGGCGAGGGCTTCCAGGGTGTCGGGCAGCGGTTCGGGCAGGCGCAGGTAGTGGATGCGCCAGCCCCGGCCGCGGGGCAGGCGCTCGCCGGCCGTCAGGATCACGGCGACGCCCGCCTGCCGGGCCAGGCGCGCCGCCAGCGTCATGGTTAGGGCGTATTCGCCGAAAAAGGGCAGCCACAGGCCGTCGCCCTCGCGTGGGACCTGGTCGGGCAGCATGCCCACGGCCTCGCCGCGCTTGAGCGCGCGGACGAATTCGCGCACGCCGTGACGGTTGGCCGGCACGGCGCGCAGATTGGGCATGTCGCGCGCGGATTCCACGATCGGGTCCAGCAGGGGGCTGCGCGAGGGGCGGAACATCACGGTCAGGGGACCGTGCTGGGTCAGGTGGCGGGCCGTGATCTCGAAGCAGCCCAGGTGCGGGGTCAGGTACAGCACGCCCCGGCCCTCGGCCAGCGCTTCGCGCACCACGGATTCCTCGTCGCTGCGGGTGATGGCCAGGCACTGCCGGGTGCGCCACCAGACCTTGGGGATCTCCAGGATCATGGCGCCCGATTCTGCGGCGGCGCGGCGGAAGAAGGCCGGCGAATCGTAGCCGGCGCGCCGGGCGTTGTCCTGCAGCCGGCGCCGGTAGCGGCCGGGAAAGCAGTAGACCAGCCGGCCGAGCAGCCGTCCGGCGCCCTGGAGCCAGGACAGCGGCAGGCAGGCCAGCAAACGAACGAAAGACAAAAGCATGGGGGGTGGAATATCCCTGGAAGCGGAGCGCCATTTCAGCAGGTGCGGGGTATTTTCGCTTAAAATGGCGGGGATCGCTGAGTTAACCGACAACTTGCGGAGCGATCACCGGGCCGGCGACGGCACGGCACCATCCGCTAAAGCGTCGCGCCCCGAACACCAGAGGTGCAACGCGTTCCGTTCAACCTTGCGCCGGTCGGTCCGGTGCTCATAAGGACGTATCGCTGTGGCAAACAACGATTTTCTCTTCACCTCGGAATCCGTTTCCGAAGGCCATCCCGACAAGGTCGCCGACCAGATTTCCGACGCGATCCTCGACGCCCTCCTCGAACAGGACCCCACCTCGCGGGTCGCCGCCGAGACCCTCTGCAATACCGGCCTGGTCGTGCTGGCCGGCGAGATCACCTCGCGCGCCAATGTGGACTACATCCAGATCGCGCGCGACACGATCCGCCGCATCGGCTATGACAACACCGACTACGGCATCGACTACAAGGGCTGCGCGGTGCTGGTCGCCTACGACAAGCAATCCCCCGACATCGCCCAGGGCGTGGACCGCACCCCGGAAGAAATCCTGAACCAGGGCGCGGGCGACCAGGGCCTGATGTTCGGCTACGCCTGCGACGAGACCCCCGACCTGATGCCCGCGCCGATCTGGTACGCGCACCGCATCGTCCAGCGCCAGGCCGAGCTGCGCAAGGACGGGCGCCTGCCGTGGCTGCGCCCGGACGCCAAGTCGCAGGTCACGTTCCGCTATGTCGACGGCAAGCCGGCCGAGGTCGACACGGTGGTCCTGTCCACCCAGCACCATCCGGACATTTCCCAGGCCGACATCCGCGACGCCGCGATCGAGCACATCATCCGCCCGGTCTTCGCCGAGGGCCTGCTGACCGACAGGACCAAGTTCCTGATCAACCCCACGGGCAAGTTCGTCATCGGCGGCCCGCAGGGCGACTGCGGCCTGACCGGGCGCAAGATCATCGTCGACACCTACGGCGGGGCCTGCCCGCACGGCGGCGGCGCGTTCTCCGGCAAGGACCCGTCCAAGGTCGACCGCTCGGCCGCCTATGCGGCCCGCTACGTGGCCAAGAACATCGTCGCGGCCGGCCTGGCGCGCCAGTGCCAGGTGCAGGTCAGCTACGCCATCGGCGTGGCCGAGCCCATCAACATCACGGTCTACACCGAGGGCACGGGCGTGATCCCCGACGAGCAGATCGCGCGCCTGGTGCGCGAACATTTCGACCTGCGTCCCAAGGGCATCATCAACATGCTCGGCCTGCTGCGCCCCATTTATTCCAAGTCCGCCGCCTACGGCCATTTCGGCCGCAGCGAACCGGAATTCAGCTGGGAAGCCACCGACAAGGTGCAGGTGCTCAAGGCCGCCGCCTGAGGCCGGCGCCGGGCGCCGGCCCGGCCCGCTTCCCGGTATAATGACCCCCTTTTCCTGAGGGGCGCTGCACCGGCCCCGCCGCCCGTCACGGGCTGGATGCGGGCCGCCAGGCTCAGGAACCTTCTTCATGAACGGCGCCCATCGTTGCCCTGCGCGGGCAGGGGTGGGCGGCAACCGTCCCCCGTCTGCGCAGGCTCTACAGGACCACCATGAGCACTGCACACGATTACATCATTGCCGACATCGCCCTGGCCGACTGGGGCCGCCGCGAGCTGTCCATCGCCGAGACCGAAATGCCGGGCCTGATGGCCACGCGCGAGGAATTCGCCGCGTCGCAGCCGCTGAAAGGCGCGCGCATCGCCGGCAGCCTGCACATGACCATCCAGACGGGCGTGCTGATCGAGACCCTCAAGGCCCTGGGGGCCGAGGTCCGCTGGGCCTCGTGCAACATCTTCTCCACCCAGGACCACGCGGCCGCGGCCATCGCCGCTGGCGGCACCCCGGTGTTCGCCGTCAAGGGCGAATCGCTGGAGGACTACTGGCAGTACACCCACCGCATCTTCGACTGGCCCGGCGAGCAGGCCAACATGATTCTGGACGACGGCGGCGACGCGACCCTGCTGCTGCACCTGGGCGCGCGCGCCGAGACCGATCCGTCCGTGATCGCCAAGGCCGAAAACGAAGAAGAACGCGTGCTGTTCGCCGCCATCAAGGCCAAGCTGGCCCAGGATCCCGCCTGGTATTCCACCCGCCTGGCGCAGATCCGGGGCGTGACCGAGGAAACCACCACCGGCGTGCACCGCCTCTACCAGATGTCGCAGCGCGGCGAGCTCAAGATCCCCGCCATCAACGTCAACGACTCCGTGACCAAGTCCAAGTTCGACAACCTGTACGGCTGCCGCGAGTCGCTGGTGGACGGCATCAAGCGCGCCACCGACGTGATGGTGGCGGGCAAGATCGCCGTGGTCTGCGGTTTCGGCGACGTGGGCAAGGGCTGCGCCCAGGCCCTGGCGGCGCTGCGCGCCCAGGTCTGGGTCACCGAGGTCGATCCCATCTGCGCGCTGCAGGCCTCGATGGAGGGCTTCCGCGTCGTCGACCTGAACGAGCCCGGCGTGGTCGAGCAGGCCGACATCTTCGTGACGGCCACCGGCAACTATCACGTCATCGACCGCGACCACCTGTACCGCATGAAGGACCAGGCCATCGTCTGCAACATCGGCCACTTCGACAGCGAGATCAACGTCGCCTCGGTGGAAGACCTGCAATGGGAAGAAATCAAGCCCCAGGTGGACCACATCATCTTCCCCGACGGCAAGCGCATCATCCTGCTGGCCAAGGGCCGCCTGGTGAACCTGGGCTGCGCCACGGGGCATCCGTCCTTCGTCATGTCGGCGTCCTTCACCAACCAGACCATCGCCCAGATCGAGCTGTTCACGCGCCGCGACCAGTACGCGACCGGCCAGGTCTACGTGCTGCCCAAGCACCTGGACGAGAAGGTCGCCCGCCTGCATCTGAAAAAACTCGGCGTGCGCCTGACCGCCCTGAGTCCGAAGCAGGCCGACTACATCGGCGTGCCGGTGGAAGGCCCGTTCAAGCCCGACCATTACCGCTATTGATCGGACGCCGGTCCCGCGGGACGCATCCGCCGCCGCGGATCGCCCGCCGGGCACCCGGCTTGCAAACGCCGTTCCAGCCTGTCTTCCTGGAGGAAATTCATCATGCTGCTGCTCGTCTGGATCCTGAACGCCGTGGCCCTGCTGATCGTGGCCTATCTCCTGCCCGGCATCAACGTGGCGTCCTTCGGCTCGGCGCTGATCGCCGCGCTGGTGCTGGGCCTGCTCAATGCCGTGGTCAAGCCGCTGCTGATCCTGCTGACCCTGCCGCTGACGGTGGTCACGCTGGGCCTGTTCCTGCTGGTGCTCAATGCCCTGGTGTTCTGGTGGGCGGGCTCGATCCTGAAGGGCTTCCAGGTGGACGGATTCTGGTGGGCCGTCATCGGTGCCATCGTCTACAGCCTGGTATCGGGCGCCCTGGCCAGCCTGCTGCTGCAATAAGAACTGGAACATCATGTCCCGATCCTCGAATCCCGGCGCCGTCGTCAGCCTGGAATACTTTCCCCCGCGCGACATCGCCGCGCAGGAGCGCCTGGTGCGCTCGGCCAAGCGGCTGGCGGCGCTGAACCCGTCCTACGTGAGCGTGACTTTCGGGGCCGGCGGCTCCACCCGCGCCGGCACGGTCGACACCGTGCAGATGCTGCGCAATCTCGGCACCGACGTGGCGCCGCACCTGTCTTGCATCGGCGCCACGCGCGACGACCTGCGGGGCATCCTGGACGACTACCGCGCGCGCGGCATCCATCGCCTGGTGGCCCTGCGCGGCGACTTGCCCTCGGGCATGGGCGGCGACACCGGCGACCTGCACCATGCCAGCGAGCTGGTGCGCTTCGTGCGCGAACAGTACGGCGACGCCTTTCACATCGAGGTCGCGGCCTATCCCGAGATGCATCCCCAGGCCGAAAGCGCGGAACAGGACCTGCGGCATTTCGTCGACAAGGTGCGCGCCGGCGCCGACGGGGCCATCACGCAGTATTTCTTCAACGCGGACTCGTATTTCGATTTCGTGGACCGGGCGCGCGCCAAGGGTGTGGAGATTCCCATCACGCCGGGCATCATGCCGCTGACCAACTACACCCAGCTGGCGCGGTTCTCATCCATGTGCGGGGCGGAGATCCCGCGCTGGCTGCGCCTGCGCCTGCAGGATTTCGGCGACGACAAGGCCTCGATCCGGGCGTTCGGCATCGAGGTGGTCACGCGCCTGTCGGCGCGCCTGCTGGAAAACGGCGCCCCCGGCCTGCATTTCTACACCCTGAACAACGCGGACGCCGTGGTGCGGATCTGCGAGGATCTGGGGCTGGGTTCCTGAGGCCCGCGGCGCGGCGGTCCGGACAGCACACTAGAGCACAGGGGCCGGCACCGCCCAGCCCTTGTCGGTCAGGATGGCGTCCAGCCGGACGTCGTGCGCGGCCGGCGCATAGGCCTCGCCGCTCAGGTCGCCGCAGGCCCAGGCGATGCCGATGGTCGTGAACGCATGACCGCAGGCCCGCAGCGCCGCCAGCGTCCGGTCGTAATAGCCGCCGCCGTAGCCCAGGCGGTCGCCCTCGCGGGTAAAGCCCAGGGTCGGCACCAGCACGACGTCGGGCGCCGGAGCCTCGGGGCCGTCGGGCTCCTGGATGCCGTAGGCGCCGGGGCGCATCGGGGTGTCCGGCGTCCAGCGCCGGAACACCAGCGGGCTGGCCGGGGCCGCCACCACCGGCAGCGACACCGTCAGCGATTCATCCTGCGCCCACTGGCGCAGCAGCGCCTGCAAGGCGGGTTCCTCGGGCATCGACCAGAATGCGGCGACGTGGCGGATGTCGGGGCGGCCGGCCTCCCGCAGCGCGGTGCGCTGGCTGGCCAGCCAGGTGTGCAGGCGCCCGCGGATCAGCAGCGCGCCGCGGTCCCGGTCTGATTCCGGAAGGGCCGCGCGGCGCTGCCTGAGTCGCGTCCTGAGGGTGACTGCGTTATCCTGTGCGTTCTGATTCATGAGCGGTTGTGTTGTGCGGGGTGGCAAGATGAGCTTGGACATTCTAAGGGATCCGTGGCGCTTCGGCCGGGCCGGTGTGGCCGTCCCGCTGCCGGTCCCGCCGCGCTGGTCCGGGCGGATGCTGGCCTGGGGCCTGAGCGCGACGCTGGGCCTGAGCGGCTGCGCGGGCGCCCAGGCGCCCAGCGCCGCGGAAACCCAGGCGGGCGAGGCGCCGGTCGTGGCGCTGTCGGCGCCGGCCGGCGTCGTCCCGGCGTCCGCGCCAGCCGCCCCGGGCCCGGCGCCGGCGGCATCGGCGCCCGTGGTGCCGGCCTACGTGGCCCCCGTCGTGCCGGCCGCCGCCCGGCAGGCGGTCATGGACGCCTACGATGCCATGAAGCGGCGCCGCTGGGACGACCTGGACCGCCTGGCCCCCCTGGCGCTCGCCGACCCGGTGCTGGGGCAGTATCCCCGCTACTGGGCGCTGCAACACCGCCTGCAGGACCGCACCACCCCCGTGCCGGATGCGGCCGTGCGGCAGTTCCTGAAGGACAATCCGGGCACCTACCTGAACGAACGCATCCGCGCCGACTGGATCCTGGCGTCCGTGCGGGCCGGCGATTATGCCGGCGCGCTGCGCATCGAGCCCGTGGCGGATCCGTCCTCGTCCGTGCAGTGCGCCCTGCTGCTGGCGCGCCACATGGACGGCAGGCACGCCCGTGCCGCCGAGGTCCTGGACGTCTTCAAGCCCAATGCCGATTGCTGGAGCCTGCTGGACCAGGTGGCGGCCGATCACGTCCTAAGCCGCAAGGAACTCAATGGCCTGCTGCGCGACACCCTGGAGGCCGGCCGCGCGTCCGACATCACGCGGCTCGCGTCGGTGGTGTTCGACGATGCCGCCATGGTGCAGTTCGCCGCGCTGATGAAGGATCCGCGCAAATGGCTGGAGTCCCGCGCCAAGCCGCGCTCGGGGACGGATTTCGAGCTGCTGGCCATCGCCCTGGCGCGCCTGGCGCGCAGCGACGACCGCGCCGAGGCGGCCGGCTACATCCAGGACCACTGGGCCAAGACACTGCCCAAGGCCGACATGCAATGGGTCTGGGGCCAGTTCGGCCTGATCGCCGCCCTGAACGTCGAGCCCGACGCCGCCCGCTGGTACCGCCTGTCAGGCTACGTCCCCATGACCGACTACAACCACGCCTGGCAGGTGCGCGCCGAATTGCGCGCCTCGCCGATCCACTGGGATCGGGTGGCCGCGGCGATCCGCAAGATGGGCGGAGCGCAGGCCGACGAGCCTGTCTGGCGCTACTGGTACGGCCGCGCGCTGGCCGCCCAGGGCAATGCCCAGGCGGCGCGCCAGTATTTCGAGTCCATCAGCGGGGACCTGGGTTTCTACGGCCAGCTCGCCACCGAGGAACTCGGCCGCACCCCCCGCGTGCCGGTCGCGCCGGTGCTGGATCCGGGCTGGACCGCCCAGGCGCGCGCGAATCCGGGCCTGCAGCGCGCCGTGGCGCTCTTCGACCTGGGCTGGCGCCGCGAGGCCGTGCCCGAATGGAACTTCGCGCTGCGCGGCATGAGCGACCCGCAGCTGCGGGGGGCCGCGGAATTCGCCCGCACCGAACACATCTACGACCGGGTGGTGAACACGTCCCTGCAGACCCGGCAGGTGGTGGATTTCAGCCAGCGCTTCATCGCGCCCTTCGAGGGCCGGGTGGCCGAGAAGGCGCGCCAGATCGACCTGGATCCGGCCTGGGTCTACGGCCTGATCCGCCAGGAGTCCCGCTTCATCACCGATGCGCGGTCCCGGGTGGGGGCGTCGGGGCTGATGCAGCTCATGCCGTCCACGGCGCGGTACGTGGCCCGCAAGATCGGCCTGAAGGACTTCAAGCCCAGCCAGGTCAATGATTTCGAGACCAACACGGTGCTGGGCACCAGCTACATGAACATGGTGCTGCAGGGGCTTGGGGGCTCCCAGCTGCTGGCCACGGCGGGCTACAACGCCGGTCCGGGCCGGCCCAAGCGCTGGCGTTCGCAACTGCAGGCGCCGGTCGAGGGCGCGATCTTCGCGGAGACCATCCCGTTCACCGAAACCCGCCTGTACGTGAAGAACGTCATGTCCAACGCCGTCTGGTACGCCACCCTGTTTTCCGGGCAGCCGGCTTCGCTGAAAGCCCGCCTGGGCACGGTCAGCCCGCTGGACGGCACGCAGACGGCGCGGCCTTGAGCGCGGCGCCCGATCCCGTCCTGGACGGGCTGAACGTCTACATCGTCGGCGGCGCCGTGCGCGACGAGCTGCTGGGGCAGCCGGCGGGCGACCGCGACTGGGTGGTGGTGGGCTCCACGCCGGAAGACATGGCGGCCCGGGGCTTCACGCCCGTGGGGGGGGATTTCCCCGTCTTCCTGCATCCGGCCACGCACGAGGAATACGCGCTGGCGCGCACCGAGCGCAAGACGGGCCGGGGCTACCACGGCTTCGTCTTCCATGCGGGCCGGGACGTCAGCCTGGAAGACGACCTGCGCCGCCGCGACCTGACGGTCAATGCGATCGCGCGCGCGCCCGACGGCGCCTTGATCGACCCCCTGGGCGGCGCGCGCGACGTGCAGGCGCGCGTCCTGCGGCACGTCGGGCCGGCCTTCGCCGAAGACCCGGTGCGGCTGCTGCGCCTGGCGCGCTTCGCCGCCCGCTTTCCCGATTTTTCCATCGCTCCCGAGACCCTGGACCTGTGCCGCGCCCTGGTGCGCGAGGGCGAGGTCGACGCCCTGGTCCCGGAGCGCGTCTGGCAGGAATTCGCCAAGGGCCTGCGGACCTCGCATCCCGGGCGCATGCTGGACGTGCTGGCGCAGTGCGATGCGCTGGACCGCGTGGCGCCGGGCCTGGTCTGGGACGAGACCGTGGCGCGCGGGCTGGCGGCGGGCGTGGCGTGCGGCCAGGGACTGGCCGGCCGCTATGCCCTGATGTGCCTGGGCTCCGAGGCGGACCTGCAGGACCGCATCCGCGCGCCCGCCGCCTGCCGGGACCTGGCGCGGCTGCTGCCGGGCATGCTCGGCCAGTTGCGCGCGGTTCCTCGGGAGGCGGCTGCGGACGGACCGGCGGCCTGGCTGCGCCTGCTGGAATCCTGCGATGCCGTGCGCCGGCCGGACCGCTGCCTGGAACTGCTGGCCGTGGCCGCCTGCGTGCTGCCCGAGGTCGATCCGGCGGCCTGGTCACGGCGGCTGGATGCCATCCGGGGGGTCGATGCCGGCGCCATCGCCCGCGCGGCGGGCGGCGATGCGGGCCGCATCCGCGCCGATCTGCACGCCGCCCGGCTCCAGGCGCTCGCGGCCTTGAATTGAATCCGGTCCGGGCAGCCCCCGGAGTTGTGGATCCGCCACGCTTTCGGCGGGGCTGAATCTTTTCTGATTGTCAGCTTCGGTTCAGCTACGTAACATGGCGCGTTTCATCCCTGCGCCGCCGCGCGGCCCTTCCGGCCCGGCGAGCCCTCCGGTTTTTCGCCATGGTCCCGTCTTCCCTTGCAGTCCAGGCCCGCCCTGCGGCCGGGCGCCTTCGCCTGAGTCTCCTGTCCCTGCGCATCCGCGCCGCCCTCGGACTGGCCGCCTTGTCCCTGTCGGCCGGCGCCCTGGC
>DASSTS010000020.1:0-14103 GCA_035707805.1 Castellaniella sp. | reverse complement strand
GCTCGACCAGCGCACGCTGCAGGCCCATCGATGTCCGGGCCTGCACATCATCGGCGAGGCCGTGGACGTCACCGGCTGGCTGGGCGGGTACAACTTCCAGTGGGCCTGGGCGTCGGGCGTCGCCTGCGGGCGGGCGCTGGCTCCGGCCTGAGGGGCGTGGCGGCGACGGGCTCAGTTTTCCGGCTTGCCGGGATGCACCGGCTTGCCTGTGGCCTGCAGGTGATCCACGAACAGCCGGGCCGCCGTCGGCAAGGATTCCACCGAGCGCACGCAGATGTTCAGGGCGCGCCTGGCCCAGGGTTCGCGGATCGGAATCGTATGGATGTTGAAAATCCGCGAGTAGCGTCTGGCCAGCGTCGTCGGCAGGACCCCGATGCCCAGTCCTGAATCGATCATGAAGCACAGGGCGTCGAAACCCGTGACCTGGACCTTGATCTTCATTTCGCGGTTGCGGCTGTTGGCGGCGTTGGCGACGATGTGATTGATTGCGCTGCCGGTATGCAGGCCGATGAAGTCGTATTCCAGCGCGTCGGTGAAGCGAAAGTCGGGTTTCGCGGTCAAGGGGTGGCCCTTGGGTACGATCAGGCAGAGGACGTCTTCCCGATAGGGCAGGACTTCGACGTCGTGCTCCACGTGATGGGTGCCTGAAAACAGGCCGACGTCGGCGGCGTTTTCCTGGACGGACTTGATGACCGAGGAACTGATCTTCTCCTCGAGCTGCACCTGGATGTTGGGGTAGATCTCCAGAAAAGTCTGGATGTCCTGCGGCAGGAACTGGGTGATGACCGAGATGTTCGCGTAGACCCGCACGAACCCCCGCACGCCGCTCGCATATTCATGCATCTGCACCGAAATGTCGTCCAGCTCGTGCAGAGCGCGCCGGGCCATGCTCAGCAGCGCCATCCCCGCCATGGTCGGCCGGATGCCCTTGTTCGTGCGTTGCAGGAGCTGGGTCTTGAGATGGTGTTCCAGTTCGCTGATGCGTTTGCTGATGGCTGCGGCGGCGATGTGCTCGCGCTCGGCCGCGGCGGCAATCGTGCCTTCCTCGATGACGGCGATGAACAACCTCAGGGAGGTGGGACTCAGGTACATGGTGGGTTCAGCGAATGGATCGCCCTGGCGGATTGGTCATCGTATTTCGCGATGGCAACCTCGTCAATGAATGCTTCGAGCGCCTCGTCCCCGTTGCTAGACTGATGTCGATCTTGCGGGCCCTGGGGGCCGGCAGCCTACAAAAAGCCATCGATGGAGACGAACGTGCACCCGCGGATGCGTAATGGCTCGCTTTTCAAACAGCAGGCATATATTAATGGCAAATGGTGCGATGCCGACTCGGGTCGCGTGCTGGAAGTCCGCAATCCGTACGATGGCGCGGTATTGGGCACCATTCCGGACCTCGGCGCCGACGAGACCGTCAGGGCCATCGAGGCCGCCGAGGCCGCCCAGCCGTCCTGGGCGGCAAAGACCGGCAAGGAGCGCGGCGCGGTCCTGCGGAAATGGCAGACCCTGATCGAGCAGAATGCGGATGACCTGGCGCTGATCCTGACCCTGGAGCAAGGCAAGCCGCTGGCCGAGGCCCGTGGCGAACTGAACTACGCGCTGTCGTTCGTCGAGTGGTTTTCCGAAGAAGCCAAGCGGGTATATGGCGACGTGCTTCCGCCCACGCGCGCAGACCAGCGCCTGATGGCGATCAAGCAGCCCGTAGGCGTTTGCGCCGCCATCATCGCCTGGAATTTTCCCTCCGCGCTGGTCACCCGCAAAGTCGCGCCTGCCCTGGCTGCCGGCTGTTCCGTCGTGCTGAAGCCCTCCGAACTGACGCCCTATACCGCCCTGGCCCTGGTGGCGCTGGCCGAGCAGGCGGGGCTTCCTCCCGGTGTGCTCAACGTGCTGACCGGCGCGCCGGCCGCCATCGGGCGCGAACTCACGCAGCATCCGTCGGTCCGCAAGCTGACCTTCACGGGCTCGACCGATACCGGGCGGCTCCTGATGCAGCAAAGCGCCTCCAACATCAAGAAACTGTCGCTGGAACTGGGCGGAAACGCGCCATTCATCGTCTTCGAGGATGCCGATCTCGATCAGGCGGTGGACGGCTTGATGGCCTCGAAGTTCCGGAATGCGGGCCAGACCTGCGTGTGCGCGAACCGGGTCTACCTGCAGGAAGGCATCGCCGGCGCGTTCACTGAAAAACTGACCGCCCGGGTGCGGGCGATGAAGCTCGGCAACGGGCTCGACGAGGATGCGGATCTCGGTCCCCTGATCGACCAGCGCGCCGTGCAGAAAGTCTCCGGCCTGGTCGCGGATGCCGTCGCCAAGGGCGCTGTGTTGCGCGCGGGCGGCCGCTTGTCGGCCGAGGGCGGATTGCTCTACGAACCGACGGTGCTGCAGGGCGTGACGCAGGACATGCGCATCGCCCACGAGGAGATCTTCGGTCCGGTCGTGGCGCTGGCCACGTTCCGCAGCGAACCGCAGGTGCTGGCGCTGGCCAACGATTGCGAATCCGGCCTGGCGGCGTATTTCTATACGGAAGACCGCGCGCGGATCCAGCGGATGCTGGAAAAGCTCGAGTACGGCATCGTGGGGGTCAATACCGGCATGGTGTCCAACGAAGTCGGGCCATTCGGCGGCGTCAAGTCCTCGGGCCTGGGCCGCGAGGGCTCGAAATACGGCATCGAGGAGTTCCTCGAGATCAAATATGTTTGCATGGCGGCGGCATGAACACGGAATCTTTCGACTATGTGATCGTCGGGGCGGGCGCGGCCGGGGCCATCCTGGCCAACCGCTTGAGCGCGGACGGGTCGACGGTCTGCCTGCTGGAGGCCGGCCCCTCGGACTGGCACCCCTTCCTGCATATTCCCGCGGGCTTCATCAAGGTGGTGTTCAACCCCGCCTACGCCTGGCAGTTCACCACCGAACCGACCGAGCTCACCGCGGGCCGCCGCATTCCCATCCCCCAGGGGCGGGTCCTGGGCGGCTCCTCGTCGATCAACGGGCTGGTCTACAACCGCGGCCAGCATGACGACTACGATCACTGGGCCGATCTCGGCAACCCGGGCTGGGCGTTTCGCGACGTGCTGCCCTATTTCAAATCGATGGAGCGCCGCAAGGGCGGCAGCGACGAATATCGGGGCCGCGCGGGCGATCTGCCCGTCAGCGACATCGACTGGATCCACCCTCTGTGCGAGGCATTCATCCAGGGCGCGGCGCAACAGGGCCTGCCGCTGACGGCCGACTACAACGGCGGCGCCCAGGAAGGCGTGGGGTATTTCCAGCGGACCATCGACCGGGGCTGGCGCATGAGTACGGCGCGCTGCTTCCTGCGTCCGGTCCGGCGCCGCAGCAATCTGACGATCAAGACCTCCGCCCAGGCCGCCAGGATCATCATCGAGGACCGCAAGGCCCGGGGCGTGCAGTACAACCATCCTTCGGGCGGGCCGGTCCGCACGGTGCTGGCGGGTAAAAGCGTGATCGTGGCCTGCGGGGCCATCAACACGCCCAAGCTGCTGATGCTCTCGGGCCTCGGGCCCGCCGCGCATCTGCAGGAAACCGGGGTGCCGGTGGTGCATCACCTCGCCGGGGTGGGGCAGAACCTCAGCGACCATTATTCGGTGCGCCTGGTGGCCCGGGTCAAGGGGTGCGAGACCTTGAACGAACTCTCGCGCGGCCTGCGGCTGGGCCGGCAGATTTTCAACTGGGCCGTGAAAAAGCCCAGCATCATGGCGCTCAGCCCGTCGCTGGTGCACTGGTTCTGGAAGTCCGAGCCCGGGCTGGACCGGGCCGATCTGCAGGGCGTGTTCACGCCGGCCAGCTACAAGGAAGGCTACGTGGGCCGGCTGGACGACTACCCGGGCATGACGGTGGGCGTCTGGCAGCATCGGCCGCGCAGCCGCGGGCACGTGCGCCTGCAATCCGCCGATGCCGCCGCGGCGCCGCTGGTCCAACCCAATTACCTGTCCGACCCCGACGACCAGCGGGTGCTGGTCAACGGCGTGCGCCTCGCGCGCGGCCTGTTGCGCTCGAAGGCGCTGGAACCGTATTTCGACGGCGAGACCTTGCCGGGCGACCTGTGCCGTTCCCGGGACGAATTGCTCGATTTCGTGAAGCGGGTCGGCGTGTCGTCCTATCACCTCAATGGCACGGCGCGCATGGGGCCGGCAGGCGACCCGATGGCGGTGGTCGATGCCCGCCTGAAGGTGCATGGCATCGACCATCTGCGCGTGGTGGACTCTTCCGTCATGCCGTCCATTCCCTCAGCCAACATCTGTGCGGCCACCATGATGATTGCCAACAAGGCGGCCGACATGATCCTGGAAGACTAGCGCCGGCGGCTTGCCGGGCGGTGTTCCCGATTTTCACCAAACCAAATATTGGAGACAACATGGTTGCATCTAAACGCAAGACGGTACTCACCCAGCTGCTGCTCGGGGTCGCCCTGGCGGGCGCCACGGCGCTGTCCCAGGCCGATACGATCAAGATCGGCCTGAACAGCGATCTGTCGGCCACGGGCTCGGCGGATTTCGGCATCTCGGCCAGGGCCGGGGCGACCGAAGCCATCCGGGAAATCAATGCCGCCGGCGGCGTGCTGGGCCAGCAGCTCGAACTGGTGACCCGTGACGACGTCGGTTCGCCGCCCAAGGCGATCCAGAACACCAATGAGCTCGTGAACAACGTGGGCGTCAAGGCAATGCTTGGCGGCGTGAACTCGGGCAACATGCTGGCCTGGCTGCACCTGGTGCAAAACAAGAAGATCCCGACGATCTCGCCGGTGGCGACCGCGACCGACATCACGGCGCGCTATGCCAAGGCCCCGCACAACTACATCTTTCGCGTGTCCATGCGCGACAAGGACCAGCTGACCCTCCTGACTGCCTATGCGGCCAAGGCCAGCCCCCAGGGCAAGGTCGCCATCATTGCCGATACCACCGGCTACGGCCAGCAAGGCGCCAAGGACGCGACCGAGCTGCTGGCGCTGCACGGCATCAAGCCCGTGGCGGTCGAGAAGTTCGGCCCGACCGACACCGACATGACCTCGCAGCTCAACAAGATCCGCAGCGCGGGCGCCGATACGCTGATCGTGTACGCCCTGGCCGACGCCAATGCCCACGTCATGCGCAGTCTTGAAAAGATCGACTACTGGCCGACGACGCTCGCCTCCTGGGCCAACCTGAGTTCTCCCTTCGTGCGGATCGCGGGCCCCGACCTGGCCAAGAAGATGATCTTCACGGCGTCGATCACCGAAGATTCCTCGGCGCAATCCAAGGCCCTGTACGAGACGCTGCTCAAGGCCAATGACGGCCGGCTGCCCACCTACGTGATGGCTGCGCACGCCTACGATTCGGTCAAGCTCCTGGCCGCCGCCATGGAACAGGCGCAGTCCACCGATGGCGAGAAAGTCCAGCAGGCGCTCGAAAACCTGAACAAGGTCCAGGGCGTGATCAAGGAATACGACCATCCCTTCACGCACGAGAATCACGAGGCGCTGTCGTACAAGGACTTCCGCCTGGTGCGCTGGCAGGGCGGGACGGTCGTGTCGGTCAACGACAAGATCACCCAATCCCTGACGGCTGCCGACCTCAAGCAGTAAGACACTGCCACCGCGTCCGTGCGTGACGGCGGGCGGCATCCTCCGGGGCCGCCGCCGCGCCTTCCTTTCGAGTGCACATCATGGAAATCCTGCAAGCCATCTTCAGTGGCCTGGCCGTGGGCAGCGTGTATGCCCTGATCGCCTTCGGGTTCAGCATTACCTATACCACGACGAAGACCTTCAACTTCGGCCAGGGCGCGTTTCTCGCCATTGCCGGCCTGATCGGCGTCAATGCCGTCCTGCTGTACAGCCAGGGGCGCTTGACGGGTCTGCCGGCAATCTCGGACATGAGCTGGGGCGCGTTCCTGTTCGCCCTGGTGGTCAGCATCGTCGTCCTGTCCGTGCTGGGCTATCTGCTGTATGTCACGGCGATCCGGCACTTCGTCGGTGAGCATGGCTTGTCGTGGGTGATGAGCACGATCGGCTTCGGCATCCTCGTCCAGAACATCGCTTTGATGATCTGGGGGCCGGCGCCCATCGCGCTGGGCTCGCCGCTGGGCGACGACGTGATCTTCATCCTGGGCGCCGGCGTGCGGCCGCAGGAAATCTTCGTCTTCTGCGTCACCCTGGTCCTGATGGTGGTGTTCGACTGGGCGCTGCATGCCACGAAGTTCGGCAAGGCGGTCCGCGCGGTGGCCTTCAGCAAATCCACGGCCAGCCTGATGGGGATCAATGCCAATGCGGTCGCCATCGGCGTGTTCGTGCTCAGCTCCGCCCTGGCGGCGATCGCCGGAGTCATGATCGCGCCGATTGCGACGGCGTCCGTCTTCGTGGGCTCGCTGCTCGCCCTCAAGGCGTTCTCCGCGGCGATCCTGGGCGGCCTGGAGAATCCGCGCGGATGTATTTTCGGCGGCTTCCTGATCGGCTTGATGGAATCGACGATCGGGCTCTTTTATTCGAATCTGCGCGAGATCGCCGTCTTTGCCGTGATCATCGTCGTGCTGTATTTTCGTCCCGCCGGGCTCTTGGGCAAAGTGCAGGTGGAAAAAGTATGAAGATCAAGAAAACATTGCCGCCGCTGTGCATTGCGGCGCTGGTCATCGGCCTGGCGTATTCCGGCCTGAATGATTTCTATCTGCTGATCATTTTCAATATCGGCGTCTACCACATCGCCGCCACGGGGTTCAACATCCTGGTGGGGCAGGCGGGCCAGAAATCCCTGGGGCATGCCGGCCTGTTCGGCGTGGGCGCCTACACCGTCGCCCTCCTGACCGTGGAATACCAGGTCGATCCGTGGCTGTCCCTGGTGGCCGCGGTCGTGGTGTCGGCCGTGTTCGGGCTCATCGTCGCCATCCCGGCCCTGAAGGTGCAGGGCCCGAGCCTGGCCATGGTGACGATCGCCTTCGGCCTGCTGATCGAGAAGATCGTCTCCGAATGGACGGACGTCTTCAAGGGCCAGCAGGGCTTCTACGGGATCGGCGCGCCCATGATCGACGGCATGCCGCTCGACAGCCGGCAGTGGGTGGTGGTCGTCGTCGTGCTGGGCCTGCTGCTGTACGCCATGACTTCCAGTCTGCTCAACAGCCGCTTCGGCCGGGCATTCGCCGCCGTCCGGACCTCGGAGATCGCGGCCCAGAGCGTGGGCATCAGCGTGCTGCGCTTCAAGACGCTCGCTTTCGTGATCAGTGCGGTCACGTGCGGCCTGGCCGGCGCGCTCGTCGCGCAGCAGAACCAGTACATCAACTCCGATTTCGTGAATTTCAACCTGTCGGTGTTCTTGCTGGTGCTGGTGCTGTTCGGGGGCCGCACGCCGGCCGGCGCCTTCATGGGATCCGTCGTTCTGGCGCTGATCGATGCCTTCCTGGCGCGCTGGCCCGAAGTGCAGCACTTCGCCTACGGCGGGATCCTGCTCTTCGCCCTGTATTTCATGCCGGACGGCATCGCGGGCGTCGTCGCGGCATTCAAGCGGCGGCGGGGCATGGTCTCCCTGGATGCCGGCGATGACGTCGATGCGGATGCCTGGTCGCGGGCCGGCCGCACCGAGGCGGCCGGTTCGTCCGGGGCCTTGCTCGAGGTCACCGACCTGTACAAGGCCTATGGCGGCGTAGTGCCCACCAACAAGGTGTCTTTCTCGTTGCAGCGCGGCACGATCACCTCCCTGATCGGGCCCAATGGCGCGGGCAAGACCACGACCCTGAACCTGTTGTCGGGACTGGTGCCGGCCGATGCCGGGCGCATCGTGTTCCTGGGCCGCGACATCACGACGCTGCAGGCCGATCGCGTTGCGGCGCTGGGCCTGGGACGCACCTTCCAGAACCTCAAGCTCTTCCATGGCCTGAGCGCGCTCGAGAACGTGATGGTGGGGCTGTATCGGGTCCAGAAATCCGGGTTTCTGGCGAATCTCCTGAACCTGCCGGGCCGGCGCCTCGAAGAAGCCGCCACCCGGCGGCGCGCCTACTCGATCTTGAAGTTCTGCGAACTGGAGCGATACGCGCACGAGGAGGCCAACAGCCTGCCGTACGGCCTGCAGCGCAGGCTGGAGATCGCCCGTGCGGTCGCGGCCATGCCCGAGGTGCTGCTGCTCGACGAGCCGGCGGCCGGCCTGAATCCCAGCGAGACGGACGAGCTCACCCACCTGATCGTCAAGCTCAAGGAACGCGGCCTGACCATCCTGCTGATCGAACACCACATGGATCTGGTGATGGCGATTTCCGACCACATCGTCGCGCTGGACTACGGCACCAAGATCGCTTCGGGCATGCCGGAGCAGATTCAGCGCGATCCCAAAGTGATCGAAGCCTATCTTGGCGCGCCGGCCTAGGAGTCGAACATGAACCATCTGCTTGAAATCAAGGACCTTTCGGTCAATTACGGGGCGGTCCATGCGCTCAAGGGCGTGTCCCTGCACGTGGACGCGCACGAGGTGGTGACGCTGATCGGCGGCAACGGCGCCGGCAAGAGCACCCTGATGCGGGCCTTGTCGGGGATCGTGCCGGCGGCGGGGGTGATCCGCTTCGATGGCGCGGACATGCGCCCGGTCAGCGCGCACCGGCGCGTCGAAAAAGGGATTGCGCACGTGCCCGAAGGGCGCCAGGTGTTTCCCGACCAGAGCGTGTACGACAATCTGATGCTGGGGGCCTACCTGCGCAAGGAAAGCGCGCAGCAGCTCGCCCGGGAGATCGACGGTCACTTCCAGATGTTCCCGCGCCTGGGCGAGCGCCGCCACCAGGCGGCGGGCACCTTGTCGGGCGGAGAACAGCAGATGCTGGCCATCTGCCGGGCGCTGATGAGCCGGCCCAAGCTGCTGATGCTGGATGAGCCGTCTCTCGGGCTGGCGCCGCTGATCGTGGCCGACGTGTTCAGGATCATCCGTTCCCTGCGCGACGAGGGGATTACGATCCTCCTGGTCGAGCAAATGGCCAACCAGGCGCTGGCGATCTCCGACCGCGCCTATGTGCTGGAAGTCGGCTCCATCGTCATGGAAGGCAGCGGCCAGGAGCTGCTGCGCAGCGACAAGGTCCGGGAAGCGTATCTGGGTAAACAACAAAAGCCGTGAGACAGGGATGATCAAACCATTGAAGGGAATACGCGTCATCGAGATGGGCCAGCTGATCGCCGGCCCGTTCGCAGCCAAGATGCTCGCGGAGTTTGGCGCCGAGGTGATCAAGATCGAGCCGCCCGGCAAGGGCGACCCCTTGCGCAAATGGCGCCTGCTGCATGAGGGCACTTCGGTCTGGTGGGAAGTCCAGTCGCGCAACAAGAAATCCATCACGCTCGACCTGCGCCAGCCCGAACCCCAGGAAGTCGTGCGCCGGCTCGTCCGGGAGGCCGACGTGGTGGTCGAGAACTTCAAGCCGGGCACACTGGAGCGCTGGGGATTGGGATGGGAAGACCTGTCCCGGATCAACCCCAGGCTCGTGATGCTGCGGGTATCGGGGTATGGGCAGACGGGGCCGTATCGGGACCTGCCCGGATTCGGCGTGATCGGCGAGGCCATGGGCGGGCTGCGCCACTTGAGCGGAGAGCCCGGCCGCACGCCCGTCCGGGTCGGGGTGTCGATCGGCGATTCCCTGTCCGCGCTGCATGGCGTCATCGGCGTGCTGCTCGCGCTGCGCGCGCGCGACCTGCCCGGCGGCACGGGGCAGATGATCGACGTGGCTCTGTATGAATCCGTCTTCAACATGATGGAAAGCCTGCTGCCGGAATACTCCGTCTTCGATGCGGTCCGGCAGCCATCCGGCAGCAGCCTGCCGGGAATCGCACCCAGCAACGCCTACCTGTGCAGCGATGGCGGCTACGTGCTGATCGCGGGCAATGGCGACAGCATCTTCAAGCGCCTGATGCAAGCCATCGGACGCCCGGACCTGGCGGACGATGCCGACCTGGAAAGCAATGACGGCCGCGTGAGCCAGGTCGACCGCATCGATGCCGCGATCTCGGCCTGGACGGCCGGCTTGCCGCGCGACGAAGTGATTGCCCGCCTCAACGCCAGCCAGATCCCCGTGGGAAGGATCTACGACATCAGCGACATCGCCGCGGATCCCCATTACCGGGACCGGCAAATGATCCTGGATGCCGCTCTGGCCGACGGCACGCCCATCCAGGTTCCCGGCATCGTGCCCAAGCTCAGCGCCACTCCGGGCGAGATCCGCAGCGCCGCGCCGCGACTGGGCGAACATACCGCGGAGGTGCTGGGGGCGCTGGGTTTCGACGAGGCCACGCTGGCGGATTGGCGCGAACGCGGACTGATCTGAGGCGTGCGGACCGGATCAACAGGATGACGATGATGCAAAACGCTGCCGGCAAACGGCTGTATATCCAGGAAGTGGCCCCGCGCGACGGGTTTCAGAACGAACAGCGGTTCATCGAGACCGACGACAAGATCGCCTTGATCGACCGGCTGTCCGATTGCGGCTATGCCAAGATCGAGGCGACCTCCTTCACGTCTCCCAGGGCGATTCCCGCCTTGCGCGACGCCGAGGAGGTCATGGCCCGCATCCGGCGCAACCCGGCGGTCCTCTATACCGTCCTGGTTCCGAACGTGCGCGGCGCCGAGCGCGCGGCGGCCTGCGACGTGGACGAAGTGAACCTCGTCATGTCCGTCAGCGAAACCCACAATCGCGCCAATATGCGCATGGGCCGCGAACAATCCTTCGGACAGCTCAGCGAGATCATCCGCACGCTGCGCGGCACGCGCACGCGCGTCAACGTGTCGCTGTCCACGGCATTCGGCTGCCCCATGGAAGGCGACATCGACGAGGCCTTCATGTTCGAGCTGATGGACCGGTTCGCCGAACAGGGCGTCGCCAGCCTTACGCTGTGCGACACCACGGGGATGGCGTACCCCACGCAGGTCGGCCGGATCGCTGACCGGGCGCGGCAGCGGTTCGGCTCCCTCGAGCTGGTGATGCATTTTCACAATACGCGGGGCATGGCGCTGGCCAACACGCTGGCCTCGCTGGAGGCGGGCATCGACCGCTTCGACGCCTCGTTGGGCGGTCTGGGGGGGTGTCCCTATGCGCCCGGCGCCAGCGGCAACGCATGCACCGAGGAACTGGTGCACATGCTGGAGCTCATGGGCTACGACACCGGCGTGTCCCTGGAAGGCATCCTGGCCGCGGGCGCCTTGCTGCCGGACCTGGTCGGCCACGACACGCCCAGCCAGATCCAGAAGGCCGGGCTGCGTTCCCGGCGGCATCCGGCGCCCGTCCAGGCGTGAATCCCGTCCCGGCGTGAGGGGCCGGTCCGCCGGTTTCGGGGCGGTCCCCCGGCCCGATTGTTGAACCCCCTCGTTTCAGGGTATATTTTGCCCTTGCTGTCACCCGATGCGGGTGGGAGAGCGCGGACCCCCGCCGGGGCCGCCGCCGAAGGCGCAATTCGCCCAGAATCGCTCAGGCACCCCGTACCATCCGCATGATGCCGCAAGCGCATCGCAGCATTCTGGAGAGATCCGCCCCCTGAAGGGGCGCGGGCGCCGAAGGTGAACCCCCGCTTTGTGGGGCAACTCTCAGGCAAAAGGACAGAAGGGCGCTGCCGGCACGCGTGCCGCCCTATTGTTTCGGAGTCTCTCCATGTCTGCGCAGACCCCCCTCTTTGATACCCACGTCGCCCTGGGCGCCAAGATCGTCGATTTCGGCGGCTGGGACATGCCCCTGGCCTATGGTTCCCAGCTGGAAGAACACCACGCCGTGCGCCGCGCAGTCGGCATGTTCGACGTGTCCCACATGCTCAACGTCGACGTGGCCGGCGCCTCGTCGCCCGATTTCCTGCGCCACCTGCTGGCCAACGACGTGGCCAAGATCGCCGGCGTGCCCGGCAAGGCCCTGTATTCCTGCATGCTGCGCCCCGACGGCGGCGTGATCGACGACCTGATCGTCTATTTCTTCGCCTCCGACCGCTGGCGCATCGTCGTCAATGCCGGCACGGCCGACAAGGACCTGGAATGGATGCGCCGGCAGGCCCAGCCTTTCGGCGTCACGATCACCCCGCGGCGGGATCTGGCCATGGTCGCCGTCCAGGGACCGGACGCCCGGGAAACCGTCTGGGCCGTCCATCCGGAATGGAAGGCGGCCACCCAGGACCTGAAGCCCTTCACCGGCACCCTGGTGGACGAGAACACCCTGGTCGCCCGCACCGGCTACACCGGCGAGGACGGCTTCGAGATCGTGCTGCCCGCCACCGCCGTCAAGGCCTTCTGGGACGCGCTGGCGGCCGCCGGCGCCCATCCCTGCGGCCTGGGCGCCCGGGACACCCTGCGCCTGGAGGCCGGCATGAACCTCTACGGGCAGGACATGGACGAGACCGTGCATCCCCTGGAATCCGGCCTGTCCTGGACGGTGTCCCTGAAAGACGAATCGCGCGACTTCATCGGCCGCGCGGCGCTGGAATCCGCCTCGCGCGGCCGCGAGCTGGTCGGCCTGAAGCTGCTGGAACGCGGCATCATGCGCGGCCACATGAAGGTCCGCACGCAGCAGGGCGAGGGCGAGCTCACCAGCGGCACCATGGCGCCGACCCTGGGTTTTTCCATCGCGCTGGCCCGCGTGCCCGCCGGTTCCGCGCCGGGCGACCGCGCCGAGGTCGAGATCCGCGGCAAATGGCTGCCGGCCGAAATCGTGCGCCCGCCCTTCGTGCGCAACGGCAAGGCACTGGTCTGAATCCGGCCGGCGGGGTAGCCTGAGACCTGCGGGCTGCCCACGCCCGCCCCACCCATTTTTCACGATAAACCATCACGACTTTCCGGGGGTACACCATGTCCATTCCCAACGACCGCAAATACACGGCTTCCCATGAATGGGTCAAGGCCGATGGCGACTGCTTCCTCGTCGGCATCACCGACGATGCCCAGGATCAGCTGGGCGATCTGGTCTTCGTCGGCGACGTCCAGGTCGGCGCCCGGCTGGCGGCCGGCGACACCGCCGCCGTGGTCGAGTCCGTCAAGGCCGCGTCCGACATCTATGCGCCCGTTGCCGGCGAGATCGTCGCCTTCAACGAGGCCCTCAACGACCAGCCGGCCCTGATCAACGAGGCTGCCTACGACCAGTGGATCTTCCGCATCCGGCCCGACAACGCGGCCGACGTGGACGCCCTGATGGACGCGGCCGCGTACGAAGCCCAGGTCTAGGAGAAACCCCCATGTTGCGCGACCCCGCCACGCATTCCGAATTCGTCGCCCGCCACATCGGGCCGTCCGAGACCGACCAGCAGTCCATGCTGGCCGCCATCGGGGTGTCCAGCCTGGACGCCCTGATCCGCGAGGTCGTCCCGGAGAACATCCTGTCCGAGGCGCCGTACCTGGACCTGCCCGGCCCGCTGGGCGAGGTCGAGGCGCTGGCCGAACTGAAGACGGTGGCGTCGCGCAACCAGGTCCTGCGCAGCTACATCGGCCAGGGCTACTACGGCACCTACGTGCCGCACGTCATCCTGCGCAACATTCTCGAGAACCCCGCCTGGTACACGGCCTACACGCCGTACCAGCCGGAGATCTCCCAGGGCCGCCTGGAGGCCCTGCTGATCTACCAGACCATGGTCACCGACCTGACCGGGCTGGACATCGCCAATTCCTCGCTGCTGGACGAAGCCACCGCCGCGGCCGAGGCCATGACCCTGGCCCGCCGCGTGTCGCGGTCGAAATCCAGCCAGTTCTTCGTGTCCGCCCACGTGCATCCGCAGACGCTCGAGGTCGTGCGCACCCGGGCCGCCGGCCTGGGCATCGACGTGGTGGTGGGCGACGAGGCGGGCGGGCTGCCCGAGTGCTTCGGCGTCCTGCTGCAGTATCCGCACAGCCTGGGCGGCGTGGCCGACTACCGCGAGCTCGCCCGCCAGGCCCACGAGGCCGGCGCCGTCGTCGCCGTGGCGACCGACCTGCTGGCGCTGGCCCTGCTGGCGCCGCCGGGCGAATGGGGCGCCGACATCGCCGTGGGCTCGGCCCAGCGTTTCGGCGTGCCCATGGGTTACGGCGGGCCGCATGCCGGTTTCATGGCCTGCAAGGACGCCTACAAGCGCAACCTGCCCGGCCGCCTGGTGGGCGTCTCGCAGGACGCGCGCGGCGAATCCGCCCTGCGCCTGGCCCTGCAGACCCGCGA
>DASSTS010000019.1:0-240562 GCA_035707805.1 Castellaniella sp. | reverse complement strand
CTACCAGGGTTCGGGCACCTACGTGGCGCCCGCCAAGATCCCGTCCACCCTGATCGAGATCCGCAGCATCGCGCAGGACATCCGCGACCGCGGGCACCGGCATTCCTGCCACGTGCTGCTGCTGGAGGAAAGCCGGGTGTCGCCCACGCAGGCGCAGCGTTTCCGGCTGCCGGTGGGCGCGCCCCTGTTCCATTCCATCATCGTCCACTACGAGAACGCGGTGCCGATCCAGCTGGAGGACCGCGTGGTCGATGCCCGGCGCCTGCCGGACTACCTGCGCCAGGACTGGTCGAAGACCACCCCCAACGAATACCTGATGCATGCGGCCCCGGCGCCGACCGGCCGCTACACGATCGAGGTCAAGCTGCCGCCGCGGGACGTGGCCGATCCGCTGGACATTCCGCTGGAACAGCCCTGCCTGGTGCTGGATCGCACGACGTTCTCGGGCGGGACCTTCGCCTCGCAGGCGGTGATGTGGTATCCGGGCAATCGCTACAAGCTGGCCGGCCAGGCGTAGCGGCGACGCTACGGTTGCAGCAGCACCCAGGCCAGCCGGGCTGCGACGCGGGCGGTGTGCTGGTCGATGTCGTAGTCGGGATTGAATTCGGCCAGGTCGGCCAGACGCAGCTTGCCGGACGCCTTGACGCGCCGCGCGCAGGCCTCGACCACCGCCAGCGGCACGCCCAGCGGCGCGGGCGCGGACACCCCGGGGGCGACGGACGCCGGCAGCACGTCCAGGTCGATGGTCAGGTAGACGTGGTCCGCCGCGGCGACCAAGCCGTTCAGCTCGGCCAGCCGCTGGTCCAGGTGGCGTTCCTGCATCTGATCGTCTTCCACGTAGCGCACGCCCAGTGTCCGGGCATGTTCGTACAGCCCGGCCGTGTTGCCCAGCGGCGAGATACCCAGCACCGCGTAGCGCACCGGCAAGCCGCGTTGGAGGCTGTCTTCCAGGATCTGGTCGAAGGGCGTGCCGGAACTGCCCGGACGGCTGGTGCGCAGGTCGAAATGGGCGTCCAGGTTCAGAATCAGCAGCGACCCGCCGGGGCCCCGGGGGCCGTACAGGTGATCGCGCAGGCCCTGGAAATCGCCCCAGGCGATCTCATGTCCGCCGCCGGCGACCACCAGGCGCGCGCCCGCGTCCAGGATGTCCGTGACGCGCGCGCCCAGGGCGGCCTGGGCCGATTCCAGGGCGTCGCCCTCGCAGGCGACGTCGCCCGCGTCCCACAAGGCGTCCAGGGCATGGGCCGGCAGGCCGGCCAGCAGGCGGCGGGTCTGCGCGGGGCCACCGGCCGCGCCGGGGCGGCCGTGGTTGCGCCGCACCCCGGCATCGCTGGCGAAACCCAGCAGCACGGCATCGTCCGCCTGCCAGCCGCCGTCGTGGCGCACGACCTGGAACAGGCGCCGGGTGTCGCCCTGTTCAGCGGAATCGTCGCGGCCCCGCCAGACGGATTGCGGGCCGGTGTGCTGTGGATCCATGGTGGCGCATTCCTGGGATTTACCCTTAATTCAGCCGCATCCGAGAGCCCGGGCGGTACTCTGCAATTGACAGTCAATTGCTAATGTATATACTTTTCCGCAGGGCCGCAAGAAGCCCTGCCGCGACATAGTTCCACTATCATTTCCGGCATCAGGGCACGCCCCCGCCGCCCCACCGATCGAGGAGCCACACCATGCGCATCACCCCGACACTCAAATGGCTGCTGGCCAGCAGTTGCCTGGCCGCCGCGTCGTTCACCCTGCCCGCCCAGGCGGACCAGTTGGCCGACGTGAAGAAAGCCGGTGAACTGGTCATCGGCACCGAAATGCAGTTCGCGCCGTTCGACTTCCTGAAGGACGGCAAGCAGGAAGGCTTCAACAAGGAATTCTTCGCCGAGGTCGGCAAATCCCTGGGGGTGAAGGTGCGATTCATCGACCTGCCCTGGGCCAGCGTGCTGCCCGGCCTGGACGCCAAGAAATTCGACCTGGTGGGCGGCCCGCTGAACGTCACCAAGGCGCGCAAGGAACGCTATCACTTCACCCTGCCCATCGCCGACGGCACCGTGGCTTTCCTGAAGAACGCCAAGAACAAGGATTTCACCAAGCCCGAGCAGGTGGCCGGCAAGGTGATCGGCAGCCAGCGCGGATCCTCGCAGCTGGCCCAGACCAAGGCCTATGCCGAGACCCTCAAGCCCGTGCCGGAGATCCGCGAGTACGTGGACTTCAACCAGGCCTACGCCGACCTGGCCAACGGCCGCATCATGGCGGTGGGGCATTCGATCACCAATATCGCCGTGGCCGCGAAAGAACGCCCCGACACGTTCGCCGTGGTGCAGCCCAGCATCGGCAAGAAGGTCTATTTCGCCTTCATGGGCCACAAGGGCGCCGACAGCGACTCGCTGATCGCGGCCATCGACAAGGTGATCCTGGACATGCACAAGGACGGCCGCCTGAAGGCCCTGCAGGAAAAGTGGTTCGGCATGGAAATGCCGGTGCCCACCGAGGACTTCGTCCCCAACGTCTGACCGCCCCCGGCCGGCGGGTTCGCGCGCGAGTCCGCCGGCCGGACATCCGATACGGCGGGGCCCATGCCCCGCATCTTCCCAAGCGCGACCATGTTTGACGCCAGCACTTTCACGCAAGCCCTGCCGCTGATCATGAAGGCCTCGCAGATGACGATCTTCGTCTCCGTGATCGGGCTGATGCTGGGGTTCGTGATCGCCATCCTGGTCGCCGCCGCCTGCCTGTCGCCGTCGGCCTGGCTGCGGCGCTGCGGCAATTTCTATACCTTTCTGTTCCGGGGCGTGCCGCTGCTGGTGCAGCTGATGCTGGCCTATTATTTCCTGCCGACCCTGGGGATCAACGTATCGCCGCTGACGGCGGCCATCGCCGCGATCTCGCTGTGCGAGGGGGCCTACCTGGGCGAGATCCTGCGCGGCGGGTTCCTGGGCATCCCGCGCGGCCAGATCGAGGCCGCGCAGATGATGGGCCTGTCGCCGGCGCACACGCTGCTTCGCATCCAGGTCCCCCAGGCGCTGAAACTGACCACGCCGTCGCTGATCAATGAAATGATCCTGTTGATCAAGGCCTCGGCCCTGATCTCGGTGGTGGGGGTCGCCGAGATCACCCGGACCGCGCAGAACGTCGCGGCCAGCACCTTCCGGCCGCTGGAGGCCTATCTGATCGCCGGCCTGGCCTACATGCTGATCAACGGCGTGCTGTCGCTGCTGGGCCACTACGCGGAACAGCGGTTCGGGAGGGCCTGATGCCGGTGGATTTTTCCCTGATCTCGCAATACGGCGGCCAGATCCTGGACGGTTTCGGCATCACGATCCTCAGTTGGGTGGGCGCGGTCGCGCTGGGCATGGCGGTCGGGTTCGTCATCGCCGTGCTGCAGCTGTTCACCGGCCGCTGGGTGCGGGCAATCCTGCGGGTCTACATCGAGGTCCTGCGCACCACGCCCTTCCTGGTGCAGCTCTTCATCCTGTACTACGGCGGGCCGAATTTTGGCGTGTCGCTGTCGGCGCTGGACGCGGGTATCGTGTCGCTGGCGCTGTACGGCAGCGCCTATTTCGCCGAGATCTTCCGGTCCGGTTTCCTGTCGGTGCCGCAGGGCCAACTCGAGGCGGCCGACTGCCTGGGCCTGTCGCGCATCAGCACCATCTGGCGCGTGCAGCTGCCGCAGATGCTGGTCATCATCACGCCGGCGCTGATCAACATGATCATCATCCTCAGCAAGGAAACATCCGTGCTGTCCATCATCACGGTGCCGGAACTGACGGCCGTGCTGACGCAGATCGGATCGGAACAATTCATCTATGTCGAAACCACCCTGGTGCTGTGCGTGTGCTACCTGATCCTGGTCGCCGTCACCCAGAAACTGGGGGGCTGGGCCGAGCTGAAGGCCAGCCGCTATCTGCAACGCTGAGGGACGCAATCCGCATGACGATACCCGACACGAATCCCCCGGCCAGCGAAGAGCTGCTGATCGAGACCCGCGACATCACCAAGCGCTACGGCGACAATCAGGTGCTGGACGGCATTTCGCTGGGGGTGCGCAAATCCGAGGTCATCTGCATCATCGGGCCGTCGGGCTCGGGCAAGAGCACGCTGCTGCGCTCGCTGGCCTGCCTGGAGCATTACGATTCCGGCGACGTGCTGATCGAGGGCCGGCTGCTGGGCTACGTGGACCAGGACGGGGGCCGGCGCAAGGCCACGTCCGCCGAGATCAAGGACGTGCGCCGCCACGTGGGCATGGTGTTCCAGCATTTCAACCTGTGGCCGCACATGACGGCGCTGGGCAATGTGGCCGAGGCGCTGATCCGCGTGAAGAAACTGCCGCGCAGCCAGGCGCACGACAAGGCGCGCGCCATGCTGGCCAAGGTCGGCCTGGCGGACAAGGCCGATGCCTATCCGATCCGGCTGTCCGGGGGCCAGCAGCAGCGCGTGGCCATCGCCCGCGCCCTGGCGATGGAGCCGCACATCATGCTGTTCGACGAGCCGACCTCCGCGCTGGATCCGGAGCTGGTGGGCGAGGTGCTGCAGGTGATGAAGAACCTCGCCCGCGACGGCATGACCATGGTGGTGGTGACCCACGAGATGGGCTTTGCCGCGCAGGTGGCCGACCGGGTGCTGTTCATCGACCAGGGCAAGATCGCCGCCAGCGGTCCGCCGGCGGACCTGTTTCGCAACGTGCGGCACGAGCGGCTGAAGCAGTTCCTGCAGAACTACCTGGACCGCAACGCGTTCTGGGAACAATAGGGCGCCCGCGCCCGGGACACGCCATGGACACCGACATTTCCCTCGACACGCTGATGCGCACGGTCTCCTGCTTGCGGCCAGGCGCCGACGACGTGGCCCGCTACTTGCAGGACGACAGCGGCCTGGCGGCCGGCGGCGAGCCTCTCTGCGTACTGAGGCCGCGCGACACCGCCGAGGTCGCCGCCATCGTGCGCGCCTGCCGGCGCGAAGGCCGCAAGCTGACCATCCAGGGCGGGCGCACGGGTCTGGCGGGCGGCGCGGTGCCGGATACGGGCGACGTCGTGCTGTCGCTGGAATTGATGGACCGGATCGAGCGCCTGGACGCCGTCAGCGGCACCGTGACCGTGCAGGCCGGCCGGGTGCTGGAAAGCCTGTGCGCCGCCGTGGAATCCGAGGGCTGGTATTTCCCCATGGACTGCGGGGCGCGCGCCTCGTGCCAGATCGGCGGCAACATCGCCACCAACGTGGGCGGCAACCGGGTGCTGCGCTACGGCACGATGCGCGAGCTGGTGCTGGGCCTGGAGGCCGTGCTGGCCGACGGCACGGTGCTGACCATGATGAACCAGGGCCTGAAGAACAACACCGGGCTGGACCTGAAGCATCTGTTCATCGGCACGGAAGGCACGCTGGGCATCGTCACCCGGGCCGTGCTGCGGCTGTTTCCCAAGCCGCAGCGGCGCCACAGCGCCCTGGTGGCGCTGGCGGATTTCGGACAGCTGGCGGCGCTGCTGAAGGCTGCCCGCGGACAGCTCGCGACCCTGTCCTCGTTCGAGGTGATGTGGCGCGAATACCTGCAGGCCGCCGCGGCGGTGACCGGACGGGCGGAGCCCTTCGGGGGCGCCCATCCGATCTGCGTGCTGCTGGAAGTGGAATCGTTCGCGGACCAGAGCGCCTCTGCGGCGCATCCGCCATCGGGCGACGCCGGGGGCGGCGGCGAGGCCGCCGGCGATCACGCCCAGTCGCAGCTGCATGGTTTCCTGGAATCCTGCCTGGACAAGGGCACGGTGCTGGATGCGATCCTGCCGCAGAGCCAGGAACACGCGGCCCAGCTGTGGCGGCTGCGCGATGCGATCGGCGAGATCCTGCCGACGATGGCGCCCTATGTGGCTTTCGACATCGGCATCCCGCTGGCCTTGCTGCCGGATTTCATCGCCCGGGCGCAACAGGCCCTGGCCGGGCGCTGGCCGCACGCGCGGCGGCTGCTGTTCGGCCACCTGGGCGACGGAAATCTGCACCTGTCCACCGGGCCCTATGCAGCCGACGATCTGGCGGAGGTCGAATCCGTGGTCTATCGAGAGGTCGAGCGTGTCGGCGGCAGCATTTCCGCCGAGCACGGGATCGGGCGCATCAAGAAACCCTTCCTGCATCACAGCCGCAGCGGGCCGGAACGCGCGCTGATGGGCGAGATCCGGCGCCTGCTGGACCCGGGGGCGCAGCTGAACCGCGGACGGATCGTCGACGCCTCACGCAGTTGAGTTGCTGAGCGGCTGAGCGATTGGTCAGCCGGTGCGGCCAATGCGACCGGTGCGCGTCGGCCTGTCCGCGACGGGACAGTGGGCGGGCACTGAATGAACCGCCGCTTTTCCGACCCAACTTGTATAGACATTTGGCCCAGACAGATATACATTTGAACCCAACATCCCCACAGGAGCCGACCGTGTCCCATTCTCAAGCCGACGATCCGCGTTATGACGCCAGCCGCGAAATCCACGCCCCGACCGGGACGCAGCTGCATTGCCGCAACTGGACGATCGAGGCCGCCTACCGCATGATCCAGAACAATCTGGATCCGGCCGTCGCTGAAAACCCCCGGCACCTGGTGGTGTACGGCGGCATCGGACGCGCGGCGCGCAACTGGGCCTGCTACGACGCGATCCTGGACAGCCTGCGCAATCTGGGCGAGGACGAAACCCTGCTGGTGCAGTCGGGCAAGCCGGTGGGGGTCTTCAAGACCCACGCGGACGCGCCGCGCGTGCTGCTGGCCAATTCCAACCTGGTGCCCAAATGGGCCACCTGGGAAAAGTTCAACGAACTGGATCAGGCGGGCCTCTTCATGTACGGCCAGATGACGGCCGGCAGCTGGATCTACATCGGCAGCCAGGGCATCGTGCAGGGCACCTACGAGACGTTCGCCGAGGCCGGCCGCCAGCATTTCGGCGGCTCGTACGCCGGGCGCTGGATCGTGACGGCGGGGCTGGGCGGCATGGGCGGGGCGCAGCCGCTGGCGGCGACCTTCGCCGGGGCCTGCTCGCTGACCATCGAATGCCAGCAGTCGCACATCGATTTCCGCCTGCGCACCCGCTACCTGGACAAGCAGGCGCACGACCTGGACGAGGCCCTGGCCCTGATCGCCGAGCACACCGGCCGCAAGGAGGCCGTGTCCATCGGCCTGCTGGGCAACGCGGCGGACATCCTGCCCGAGCTCGCCCGGCGCGCCCAGACCGGCGGCCCGCGCCCCGACCTGGTCACGGACCAGACCTCGGCGCACGACCTGATCCACGGCTACCTGCCGTCCGGCTGGACCGTCGATCGCTGGCAGGCCGCCCAGCGCGATCCGGCCCAGCACACCCGGCTGCGGGCCGAGGCGGCGCAGTCCTGCGCGCGCCACGTGCAGGCCATGCTGGACCTGCACGCCATGGGCATCCCGACGGTGGACTACGGCAACAACATCCGTCAGGTGGCGTACGACGAGGGCATCACCGACGCCTTCGATTTCCCGGGCTTCGTGCCGGCCTACATCCGCCCGCTGTTCTGCGAGGGCAAGGGGCCTTTCCGCTGGGTGGCGCTGTCGGGCGACCCGGAAGACATCTACGCGACGGACCGCAAGCTCAAGGCCCTGTTCCCCGACAACCACCACATGATCCAGTGGCTGGACATGGCGCGCGAGCGCATTGCGTTCCAGGGTCTGCCGGCGCGCATCTGCTGGCTGGGCCTGGGCGAGCGCCACCGCGCCGGCCTGGCCTTCAACGAGATGGTGCGCACGGGCGAGCTGAAGGCGCCCATCGTCATCGGTCGCGACCACCTGGACACAGGCTCGGTGGCCAGCCCCAACCGCGAGACCGAGGCCATGCGCGACGGCACGGACGCCGTGTCCGACTGGCCGCTGCTGAACGCCCTGCTGAACACCGCCGGCGGCGCGAGCTGGGTGTCGCTGCACCACGGCGGCGGGGTCGGCATGGGCTACAGCCAGCACGCCGGCATGGTGATCGTGGCCGACGGCACCGAGGCCGCCGCCCGCCGGCTGGAACGCGTGCTGGTCAACGACTGCGGCAGCGGCGTGATGCGCCACGCCGACGCGGGCTATCCTCTGGCCATCGAGACCGCGAAAAACTTCGGCCTGAAGCTGCCGATGATTCCGTAGACGCGCGCGCCGGTGCCGCGGTTCTTTCTCCGGCAGCCTCCGTGCTGATGATCCAGTTTCTTCGAGTGAACATCCATGACGACGACTTTGACCTTGCAACCCGGAAAGCTGGACATGGACGCATTGCGCCAGATCTGGCTGGGCCAGGTGCAGCTGGCCCTGCCCGAACAGGCCGTGCGCGACATGGACGCCTCGGCCGCGATCGTGCAGTCCATCATCGACCGTGGCGACCCGGCCTACGGCATCAACACGGGTTTCGGCAAGCTGGCGCAGACGCGCATCCCCGACGACCAGCTGCAGGCCCTGCAGCGCAATCTGATCCTGTCGCATTCCGTGGGCGTGGGCCATCCCCTGGACCCGCGCGTGGCGCGCCTGTTGATGGCGATGAAGGTCGCCAGCCTGGCACGCGGCTATTCAGGCATCCGGTCCAGCGTGGTGCGTACGCTGATGCAGGTCTTCAATGCCGGCCTGATCCCCCACATTCCCGAAAAGGGCTCGGTCGGCGCCTCCGGCGATCTGGCGCCCCTGTCGCACATGACCCTGGCGCTGTTCGGCGAGGGCCGCATCCTGTGCGAAGGCCAGTGGCTGCCGGCCGGCGAAGCCCTGGCCCGGGCGGGCATCGCCCCCATCCACCTGGCCGCCAAGGAAGGCCTGGCCCTGATCAACGGCACGCAGGTGTCCACCGCCCTGGCGCTGCACGGGCTGTTCCTGGCGGAACACCTGTTCGACAGCGCGGTGCTGGCGGGCGCGCTCAGCGTGGACGCCGCCAAGGGCAGCGACGCGCCCTTCGATCCGCGCGTGCATGAAATCCGCGGCCAGCCGGGGCAGATCGAGGTCGCCCGCCGCTATCGCGCCCTGCTGGCGGGCAGCGCGATCCGGGCCTCGCATCTGGTGTCGGACAACAAGGTCCAGGATCCCTACAGCCTGCGCTGCCAGCCCCAGGTGATGGGCGCCATCCACGACCTGATGGAGCAGGCCGCGCGCACGCTGCTGACCGAGGCCAACGCCGTGACGGACAACCCGCTGGTCTTCCCGGGGCGCGAAGGGCAGCCGGACCAGGTGATCTCGGGCGGCAATTTCCACGCCGAGCCGGTGGCCTTCGCCGCCGACACGCTGGCCCTGGCGATCGCCGAGATCGGCGGGCTGGCCGAGCGCCGGGTGGCGCTGCTGATCGATGCCAGCATCTCGGGCCTGCCGCCGTTCCTCGTGCCCGAGCCGGGGCTGAATTCGGGTTTCATGATCGCGCACGTCACGGCGGCGGCGCTGGCCTCGGAGAACAAGTCGCTGGCCCATCCCGCCAGCGTCGACAGCCTGCCCACATCGGCGAACCAGGAGGACCACGTCAGCATGGCGACCTTCGCGGCGCGGCGGCTGACCGACATGGCCCGCAACACGGCGCACATCATCGGCATCGAGCTGCTGTGCGCGGCCCAGGGCATCGATTTCCACGCCCCGCTGACGACCTCGGCCCCCCTGCAGGCCCTGCACCGGCAGATCCGGCGGGACGTGCCGTTCTATGACCGCGACCGCCTGCTGGCCCCCGACCTGGACATCGTCGGGCGCCGGGTGCTGGAAGGCGCCTACGCGGTCGACTGGAACGCGATCCTGCCCTGACGCACGGACATCCGGCAGCGCGGCAGGCCAACGTCAAAGTTGTCGAAATCTTCAGATTTATCGAAGTGGAGGAAGTTAATAAAGTTATCAAAAAATCATAACTTAGATAAATTCCCTACAATAGCCTCCGTCCTTCAATTTGGGGATGAGGACTCTTCAGTCACAACGGCTCTTGTAGAAGGATTTCCAAAGTTATAGGATTTCCCTAACTTTCTTAACTTTTTCATATCCGCTTCTCATGGACCCTATCAGGAACCCGTTTTCTCCCGGAGCCGGGACACCGCCCCCCAAACTTGCGGGCCGCGATGCCGTCCGCGAGCAGGTACGCGTCGCCACTCAACGCATCCGCCTGGGCCGGCCCGCAAAGAGCGTCCTGATGGTTGGACTGCGCGGTGTGGGGAAAACGGTGCTCCTCGACAAAATGCGCAAGGACACCGAAGGCCTGGGGATGCGGACTTTACGTATCGAAGCGCCCGAATCCCGTTCCCTGCCCGCCATGCTGGCGCCCGAAATCCGCCTTGCACTGTTGGGGCTTTCGCGCGTTGAAGCAGCCAAGGAACTGGCCAATCGCGGCTTGCGCGCCTTGGCAGGGTTTGTCGGCAAACTGCGCGTCACCTATTCGGACATCGAGGTGGGGCTGGATTTCGAGCCGGAGCCCGGTCTGGCTGACAACGGCGAGCTGGCAAGCGACCTGTCCGCTCTGTTGGTGCAAGCCGGAATGGCGGCCCAGGCGGCCAACACGGCATTGGTGTTGTTCATCGATGAACTGCAGTATGTCGAAGAATCCCAGATGGCTGCCCTCATCACGGCCTTGCACCGATGCGCGCAAGAGACGCTTCCAGTCATGATGGTCGGGGCGGGGCTGCCGCAGTTGCGCGGCCGCATGGGCCAAGCCAAGTCATACGCTGAGCGGCTATTCGATTTCCCTGAGATCGGCGCACTCAATTCCCAGGAAGCACACCAGGCGATCTCCGAGCCTTGCTTACGTGAAAAAGTCACCATTGAGCACGAGGCAGTTGAACGGATCATCGAAAAGACCAGCGGCTACCCCTATTTCCTGCAGGAATGGGGCAAACAGGCCTGGGACATCGCCGACGACAGCCCCATCTCGCCGGAAGATGTCGATTCGGCATCCCAGCTCGCCATTGCGGCTTTGGACGAGAGTTTTTTTCGTGTCCGGTTTGATCGTCTGACACCCGGCGAGAAAACCTACCTGCGAGCCATGGCAGATCTGGGGCCCGGGCCACATCGGTCGGGGGACATCGCGGAACAGATGACCCGCAGCGTTCAGTCCGTCGGACCGACACGAGCCTCCTTGATCCACAAAGGCATGATCTGGAGTCCCACACATGGCGACACCGCTTTCACGGTGCCTTTGTTCGACGAATTCATGCGCAGGATCATGCCCGGCACCGAGTGGCGCTAGCGATTTCCTCCAGCATGCCGCTCGATGCAGGCGCCTATGCGGTCGACTGGAACGCGATCCTGCCCTGACGCACGGACATCCGGCAGCGCGGCAGGCCCATCCAGTAGGCGAGTTCCGCGGGGCTGTCGACGTCCCAGACGGCGAAATCCGCCGGGTGGCCGACGGCCAGGCGGCCGCTGACGCTGGCGCAGCCCAGCGCGTCGGCCGCATGGCAGGTCACGCCGTCCAGCGCCTCGCCCACCGTCAGGCGGAACAGGGTGCAGGCCATGTTCATCATCAGCAGCAGCGACGTGGCGGGCGAGGTGCCGGGATTGCAGTCGGTCGCCAGCGCCATGGGCACGCCATGGCGGCGCAGCAGGTCGATGGGCGGGACGCGGGTGTCGCGCAGGAAATAGAAGGCGCCCGGCAGCAGGACGGCCACCATGCCGGCGCGGCGCATGGCCTGCACGCCGGCCTCGTCCAGCCATTCCAGGTGATCGGCCGAGAGCGCGCCATAGCGCGCCGCCAGGGCGGCCCCGCCCAGCAGGGACAGCTGTTCGGCATGCATCTTCACCGGCAGGCCGCGCCGCGTGGCGGCCTGCAGCACGCGTTCGGACTGCGCCAGGCTGAAGCCGATGCCTTCGCAGAAGACATCCACCGCGTCGACCAGGCCTTCGTCGTGCAGGGCGGGCAGCATGACTTCGCAGACCTGGTCGATGTAGGCGTCCGCCCGCCCCTCGTATTCCGGCGGCAGGGCATGGGCGCCCAGGAAGGTGGTGCGCACCGTGACCGGCCGGGCATCCCCCAGGCGCCGGGCCACGCGCAGCATCTTGCGCTCGGTCTCCAGGTCCAGGCCGTAGCCGGACTTGATCTCGAGGGCCGTGACGCCTTCGGCGCGCAGGGCGTCGAGGCGCCTCAGGGCCTGCTGGAACAGGGTTTCCTCGTCGGCGGAGCGCGTGGCCCGCACGCTGGACACGATGCCGCCGCCCTCGCGGGCGATGGTTTCGTAGTCCGCGCCGGCCAGGCGCAGCGCGAACTCGTCGGCCCGCTGGCCGCCGTGGATCAGGTGGGTGTGGCAGTCGACCAGGCCGGGGGTGACCAGGGCGCCATGCAGGTCGCGGCCCGGCGCCTCGCGGAAATCCGCGGGCGCCTGCCCGGCAGGCCCCAGCCAGGCGATGCGCCGGTCTTCGACCGCCATGTCGCAGACGGGCACCGGGCCGTTCCGCCACGCGGCGGGCGCGACCCGCAGGTTCGTCCACAGCATGCGGTCCGGCCATGTCCGGCCGGGCTCCAGGACGTCGGGCATTCGGACCCCCACTTGTATAGACATTCTGAGGACGATTATGCCTGGGGACCCGGCGCATCACAAGATGGCGCGGGCGGCCCTCAGCAGAAATCGCGCGAAACGACCGGCAGGCCTTCCATCACAGACGTCAGCAGGGGCGTGCGGTCCGACAGCCGCCGGGCGATCAGGTGGTGGACCTTGCCATCGGTCTGCCAGACGCCGTAGACGGCCAGCAGGGAAGCGCCCAGGGCCTCCTGCCGGTACCGGCGAAAGAGGTCGGGCCAGAGGATGACATTGACGGACCCTGTCTCGTCTTCCAGGGTCATGAAGACCACGCCCTTGGCGGTGCCGGGCCGCTGGCGCACCGTGACCAGGCCGCAGGCGCGGGCCAGCTGGCGGTTGCGCAGACCGGCCAGCTGGGCGGCCGACAGCAGGCGCTCGTCCTGCAGCCGCCCGCGCAGCAGGGCCAGCGGATGGCGGCCCAGGCTCAGGCCCAGGGCGCGGTAGTCGGCGGCGATGGCCTGGCCTTCCGAGGGCAGCGGCAAGGCGGGCGGCGCGTCGTCCCGGGCGGTGCCGCGCAGCAGACCGCGTTCGGGGGCGGCCGCGGCGGCCTGCCACAGGGCCGCCCGCCGGTTGTCGCCGGCCAGCGTCCGCAGGGTGCCGGCCCGCGCCAGCGCCTGCAGGTCGTGGCGTTCCAGCCCCGCCCGATGGGCCAGGTCCGCCACCTCGGCAAAGGGCCGGTCGGCCCGGGCCCGGACGATGCGGCCGGCCGCCTCCTGTCCCATGCCGGTGACGCGGGAAAAGCCCAGGCGCACGGCCCCGTCTTCCAGCGCGCTGTCCCACTCGCTGACGGCCACGTCCACGGGCAGGACCCGCACACCCCGGCGGCGCGCGTCCTGCACCAGGTGCGAAGGGCTGTAGAAGCCCATGGGCTGGCTGTTCAGCAGGGCCGCCAGGAAGACGGCCGGCTCGTGGCAGCGCAGCCAGGCGCTGGCGTAGGCCAGCAGGGCAAAGCCGGCGGCGTGGCTTTCGGGAAAGCCGTATTCGCCAAAGCCGCGGATCTGCGCAAAGATGCTTTCGGCGAACTCTTCCTTGTAGCCGCGCGCCAGCATGCCGCTGACCAGGCGCTCGTGGTGGAGTTCCATATTGCCGTGGCGTTTCCAGGCGGCCATGTCGCGGCGCAGCTGGTCGGCATCGCCGGGGGAATAGCCGGCGGCCTTGATGGCGATCTGCATGACCTGCTCCTGGAAGATCGGCACGCCCTGCGTGCGTTCCAGGACCTCCTTCAGCGCGGGGGACGGATACTCGATCCGCTCTTCCTTGTTGCGGCGGCGCAGGTAGGGATGGACCATGCCGCCCTGCATGGGGCCGGGGCGCACGATGGCGATCTCGATCACCAGGTCGTAGAAGCATGCCGGCTGCAGGCGCGGCAGCATGGCCATCTGGGCGCGGGATTCGACCTGGAAGACGCCCACGGCGTCGCCGCGCGACAGCATGGCGTAGGTGTCCGCGTCCTCGGGCGGGATGTCCTGCAAGGCAAAGGGCCGGCCGTGCTTCACGGCCATCAGATCCAGGGCGCGATGCAGCATGGACAGCATGCCCAGGGCCAGGACGTCGACCTTCAGGATGCCCAGCGCCTCCAGGTCGTCCTTGTCCCACTGGACGACGGTGCGCCCGTCCATCGCGGCGTTTTCCACGGGCACCAGGCGGGTCAGCGGCCCCCGGCTGATGACGAAGCCCCCCGAATGCTGGGACAGGTGGCGCGGATAGCCCAGCAGGCTGGTGGCGAATGCCGCCCACTGGCGATACCGCCGCGCATCCGGGCTGTCCTCGTCCACGTCCAGGCCGACCTCGGCAAAGCGCTGCAGCATGTCGTTGTGCCCGTCGAAACGCCGGTAGCGGCGGGCGACGCGATCGATCGCATCCGGATCCACGCCCAGGGCCTTGCCCGCGTCGCGCAGGGCGCCGCGCGTCCGGTAGGTGGCGACCGCCGCCGTCAGCGCCGCGCGATGCCGCCCGTATTTGCGATAGATGTACTGCATGACTTCCTCGCGGCGCTGGTGCTCGAAATCCACGTCGATGTCGGGCGGCTCGCTGCGTTCCTGGCTGATGAATCGCTCGAACAGCAGGTTGGAGCGGGCCGGATCGACCTCGGTGATGCCCAGGCAGTAGCAGACGGCCGAGTTGGCGGCGGATCCCCGTCCCTGGCAGAGAATGTCCTGGGACCGCGCATACTGGACGATGTCGTACACCGTCAGGAAATACGCCTCGTAGCGCAGCTGGGAGATCAGCCGCAGCTCACGCTCGATCTGGTCGCGGACCCGTTCCGGGACCCCGTCCGGGAAGCGGCGCCGGGCGCCTTTCCAGGTTTCCTGGCGCAGGTAGTCGGTCGGACTGATGCCGGCCGGCGCCAGTTCCTCGGGGTATTCGTAGCGCAGGCTCTTCAGGGAAAAATGGCATTGGCGCGCGATGCGGACGGTTTCCGCCAGCGCCTCGGCGGGATACAGATTGGCCAGGCGCAGGCGGCTGCGCAGGTGACGTTCGGCATTGGGCTGCAGGGCGTAGCCGCACTGGTCCACCGGCATTCCCAGGCGGATGGCGGTCATCACGTCCTGCAAGGGCTTGCGCGAACGCACGTGCATCACCGGCCAGCCCGTGGCGACCAGCGTGACCCCGTGCCGCGCCGCGGCGCGCATGACCCGGCCCCGATGGATGTCGTCCAGCGCCCGGGCGTGCAGGGTCAGCGCCAGGCGCAGGCGATCGCCGAACGCCGCCTTGGCCCATTGGAGCTGTTCGTCCAGGACGGCGTCATCGGCGGGATACGCCGGCGACAACAGGATCCAGCAGCCCGGCAGGCCGCGCAGGTGCGCGTGCGATGCGCCGGGAGCGTCCGAAAATAACGGCCGGACCGTGGACGGATCGGGCGGGTCCAGGTCCTCGCGGCCCAGGCGGTAACCGCCTTTGGGACTGCGCTGGCGGGCCAGGGAGATCAGCTCGCAGAGATTGCCGTAGCCGTCCCGGTGCTGGGCCAGCACCGTCAGGGTCAGGGCGCCTCCGGCCGCCGGATCCGCATCCGCGGCCAACGGCGTGGAGGACGTCGCCGGGCCGGACTCCGTCAAGCGGAAGGTGGCGCCGATGATCAGGGGCAGGCCGGCCTGCTCGGCCGCCACGTGCGCCCGCACCACGCCCGCCAGCGAACATTCGTCGGTGACCGCCAGCGCGGCGTAGCCCAGCCGCGCGGCGCGTTCGACCAGTTCCTGCGCGGTGGACGCGCCCGTCAGGAAGGAAAAATTGCTGGCGCACTGCAGCTCGGCGTAGTCAGGCAAAGAGTCCATGCAGATACCATTGCAGCGTGGGGCCGGCGTCCGACCCCTTTTCCGCGCCGGAGCCGGCGGAGCGGAAGATCCAGTAGCAGGCGCCGGCCTCGTCCTCGGCCACGAAATAGTCGCGCACGACGGGGCCGCCGTCCTGCCAGCCGCAATCCAGGCGTTCGGCGGGCGAGACCAGGCGCAAAGGGGTGCCATGGAACGGCCGGTGTCCGCGCACAGCCAGGGGAATCGGGGCATCCAGCAGCCAGGCGGGCCGCGGCAGCGCGCCAGGGGTTTCTTTCGCGCGCGCCCCTGCCCCGCGGGGGTCCAGGGGGGCCCAGCGGGCCGCCTGCTCGGGCCGATGGTCGGCCACCGGCGCCGGCACCAGTACGTTCTCCGCCCCCAGGCGGGCGGCCAGCAGTTCCAGCAAGCGGGCATGATCCCGGGGCGCGCCGCCCGGCTCCGGAAACAATTCCAGGCTGGGCGCCTGGGCCGCCCGCAACTGGGTGGCGCGCAGCCGCACCGTGATCACGGAGGCGGGCAGGACCAGGCGGTTCAGACGTTCGCGCACCAGGCGCGCCAGGGATTCCGGATCGCGGGAAGGCGCGCCCAGCCCGATGTCCAGGGCCGTGGTCCGGCCTTGCGGCAGGTGCCCGGGCGGCATGGCGGCGGGCATGGCGGCGGCCGCGCTGCGCCCGGCTGGGGCCGATTGGCCCGCCCCGGCGCCGTCCGGGCGGATCCGGTCGTGTCCCAGCAGGACCGTCAGGGCCTCGGCATCCAGTTGGCGGGCCGCCAGCCAGGCGCACAGCTGCCGGACCAGATGCTGCACGGCCCACGACAAGGCGGGGGCATGTTCGATGTGGTCCGGCATCTCCAGGGCGGCATCGAAGGCCGGCGGCGGCGTCAGCCAGCGGTAGCGGGCGGGCACATTGTCCAGGCGGTCCAGCCAGTCCAGCAAGGCCGGGCCGCAGCGCTTTTTCAGGCCGACGCGCGGCAGGCGCCGCAGGTCGGCCAGGGTCGCGCAGCCCAGTTCCTGGAACCATTCGGCAAAAGGCCGGGCGGGCGGCGCAACGTCCAGCGGCACCTGGGCCAGGGCCCGCGCCAGGGACCGGACCCCGAGGGCGCTGCCGCCCCGCCCGCTGCGCGCCAGCATCCAGGCCGCCGGACCGCAGGCGGCCACGGCCAGGACCGGCGGCGATTCCGGTTCCCCGCCGCAAGCCCGCGCCACGATCCGCCGCACCTGCGAGCGCAGCGCGCGGATCCCGCCAAACAGGCGCAGGCTGGCCGTGACCTCCATCAGGATGACGGATTCATCGGCCAGGGTCAGCTCGGGCGTGAAGCGCATCAGGGCGCCCGCCAGGGCCGCAAGCCCGGCATCCCGGCCATCCCGGTCGCCATCAGGCCCGGGCAAGCCTGCCGGCGTCGGCAGCGGCCCCGAAGGCGCTGTTTGCCGCACCGGCAGTGGGGGAGAAGGCGGCAGATACACGCCGATCCAGACGGACATCATGGTCAAGCAAGACAGGAGAAGGCCTCAGCGGCACGAACAAAGGCTCGTCGCGCCGGGGGCCGCGGCGTTTGACGAAGGTCACCTGCACGCCGCCGGACGCGGGCGCCAGGGCCAGGCGCAGCGGCGCGGGCGAGGACTGATCCGCCTCGCGCGCCGGCCGGAACATGAAAAACAGGGTCGATCCGGCCTGAGCGGCGAGGTTCAGGCGGCGCAGGGTGTCGGGCCGGACTCCCGCCCGGGGGCCGGCCTGCGGCCACAGCAGCACCAGCCGGCAGGTGGCGGCCTGCAGCGCCTGTTCCGCCGCCCAGCAGGCATCCGCCGGACGCGGCGCGCGCAACAGGATCAGCCGGTCAGGATCGACCCCCCACCAGGACAGGGCCAAGGGCTGCAGCACGTGCGGCGGCTGGATCAGCAGGACGGAGCGCCGGACATCCCCGTCCCGGACTGCCGAGGGCCGCCCAGCCCGGGCGGCCGCGGGCGGGCCCCGTCCGCCGGCGCCGGCATCGCGCGGCGGCGCGCATTGCCGCAGCATGGGCAGCAGCAGGCGCAATTCGCCGATGCCCGGCCGGGGCAGCAGCAGCTCGATCAGGCGCCCGGCCGGCCATCCGCCGCCGGGCAGTTCGGCCGACAGGGCCGCATGTCCGGTCTCGACGCACGCCGCCCCGCCCCGCGCCAATTGCGAGGCCCGCCACAGGGACGGATGGATGGTTTCGGGGCGGAAGGCGGCGGCGGGCATGACAAAAACCGTTTCCCTGACACTGTAAATATATACAGTATAAAACACTGGCTTGATCAGGGATATGAGCGTCTTTTGCAGAGCGATCCTGAGACCAGGGTCGCGGCCCAGCGCCCCGGCCTGGAGGCCGGATGCGCCGCGCTATCGCTTTGAATACGCCAGCAGCACGATGCAGGCCAGCACGATGGCGCCGCCCAGCAATTGCAAGCCGTTGAAGGTCTGGTCCAGCACCAGCCAGCCGAAAAACAGGCTGGCGACGGGCTCGCTGTTCATCACGGGCGCATTGCGCGGCATGTTCAGGCGCGGAATGGTGATGAACAGGATGGAAAAGGTGGTGGCGTAGAGCACCGACAGCACGCCCAGGCCCCACCATCCGGTCGAGGACAGGGGAAATTCCAGCCCTCCGGGCACCCAGTCCGCCAGGCCGACCGCCAGCATGCTGCCGAAGACGATGGCGATCGTGTAGAGGCTGCGGACGGGGCCGATGATGTCCGAGAGGCGGTTGTCGCTGATCCACAGGCCCACGGTAAAAAAACTGGCCGCGCCAAAGGCGAACAGCACGCCGACGGTCCATTCGGGCCCCATGCGCCCGCGCATCGACAGCACGCCGGGCAGGTCCAGGACGCAAATCAGGCCCAGCAGGATGCAAGCCATCAGGATCCCGGCGCGGCGCGTGGGACGCGCGCCGCCCAGCGCCCAGGTCAGCAGGGCGAGCAGGATGGGAAACAGGTTGCCCAGCAAGAGCGCCAGCGCGACCGGGATGCGCGCCACGGCGGAATACAGGCACAGGCTCTGCAGGGCGACCATCAGCCCCAGCAAGAGCTGCCAGGGACCGCAGTTGCCGGGCAGGCGCAGGGAATGCCCCTGCCACAGCACGACCGCCAGCAGGGCGGCGCCGCTGAACGCGGCGCGGCAGACGACGGCCAGCATGACGCCGGCGCCGTCGTCGAAAGCGATCCGCGCCGCGACGTGGTTCAAGGCCGAGAGGGTGCCGATCATCAACAGCAGGCCGATGGCCACGTGCTGCGGGAACAGCCGGATCCTGGCCTCAGTCATGGCCGGCCCCCGAATCGCCGGCCTGCGCATCGCCCGGGCCGGGCGCCGCCACGCTGGAGCGCGAGGACAGCATCCGGTCGATGTCCTCGTAGATGTAGTCGAGCAGCCGGCGGGTGATCCGCTGCATGGGCTGCGTGCTGGAGACGATGGCATTGATCTTGACCCGGATGCGCGGCCGGAAAGGGATGATGCACACGTCGCGGTAGCGCGGCGAGGACGCGGTCAGGGCGTCCATGATGGCGGCGCCCAGGCCCTCTTGCACGAACAGGCCCGCCAGGTTCATGAATCGCACGTTCATGACGGGGGAATAGTCGACCTTGCTGCGCCGGAAGGCCTCCTGGACCGCGCCGTGCAGGCGGCTGCGCGTGCTGGCATTGATCAGCGGCACGTCCTTCAGGTGGTTGGGCGTGACGTAGGACAGCTCGCACAGCGGGCTGTCCGCGGGGCACAGGCACACGATGTCGAGGTCGGACAGCGGGATGTATTTCAGCGTGGAACGCGCGTAGGGCTCGATGGCGAATCCGATGTCGGCGGCGCCGGTCTCGACATATTCGAGCACGTCGTCCAGCCGCAGCGATTCCACCGACACCCGGACGTCCGGATGCTGCTTGATGAAACGCGTCAGGACCTGCGGCAGCAGGCTGTCGGAGGGCTCGGCGGTGGCGACGATGTTGATGTGCCCTATGGCGCCGTCGCGCAGCTGCCGGGCGGTCTGCTCGACCATTTCCTGGATCGTGAACATGGGCTCGGCCTGGCTGAGCAGTACCGTGGCTTCCCGGGTGGGCACCAGGCGGTTGTGCACGCGATGGAACAAGGCGAAACCCAGGGAAAGTTCCATGGCCTTGATCGCGTTGGAGATGGCCGGCTGGGACATGTGCAGGGTGCTGGCCGCCCCCACCGTGGTCCCGGCATGGATCACCGCCCGCAGGATTTCGAGTTGTCGCAAGTTCATTTTCTCAGCCGCCGGCCAGGACGAAGGGCCTCAGTCTAGCACCGATACCGCCTATTTCATGTATTCAAATCATCTATACATGACCAGGAAAACATAATTGGAAATGATATTGTGCTCAGGCCTGGGCACCCCTACGATGGTCTCTATCGCGACGAATGGGCGATCCGGCCGCGGCAGCGCGGCACGGTGATAAAAAAAGACGGAGGCATTGCAATGAAGCTCCTTGATGGCGTCAAGGTCCTCAGTTTCAACCATTTCCTGGCCGGGCCGCTGGGGGCGCAGATCCTCGCGGATCTGGGCGCCGACGTGATTGCGGTCGAGCCGCTGGGCGGCGCCTTCCAGCGCCACTGGGCGGTGGCCAACCGCTTCGTCGGCAGCACCAGCGTCAATCACCTGAGCTGCGGCCGCAACAAGCGCAGCATGGCGGTCGATCTGAAAAACCCCGAAGGCCTGGCAATCGTCAAGCAGCTGGTCCGGGACGCGGACGTCGTCATGGAAAATTTCCGTCCGGGCACGATGGACAAGCTTGGGCTGGGCTACGAGGCCTTGCGCGAACTGAACCCCGGCCTGGTGTATGCCGTCTGCACGGGCTACGGCTTTCGCGGTCCGTACAAGGACCGTCCGGGGCAGGACATGCTGCTGCAGGCCATGTCCGGCCTGATGATGCGCACCGGCCACGCCGACGGGCCGCCGATTCCGGTCGGCTCGCCGATCATCGACCACCACGCCGCGGCGCTGTATGCCAACAGCATCCTGGCGGCGCTGTATGCCAAGGCCAGGACCGGCGAGGGGCGCATGGTGGAGGTCAGCCTGCTGCAGGCCGCGATCGACCTGCAGATCGAACCGCTGACGGCCTGGCTCAACGGCGCCGACTCGCCGCGGCCCCGCGCCGAGGAAGGCATCGCCTCGTGGTGCAGCGCCGGCCCTTACGGTCCGCTCGCCACCGCCGACGGCCATCTGGTCATCTCCATGTCGACACCCGACGCGCTGGGCAAGGCGCTGGGCATCGAGGCCCTGGTCGGCCGCCCCGACAGCGACAGCTTCGACCGCCGCGAGGAGGTCACCCGCGCCGTGGCGGCAAGACTGCGCGAGCAGCCGACGGCCCACTGGCTGCCCATCCTGGCCGAACACCGCATCTGGCACGCCCCGGTGGTGGACTACGACACCGTCAGGACCAACCCGCAGCTCGCCCACCTGGGCGCGTTCGAAACCCTGCCCGGGATCGAGGGCGAGGACATCACGCTGGTGATGCACCCGGCGCTGTACGACGGCGCGTCGCCGTCCGTACGCATCCCGCCCCAGGCCCTGGGCGCCCAGACCCGCGAGGTGCTGCAGCAACTGGGCTATGACGAGACCCGCATCCAGGACCTGCTGCAGCGCAATGTGGTCCGCGGCGCCCGGGACGGCGAACCAGGAGCGCAGTCATGACGGGGCCCTTGTCTTCCAAGACGCGCGTGCTGAGCTTCTGCCACTATCTGCAGGGCCCCGCGTGCGCGCAATACCTGGCCGACATGGGGGCCGACGTCATCAAGGTCGAACCCCTGTCGGGATCCTTCGAGCGCCACTGGTCGGGCGGCAATTCCTGGGTCACCGACGTCAGCGCGTTCTCGCTGGCCATGAACCGCAACAAGCGCAGCCTGGCGGTCAACCTGAAGACGCCCGAGGGGCTCGCACTGGTGCGCGAGCTGGTGGTCAAGGCGGACATCCTGGTCGAGAACTACCGCCCGGGCGTCATGACGCGGCTGGGGCTGGGCTACGACGACGTGCGCGCCCTGAATCCCGACATCATCTACGCCTCGGCGTCCGCCTTCGGCGCGACCGGGCCGGCGGCCGCGCGGCCGGGGCAGGACCTGCTGATGCAGGCGCGCACCGGGCTGATCGCGGCCACGGGCGGACAGCAGCACACCGTGGTGGGCGCCGCGGTGATCGATCAGCACGGCGCCGCCCTGCTGGCCCTGGGCGTGCTGGGGGCGTACATCCGCCGCCTGCAGGGCGGGCCCGGCACGCGCGTCGAATCCAGCCTGTTCGGCGCCGGGATCGACCTGCAGATCGAGGCCCTGACCAAGTTCTACGCCGCGCCGGGCGGGCGCGACCTGCTGCCGCGCAACGAGCACGTGGGCAGCTGGTACCACGACGCCCCCTACGGCCTGTACGCCCTTCGGGACGCGGAGATCGTGCTGTCCATGAACGACCCGGCGCGGCTGGCCGAGGCGCTGGACAGCGACGCATTGCGCGAACTGGCCGCGATCGACCGCTACCAGGAACGGGACCGCTACGCGGAAGCCACGGCCCAGGCCCTGGCCGGCCGCCGCTTTGCCGAGCTCGGCGCCCGGCTGGACGGCTACCAGATCTGGTACGAGCGGGTCCAGGACTACCAGGACCTGCGCGCCGACGCCCAGGCGCAGCACCTGGGCCTGTTCCAGACGATCGAGGTCAACGGCCAGGCCGCCACACTGATCGGCCACCCGCTGACCTACGACGGCGCGCGCCCCGCCCTGCGCGGCATGCCGCTGTATCCGGGCGCCCACAGCCGCGAGATCCTGCGGGAAATGGGCGTGCCCCCCGAGCAACAGGACCGGCTGATCCAGGCCGGCGTGGTCGGCGAGCCGGCCGCCGCGCGCCCCGCGCCCGCCCCCGTCGATTGAACCCACTGACTTGATTGCATATTGAAAAGGCAGATGCACCCATGATTGATTTTTCCATCCCCAGCGAAAGCCAGTTGCTGGTCGACACGGTCCGGCGTTTCATCAAGGACGAAGTCCACCCCCTGGAACAGCCCACCGAGGAAAGCGGGGTGATTCCGCCCGAGGCGCTGGCGCGCGTCAAGCAGAAAGCCCAATCGCTGGGCCTGTTCGCCATGAACATGCCCGAATCCGTGGGCGGCGGCGGGCTGAGCTGCGTCGACCAGTGCCTGGTCGAGCAGGAGTTCGGCCGGACCATGGACGCGCTGATCCGTCGGGTGTTCGGGCAGGTCTACCCGATGCTGATGGCCTGCCAGGGCGAACAGATCGAAAAATACCTGAAGCCGACGGTCGCCGGCGACCGGATCTGCGCCATGGCCATCACCGAGCCGGGCGCCGGCTCGGACGCCGCCTCGATCTCGACGACCGCCCGGCTGGAATCGGGCGAATGGGTGCTGAACGGCACCAAGCATTTCATCAGCGACGGCGACCTGGCCGACTACGTGATCGTCATGGCCCTGACGGACGCCGAGAAACGCAGCCGCGGCGGCATCACGCTGTTCCTGGTGGACAAGGGCACGCCGGGATTCCGGGTCAGCCGCGTGCAGCCCATGATGGGCCACCACGGCTACGGCCACGCCGAACTGGTCTTCGAAGACTGCCGCATCCCCGAGCACGCCGTGCTGGGCGAGGTCGGCCAGGGCTTTTCGCTGATCATGAGCAGCGTGTCGCAGATCCGCCTGGCGCACATCGGCGCGCGCGCCGTCGGCATGGCCACCAAGGCGCTGGAAATGATGAGCGAGTACGCCGCGGACCGCAAGCAGTTCGGCCGGCCCATCGGCGAGTTCCAGATGGTGCAGAAACTGATCGCCGACAGCGCCACGGAGATCTTCGGCGTCAAGATGATGGTGCTCAATGCCGCCTGGGAGGTCGACCAGGGCTTCGATCCGCGCGCCAAGGTGTCCATGGTCAAGGTCGCCGCCTCGGAGATGCAGGGCCGCGTCGTGGACCGGGCGATCCAGGTGTTCGGCGGCATGGGCTTCACCAAGGAAATGCCGCTGGAGCGCATGTACCGCGACGCGCGGGTCACCCGCATCTACGACGGCACCTCGGAGATCCACCGGATGCTGATTGCCCGGGACATCATCAAACGCGGCCTGCCCGCGTTCTGATCCGGAGACCGCGCAGCGCCTTTCCACACCACGAACCACACCGCGCCGGCAGGCAGCCGGCGCACCATGAACCTGGAACAGAGAAGACCATGACGAACCAAGGCACGCCGCCCGCAGCGGGCGAATTCAAGTTTTCCAAGACCCTGACGGTGGCCGAGCAGGCCCTGTTCACGGGAATCAGCGGCAATATGGGCGCCCAGTACGTGGACGCCACCTGCGGACGCAAGAACGGCACCGGCGGACTGATGGTATTCGAGCTCGCGATCGCGGCGCTGGCGACCACGGGCCTGGCCAAGCTGGGCGGCCCGGGGCGGCGCATCGCGGCCATGAACGTCGAATTCGCGCAGCCCGTGGCGGTGGGCACCACCGTCGAGGCGCAGGCGCAGGTCGAGCAGACGCAGGGCGACACGCTGGTCTGCCGCATCCGCTGCACGGACGCGCAGACCGGCGAGACCGTGGTCGAAGGCACGGCGCATCTCGTCCCCCTGACGCGGGGGTGACGGCCATGTACGATAACAAGCCTTTCGAAACGCTGAACGTGGGCGACCGCGTGCAGCTGTCCAAGACCATCACGGAGGCGGATGCCGCGCTCTACATCGCCAGCACCGGGGATTTCGGCCCGGTGCACGTGAACGACGCCTATGCCTCGACCACGCGCTTTGGTCAGCGCCTTGCGCCGGGCATCATGGTTGCCGGCCTGTGCACCAGCGTGCTGACCAGCGAGCTGGTGGGCGTGGCTGGGGTGTCCATCGAGGACCAGTTCTGGTTCACCGGCCCGGTGTTCTACGGCGACACGATCCAGTTCGAGGTCTGGATCGACGCGCTGGAGCCCGAAAACCGCACGGTGCACTGGAAAGCCAGCGCACGCAACGAAGACGGACTCGAAGTCCTCAAGGCGCGGGCCACCCTCAAGTTTCCGCGCAACCGGAAAAAGGAAACCTCGTGAGCCCGGCCCGCCGGACCGCGCCCCCACGGATCGATACCCTGGAGCTGAGTACTTTCATGACCCCGAACGACGAAGAATTCACGCACATCGTGATGGTGGACATCGCCCCCGAACACGAGCCCGCCTTCAACAAATGGTATGTGCAGCAGCATTTCCCGGATCTGCTGTCCTGCCCCGGCTGGCTGTCGGCCAGCCGCTACGTCAACCTGGGCGAAGGCCCCAAGTACGTCGCCATGTATTCGGTGGCCGGCCAATGGGCGTTCGAGACTGAGGATTTCATCAAGGTGAAAGGCTTCGGCCCCTTCACGGACCACGTGCGCAATTTCAGGCGGATTCAACTCAAGCCCATCTGAGCGCAGGACCCGCGCGCCCGGGCCAGTCCGCCCGAGGCGCGCGGAGACAAAAAAAGGAGACAAACCATGGACCCCCTCTTGTTGCAGCAGCGGCCCGCGCCGGGTGTGCTCCTGCTGACCCTGAACCGGCCGGACAAGCGCAACGCACTGAACCGGGCCCTGGTCTACGCGCTGGACGAGGCTCTGGCCGCCGCGGCCGCCGATGACGGCGTGGGCTGCGTCGTGCTGACGGGCGACCAGCGCGCCTTCTCGGCCGGCGCCGACATCCACGACCAGCATGCGCACGGCGCGGGCGTGGCGCTGTCCGAAGAGCGCCTGGCTGCCTGGCAGCGCATCGCCGATTTCGAGAAACCCTGCATCGCCGCCGTGAACGGCTATTGCCTGGGCGGCGGCAACGAGCTGGCCATGATGGCCGATTTCATCATCGCCGGCGAGAACGCCATTTTCGGGCAGCCGGAAATCAACTTGGGAATCTTTCCCGGCGACGGCGGCACCCAGCGCCTGCCGCGCCTGGTCGGCGCCAAGAACGCCGCCCGCATGATCCTCACCGGCGAACGGGTGGCAGCCGAACGCGCCTGGCGCATGGGCCTGGTCTCCGAGGTCGTCGCCGATGAGGACACGGTCGCGCATGCCGTGCGGCTGGCGGCGGGCATCGCGGAAAAGAGTCCGCTGGCGGCGCGCCTGGCCAAGGCCACCATCCGCCGCGGCCTGGACCTGAGCCTGGCCGACGGGCTCGCGCTGGAACACGAGAACCTGCTGCCGCTGTTCGGCACGGAGGCGCAAAAGAACAACATGGCCCGATTCGCCTCGGGCCAGTGATGCCCGGGATTGCGCCGGGCCGAGGCCATACAGGAGGAACGATGAAAGAGATCAGCTTGAAAATCATTCACGCGCTGCGAGCCCTCGTGGACGTGTTTCTGGTGGTGGCCTTCATTGCGATGTTCGGCGCCGTCCTGGCGCAGGTCGCCGTCCGCACCTTTACCCCGTTTTCCATCGTCGGCACCGAGGAGATCGCCAATTACAGCCAGCTCTGGCTGGTGATGATGGGCGCGGGCGTGGCCCTGAGATTCGGGCGCCACGTGGCCGTCGACGTCCTGGTCACCTTGGTTCCGAAACGCGTGCGTTCGGTGATCCAGGTCATCAACGCGGTGTTCATCTTGTGGTTTCTCTCCCTCATCTTCGAAGGCTCGCTGCCTTTGATCGACATGGGCACCTTTCAGAAATCGCCCGCGCTGGGCATGCCCATGTGGATCGCCTACGCCAGCCTGTCGGCCGGCGCCGTCTACATGATGATCGAGCTCGTGTTGTCCCTGTTCTGTCCGGAACCGGATGCCGCGGCCGAGCAGCAAGCCATCGCTGAACAGGTCTAGGGAGCAACGACAAATGTTCATTTCCGCCACTCTTTTTGTGCTGTTCCTGCTGTTCGGCATGCCGGTCGTCTTCGTGCTGGGGCTGGCCGGCGCGGGCTTCGTGGTGCTGGGCACCGACGTCCCCGTCACCCTGGTCAGCGAGCGCATCTTTTCCGGCCTGAACTCGTTCACCATCATGGCGATCCCGTTCTTCATCTTCGCGGGCGCCGTGATGGAGGGCGGCGGCCTGTCGCGCCGCATCGTGGATTTCGCCACCGCCCTGATCGGCTGGATCACGGGCAGCCTCTACCTGGTGTCGGTGGTCACGGCCACCGCCCTGGCCGCGATTTCGGGATCGGGCTCGGCCGATGCGGCCGCGGTGTCCTCGATCATGCAGCCCGAGCTCAAGCGGCGCCGGTATGACACCGACTTCGCCGCCGCGCTGATCGCCGCCTCGTCGTCGCTGGCGCAGATCATCCCGCCCAGCCTGCTGCTGGTGGTGGTCGCCGCGGTCTCTTCGCAGTCCACGGGCGCGCTGTTCATCGCCGGCGTGGGGCCAGGCCTGATAGCCGCGGTGGGATTGCTGGTCGTGGCGTACCTGTACGCGCGCAAGGGCCGCGCCCAGTACCAGGGCGACACGCGCAGCTTTTCCGGGGCCTACCTCGCGCGCACCTTCTGGTCCGCGATCCCGGCGCTGTTCATGCCCGTCATCATCGTGGGCGGCATCGTCAGCGGCGTATTCACGGCCACCGAGGCGGCGGCGGTCGCGGCCTTCTACAGCCTGCTGGTGGGGATCTTCGTCTACAAGGAACTGCGGTTCAAGCAGCTGCACGATGCCATCCTGCGCACCGCGATCCTGTCGGCGGCCGTCATGCTGATCATCGGCACCGCCAACATCTTCGCCTGGCTGATCGCCTCCGAGGGCGTCGCCGACCGCCTGGCCGAGTTCCTGGAATCCGTCACGAACGATCCCTTCGTGTTCCTGCTGATCCTGAACGGCATCCTGCTGGTCGTGGGCATGTTCATGGAAAGCATCGCCGCGATCCTGATCCTGATGCCGATCTTCCTGCCCATCGCCCAGGCCTTCGGCGTGCATCCCATCCATTTCGGCGTGATGTTCGTGTTCAACCTGGCCATCGGCATGTTCACGCCGCCCTACGGCATCACCCTGTTCGTCTGCTCCAGCATTGCCGAGCGCACCGTCATCCAGGTGGCGCGCCGCATCCTGATGCCCCTGACCGTCATGGTGCTGGTCCTGCTGGCGGTGACCTACTTCCCCGAAATCACCTTGTTCCTACCCCAGCATTACGGCTTGATCAAATAGCCCGCATGCCCTTTTCCACCACGACGGCGCTTTCATAACGACCGCACTATTCCTATCAGGAGACACGACCATGAAGAAGCTATCCATCTGCATTCTGTCCGCCCTGGGCTGCCTGGCCGTATCCAGCAGCATGGCCGCCGAATTCAATTTCAAGGCCGGCACCGACCAGCCCGTGGGCAGTTCGTATGCCACCTTGCTGGAGGACTTCGCCAAGACGGTGCAGGCCAACAGCGACGGACGCATCCGCATCAAGGTCTACCCCGCCGCCCAGCTGGGCAGCGAGCTGGAGCTGGCCCAGGGCCTGCGCCTGGGCACCGTGGATTTCACGGCCACCTCGGTGGGCAATATTTCCTCGCTGCTGCCCAAGGTCGCCATTCTCGGGGCACCGTACATCTTCGAGAGCATCGAGCACCGGCAGAAGGTGATCTCGGATGACACCCCCTTCTACGCCGCGCTGGAAGACTACGTGAACCATTCGAACGTGGGCGTCAAGCTGCTGGGCGTGACCACGGCGGGGATCCGCAGCCTGTACAACTCCAAGGGGCCGGTCAAGACGCTGGACGACCTCAAGGGCATGAAGGTGCGCACGCTGACGTCCGAGGAGCAGGTCGAGGGCTGGGAAAACCTGGGTGCCCGCCCCACGCCCATCGCGTTCTCCGAGCTGTATTCGGCCCTGCAGACCGGGGTCGTGGACGCCGCCGAGAATTCGCCGGAGTTCTACTACTCGATGAAGCACTACGAACAGGCGCCGTACTACACGCTCACCGACCACATGATGGCGACCGGCCTGTTCATGGTCAGCGACCTGGCCTGGAAGAAGCTGCCCGACGACCTCAAGAAGATCGTGCTGGAGGCCGGCCACGCGGCCAGCCGCCGCGAACAGCAGTTCGACATGGACATGTCGGCCAAGTACATGGAAAAGCTCAAGGCCGAGGGCGTCAAGATCAACGAGATCGACAAAGGCCCCTGGATCGAGCGGTCCCTGCCCCTGCAGGACAAGCTGGCCAAGAAGGCCGACGCCGAAAAGATGCTCGGCCTGATCCGCCAGGCCGGCAGCCGCTGAGCCCGTCCCCATCACCCTCACCCTCACCCTCAGGAGGATGAATTGAACAAGCTGTACTTTGAAGACCTGGTGGTCGGCACGGAATACACCAGCCGCGGGCGCACCATCACCGATGCCGATATCCGGCTGTTCATCGGCGCCACCGGCGACGACCACCCGCACCACACGGATGCCGAATACTGCAAGAACCATCCGGTGTTCGAGAGGCCCTGCGCCCAGGGCGTGCTGGTGTTGAGCGTGAGCGATACCTTTTTCGCCTACGAGATCGGTTTCAACCTCGTCCATAGCCTGAACTACGGCCACGACAAGATCCGCTATCTGCAGCCGGTCTATGACGGGGACACCGTGCACTCGGTCATGCGCATCGCCGCCTGCGAACCCAAGGACGACACCTGGGGCCGCGTCGTCGTGGAATGCAATGTGATCAACCAGAAGGGCCAGCTGGTCCTGGTGAACCACCAGGTCATCCTGGCCGGGCGCAGGCCCTCGGCCTGAGCCCGCATCCGCCGCCCGGTGCGCGGCCGGGCCGCCGGCCCGCGCACCGCCAACCAGGCCCCGGGGTGTCTCACCCCGGGGCCGCAGGGAATGTCTGACATGCACCCGAGCTTTGAAGGTATTTTCGCGTCCACCGTCGTCCCCATGCAGGCGGACGAGCGGATCGATTTCGACGCGCTGGCCCGCCACCAGCAGACCGTGGCCGGACACCCCGGCATCCGCGGCCTGCTGATCAACGGGCATGCCGGCGAGAATTTCACGCTGAGCGCCCAGGAAAAGCAGGACATCGTCCGCTGCGCGCGCGAAGCCGTCGGGCCGGAGTCCCGGCTGATCTGCGGCATCTACGCCGAATCCAGCGCCGAGGCGGCCGACCAGGCCCGCCAGGCACAGGCCGCGGGCGCCGACGCGCTGCTGGTCTTCCCGCCTTTCTCCTGGGCGCTGGGTCACACGGCCGACAGCGCGCTCGCGCACCATCGCGCCATCCGGGCGCAGACCGGCCTGCCGCTGATGCTGTACCAGGCCTCGGTGAACGCGGGACAGATGGCGTACGCCCCCGACACGCTGGCCGCCCTGGCGCGGCTGGAGGGCGTCGTCGCCATCAAGGAAGGCAGCTGGGAGACCGCCCGCTATGAGGCCAACCTGCGCCGCATCCAGTCGGACGCGCCGCACGTGGGCGTCATGCCCTCGGGCGACGAGCATCTGCTGAGCACCTTCCTGCTGGGCGGCACCGGCTCGCAGGTCAGCATCGCGGCCCTGGATCCGGAGGCCGTCGTCCAGCTGTGGGACGCCGTCGGGCAGGGGGATCTCGCCCGCGCCCGCGCGGCCCACGCGCGGCTGTACCCCCTGGTGAAAGCCATCTATGGCACCGCGCCCGGGACGCGCGCCACCGCGCGCCTGAAAACCTGCCTTTATCTGCGGGGGCGGATCCCCGCGCCGTTCATGCGCGCGCCCATGACGGCATCGGACCCCGCCGAAACGCAATGGCTTCGATCCGTGCTCGACGAAGCCGATTTTTAATCCAAGGAGTTCATCATGACGACCAAACACGATCTGACCGGCGTCACCGTCGCGCCGGTCCTGCCCTTTCATGAAAAGGACCTGAGCATCGACTGGGACAGCTACGAGCGCCTGATGGCCTACTGCATGAAGCCCAGACAGATGGTGTCGGCCTTCGTCAACGGGCATGCCGGCGACGGCGCCATGCTGTCGCCGGCCGAGCGGTCCGAAGTCATCCGGCGCACCCGGGCCCTGGTCGGCCCGAACACGCCCCTGATGGCCGGCATCATCCCCTACAGCACCGAGGACGCCATGGCCCAGGCCATCCAGGCCGAACAGGCCGGCGCCGACGTGCTGGTGCTGTTCCCCATGCCGCAGTTCGGCGGGGGCGCCTCCGGCGAGGCGCGCTATGCCATGCACTACCTGCAATCCATCCAGGGCATCAGCAAGCTGCCTCTGTCGATCTTCCAGCAGGACGTGCGCGCGGGCTACGGCTACACCACCGAGGTGCTGGCCGAACTGGTCCAATGCGAACAGGTCATCGCCGTCAAGGAAGGCAGCGGCAGCATCCAGCTGTATGAGGACAATCTGCGCATGATCCGCGCGCGCGCCCCGCACGTCGCCCTGCTGCCGTCCAACTACAACTGGATGTTCGCCCAGGCCGCCACCGGCGCCGACGGCCTGCTCTCGGGCATGGCGAGCCTGGTGCCGCAGGAACTGTGCGAGCTGTGGTCCGCCACCGAGGCCGGCGACCTGGCCGCGATGCGCGCCGCCAACGACAAGCTGTACGGCTTCGTGCGCTCGGTCTACGGCGCCGCCCCGCTGATGGACATGCACACCCGCCTGAAGGTCGGGCTCGCGCACCTGGGCATCATCGATTCGGCCATCCCCCGCCCGCCGCTGCGGCCCGTGCCCGAGGCCCACGCGCAACGCGTCGTGGCGGAGCTGGACAGGCTGATGCCGGAACGCCAGGCCCGCTAAGGCAGTCCTGGGATGGACAAAACCCTCCTGCCCGTCGGTTCGGGCAGGAGGGTTTTTGTTTGAGCGCAGATATACCACTATTTGGTATATATTGGTACTTCACCAGGAGAAAAGACATGAGCCGAAATACATCCGTGGCCCTGGGAGAGCACTTCACCCACTTCATTGATACCCAGGTGCAAGGCGGCCGCTATGGCAGTGCCAGTGATGTCGTGCGGGCGGGGTTGCGGTTGCTGGAAGAACATGAGACCAAAGTGCGGGCCCTGCAAGAAGCCCTCAATGCGGGCCTTAAGTCTGGCGAACCGCGCCCGTTCGATAGTGACGCGTTCCTGAGCCGGATGCACGCCAAGCATGGCTAAGTCGTATCGGCTCTCACCGCTGGCCGAAGCCGACCTTGAGGAGATCTGGCTGTATACGGCCAGCCGCTGGTCGATGGAACAGGCCGATACCTATCACCGGAACTTTGTCGAGGCATTTGAAGGGCTGGCTGCTGGCCTCAAACAGGGCCGTCCCTCCGTGTTGCCCGACTTCCAGAAGTACCTATGCGGTTCGCACGTCATTTATTTCCTGAGGCACACCGACCGCTTGGATGTGATCCGCATCTTGCATCAACGGCAGGATGTGGAGCGGCATTTGTAGGCAATACCCGCATCCAAAACAGCAGACCCGGGCGGCGGCGCAAAAAGTCCTGACTCAAAAAAGAGACCCCCGCAAAAAGCGGGGGCTCGGGGTCGAACTTTACCGAGGAGTCTCAGGTATATCCTAGAACGGAATGTCGTCGTCCATGTCCGCCAGGTTGCTGGCGGGCGAGGCGGCGGGGGCCGCCGGGCGCTGTTGCTGCGGCGCGCGGCGCGCGGGCGGCTGCGAGAACCCGCCCGAATCGCCGCCGCCGGACGAGGACTCGCCGCCCTCGCGGCCGCCCAGCATCTGCATCTGGTCGGCGACGATCTCGGTGCTGTAGCGGTCGGCGCCGGTTTCCTTGTCCTGCCATTTGCGGGTCTTGAGGCGGCCCTCGACGTAGACCGAGCGGCCCTTGCGCAGGTATTCACCGGCGATCTCGGCCAGGCGGTTGTAGAACACCACGCGGTGCCATTCGGTTTCCTCGCGGCGCTCGCCGCTGGCCTTGTCCTTCCATTGGCTGGTGGTGGCGATGGACACGTTGCAGATGGCGGCGCCGTCGGGGCTGTAGCGGACCTCGGGATCGCGCCCCAGGTTGCCGACGAGGATGACTTTGTTGACTGAGGCCATGGCGGAAAATCCTGTGTGAACGATGTGGCTGCCATTATCGGGGATTGGGGCCCCGGCAGGCCATCGGATCTCTTCAAACGGACATTATCGCCCAGTCGGGACAACCCCGACAAGAACCGTCTGGCGCCGGTTCGGTCCCGCCATGTCGGCCGCCTCGCCGGACAATCCGCCGGCCGGCCGCGCCCGCACATGGCCGTCGATAGTCGCGCGCGACCCCGTCCCGCAACATTCTGAAAAAATTGCGCGTTTTCGCATGCGGGTAATCCTTGATGCCCGTGGGCTACGGTTAAAACGGTGTTTCATGCTATGTTCACCAGAATTCACGCATTCATGCGAGGAAAAAATGAAGATTGCCAAAAGCACCCTGGGTCTGTCCCTCATTTCCCTGGCCCTGGCGGTCGGGTCCGCGCAGGCGGCCTCCACCTATGTCTACTGCTCCGAGGGCTCGCCCGAGGGCTTCAACGCCGCGTTCTTTACCGCCGGCACCACCAACGACGCCACCCATCCGGTCTTCGACCGCCTGGTCGAATTCAAGGCCGGCACCACGGAGATCATCCCCGGCCTGGCGCAGTCCTGGGACGTCAGCGACGACGGCAAGACCTACACCTTCCACCTGCGCAAGGGCGTGAAATTCCATTCCAGCAAGGTTTTCAAACCCAGCCGCGACTTCAACGCGGACGACGTGCTGTTTTCCTTCCTGCGCCAGAAAAACGCCGACCATCCCTACCACAAGGTCTCCAACGGGACCTACCAGTACTTCAACGGCATGGGGATGGACAAGCTGATCGACAAGGTCGAAAAGGTCGACGACCACACCGTGCGTTTCGTGCTGACGCGGCCCGAGGCGCCCTTCATCGCCAACCTGGGCATGGATTTCGCCTCGATCCAGTCGGCCGAGTACGCCGACGCCATGATGAAGGCCGGCACCCCGACCAAGGTCGACACCGACCCGATCGGCACCGGGCCGTTCGAGTTCGTCACCTACCAGAAAGACGCGCGCATCCTGTACAAGGCCTTCGACGGCTACTGGGGCGACAAGCCCAAGATCGACCGCCTGGTCTTCGCCATCACGCCCGACGCCTCGGTGCGCTACGCCAAGCTGCAAAAGAACGAATGCCAGTCCATGCCGTATCCCAATCCGGCCGACCTGGATGCCATCCGCAAGGACAAGGACATCCAGCTGCTGGAACAGGCCGGCCTGAACGTGGGCTACCTGGCGTTCAACACCGAAAAGAAACCATTCACGGACGTCAAGGTGCGCCAGGCCCTGTCCATGGCGATCGACAAGCCGGCCATCATCAAGGCCGTCTTCCAGGGTGCGGGCCAGCCGGCCAAGAACCTGCTGCCGCCCACCATGTGGGGCTACAACGACGCGGTGCAGGACTGGCCGTACGACGTGGAAAAGGCCAAGGCCCTGCTGGCCGAGGCGGGCTATCCCGATGGCTTCGAGACCGACCTGTGGGCCATGCCGGTGCAGCGTCCCTACAACCCCAACGCGCGCCGCATGGCCGAGATGATCCAGTCCGACTGGGCCAAGATCGGCGTCAAGGCCAAGATCGTGACCTACGAATGGGGCGAATACCTGAAACGCACCAAGACCGGCGAGCACCAGACCATGCTGATCGGCTGGACGGGCGACAACGGCGACCCGGACAATTTCCTGGCGACGCTGTTCAGCTGCGCGGCCGCCAAGGACGGGTCCAACTATTCCCGCTGGTGCTACAAACCCTTCGAGGACCTGATCCAGCCGGCGCGCACCACCTCCGACCATGACAAGCGGGTGGAGCTCTACAAGCAGGCCCAGGTCGTCATGCATGAACAGGCCCCCGCCGTCATGATCGCGCACTCCACCGTGTTCGAGCCGCTGCGCAAGAACGTGCAGGGCTACACCGTCTCGCCGGTGGGCCGCCACATCTTCAACCACGTCAGCCTCGGCAAATAAGCCCCGGCCGGGCTCGCGGCGCCATCCGCCCCGGGCCCGGCAGACGACCATCCCCCTGTCGGCGCGCCCGCGCCCCGCCGCCCCCCCGGATCCGGACCGCCGGACCGGCACGGCGGAACGCAGGCATCGGCAGGACCTCAGGGGGCTTTCCGCACCATGCTTTCTTTCATCTTCAAGCGCATCGGGCTGGCGATCCCGACGTTCATCGGCATCACGCTGCTGACCTTCGCCTTCATCCACCTGATCCCCGGCGACCCGGTGCAGATCATGGCGGGCGAACGGGGGCTGTCGCCCGAACGGCATGCCGCCATGATGGCGCAGCTGGGGCTCGACCAGCCGCTGGCCACCCAGTATTTCCACTACATCTGGAGCCTGCTGCACGGCGACCTGGGCACCTCGCTGACGACGCGTGTGCCGATCTGGGACGAATTCGTCCCGCGCTTCCAGGCCACGCTGGAACTGAGCATCGTCGCCATGTTCATCGCCCTGCTGATCGGCATCCCGGTGGGCGTGCTGGCCGCCGTCAAGCGCGGATCCTGGTTCGACCACGTGTCCATCACCGCCGCCCTGACCGGCTATTCCATGCCGGTCTTCTGGTGGGGGCTGATGCTGATCATGCTGGTGTCGGTGCAGCTGGACCTGATGCCGGTGTCCGGCCGGATCAGCGCGTCCGTGTTCCTGGATCCGGACGCCCCGCTCACGGGTTTCCTGCTGGTCGACACGCTGTTCTTCGGCGAGGCGGGCGATTTCTGGGACGCGGTGCATCACATCCTGCTGCCGGCATTCGTCCTGGGCACCATCCCGCTGGCGGTGATCGTGCGCATGACGCGCTCGTCCATGCTGGAGGTCCTGAACGAGGACTACATCCGCACCGCGCGCGCCAAGGGCCTGTCGCGGCTGCGGGTGGTGGTGGTGCATGCCCTGCGCAACGCGCTGCTGCCGGTCATCACGGTGATCGGCCTGCAGGTGGGCGTGCTGATGGTGGGCGCCATCCTGACCGAGACCATCTTTTCCTGGCCCGGCGTGGGCCGCTGGCTGATCCACGGGCTGGAGCAACGCGACTATCCGGTCGTGCAGGGCGGCGTGCTGATCGTGGCCACCCTCATCATCCTGGTCAATATGTGCGTGGACATTCTGTACGGCCTGGCCGATCCGCGCATCCGCCAGCGGCAGGGACGAAAATGACCGAACTCGCGAACACCATGCCGGCCCCGCCGGGGCCGCTCAAATCTTTCTGGCAGGATTTCTCCCGCAACCGCGGGGCCCTGATCGGCCTGTGCTACATCCTGCTGATGCTCTTCATCGCCATCGCGGCCCACTGGATCGCGCCGCACGATCCGGCCATGCAGTACCGCGACCACTTGCTGCAGCCGCCGGTCTGGAATCCGGCCGGCGACTGGCGCTTCATCCTGGGCACCGACGACGTGGGCCGCGACATCCTGTCGCGCCTGATCTACGGGGCGCGGCTGTCGCTGCTGGTGGGCGTGCTGGTGGTCAGCGTCTCGCTGGTGCTGGGGATATTTTTCGGCGTGCTGGCGGGCTACATGGGCGGAGTGACCGACATCGCCATCATGCGCGTGGTGGACATCATGCTGGCGCTGCCCAGCCTGCTGCTGGCGCTGGTGCTGGTGGCGATCTTCGGGCCGTCCATCGTCAACGCCTCGCTGGCGCTCAGCTTCGTCGCCCTGCCCCACTACGTGCGCCTGAGCCGCGCCGCCGTGCTGCGCGAGATGACGCGCGACTACGTGGTCGCCTCGCGCGTGGTGGGCGCGGGCGCCTGGCGGCAGATGTTCATCAACATCCTGCCCAATTGCGTGGCGCCGCTGATCGTGCAGGCCTCGCTGGGCTTTTCCAACGCCATCCTGGACATGGCGGCCCTGGGGTTCCTGGGCATGGGCGCCCAGCCCCCCACCCCCGAATGGGGCACCATGCTGGCCAACGTGCTGCAGTTCGCGCAAAGCGCCTGGTGGGTCGTGACCTTTCCCGGCCTGGCCATCCTGCTGGCGGTGCTGGCATTCAATCTCATGGGCGACGGCCTGCGCGATGCGCTGGATCCGCGCCTGAAGGTCTGAGTCGTCCTCATGCTGGAAGTTCGCAATCTCTCGGTCCATTTCGGTGATGAATCGGCCCCCTTCAAGGCCGTGGACCGCATCAGCTATACCGTCGACGCCGGCGAGGTCGTGGGCCTGGTCGGCGAATCGGGGTCGGGCAAGTCGGTCAGCTCGCTGGCCCTGATGGGCCTGATCGACTTTCCCGGACGGGTGCGGGCCGACGCCCTGCGATTCGAGGGCCAGGACCTCCTGTCCCTGCCGGAAAGAAAGCGGCGGGCCATCGTGGGCTCGCGGGTGTCCATGATCTTCCAGGACCCCATGACCAGCCTGAACCCCTGCTACACCGTGGAATACCAGATCGCGGAGGCCCTCAAGGCGCACCAGGGGGGATCGCGACAGGCGCTGCGCGCGCGCGTGCTGCAATTGCTGGAGCAAGTGGGCATCCCCGACCCGGCCTCGCGCCTGAAGGCCTATCCCCACCAGCTGTCCGGCGGGATGAGCCAGCGGGTGATGATCGCCATGGCGATCGCCTGCAATCCCCGCCTGCTGATCGCCGACGAGCCCACCACCGCACTGGACGTGACCATCCAGGCGCAGATCATGGACCTGCTGCTGTCGCTGCAGCGGCAACAAGGCCTGGGCCTGGTGCTGATCACGCACGACCTGGCGCTGGTCGCCCAGGCGGCCGACCGCATCCTGGTCATGTACGCGGGCCAGATCGTCGAGTCGGGACCGGCGGCGGCGATCTTCCGCCGGCCGCGCCATCCCTACACCCAGGCGCTGCTGCGCGCCCTGCCCGAGTTTTCCCGCGGCGCGGACCGCCTGGTCTCGCTGCCCGGCGTCGTGCCGGGGCGCTACGACCGACCGCGCGGCTGCCTGCTGAGTCCGCGCTGCCCCTACGCCACCGAGTACTGCCGCGCGGTCGAGCCTGCGCTGAGCGGCCCCGAGGGCCGCCAAGTGAAATGCCACACGCCCCTGGATGACCAGGGCCTGCCGGTCCGGCCGTCCACCGGGGTCACCGCATGAATACCATTTCTCCCTCGCCCACGGCCCCGGATGCCAGCGACGAGCGCATCGTGCTGCAGGCCGTCGACCTGAAGCGCCACTATCCGGTCGAAAGCGGTTTTCTCAAGCCCAAGCGCTCGGTCAAGGCGCTGGACGGCGTCTCGTTCTCGCTGCGCGCGGGCCAGACCCTGGCGGTGGTGGGCGAATCGGGCTGCGGCAAATCGACCCTGGCCCGGGTGCTGACCATGATCGAGCCGCCCACGGCCGGCCAGCTGCTGTATCGCGGCCAGGACGTGGCCAGCACCACGCCCGCGCTGACGCGCCTGCGCCGCCAGAAGATCCAGATCATCTTCCAGAATCCCTATGCCTCGCTGAATCCGCGCAAGCGCATCGGCTCGATCCTGGAAGAGCCGTTACTGATCAACACGCGCCTGGACAAGGCGCAGCGCCGCGCGCGCGGCATGGCCATGATGGAACGCGTGGGCCTGCGCCCGGAACACTACGGCCGCTATCCGCACATGTTCTCGGGCGGCCAGCGCCAGCGCATCGCCATCGCGCGCGGCCTGATGCTGGAACCCGAGATCCTGGTCGCCGACGAGGCGGTCTCCGCGCTGGACGTGTCCGTGCGGGCGCAGGTGCTGAACCTGATGAAGGACCTGCAAGCCGAGTTCGGGCTGTCCTACGTCTTCATTTCCCACGACCTGTCGGTAGTCGAGCACCTGGCCGACGAGGTCATGGTGATGTACCTGGGCCGCGTGGTCGAGCACGGCAGCAAGGCGGCGATCTTCGGCCAGCCGCTGCACCCGTACACGCAGGCGCTGCTGTCGGCCACGCCGCGCCTGGAAGGCCAGCGCGAGCGCATCCGGATTTCCGGCGAGCTGCCCAGCCCGCTGGATCCGCCGCCGGGCTGTCCGTTCAGCTCGCGCTGCCCCCGCGTCATGCCGGTCTGCCGCGAAATCATGCCCGAGCTGAAGATGCAGGGCGGACGGCTGGTGGCCTGTTTCGCGGTGGAGCAGGACCTGGGGACGCCCTGAGCCGGCCTCAGGGCAGCGGCCGGGCCGCCACCTGATCGACGAAATGTCCGGCCAGGCCCGTGTAGGCATGCGGGTCCAGCATGGCGTCGATCTCGTCCTCGTCCAGGCGGGACGAGACGGCGGGGTCGGCCATGAGGGCCTGCTTCAGGGACCCGCCCTGCTCGAAGACCTCCATGCAGATCCGGTACACGATCTCGTGGGCCTCCTGGCGGCCCAGGGTGTCGCTCAGGCGCATCATCACCGCCTCGGACATCAGCAGGCCGTTCTGCAGGAACAGGTTCCTTTCCATGTTGGCCGGGCGCACGCTGAGCCCGTCGAGCACGGCGGACAGCTTGCACAGCACGAGATGGGTCATCGCGCAGACGCGGGGGATGAACTCGCGCTCGGTCTGCAGCACCATCTTGTCGCGTTCGTGCTCGGCCATGACCGCCTCGATGGCCGCCGGGACGCTGTGGCGCACCAGCCGGGCGACCGCGACGATGGTCTCGCAGGCGGGCGGATTGCGCTTGTGCGGCATGGTGCTGCTGCCGACCTTGCCCATCGCGAACGGCTCTTCCAGTTCGGCCACCTCGGTCTTCTGCAGGCAGTAGATCTCATGGGCGATCTTGCCGGCCGTCGCGGCGCAGACGGACAGCACGCACACCAGTTCGGCGATGCCGTCGCGCGCGACGTGCCAGCTGATCTCGGGCACGCCGAGCCCCAGTTCGGCAAAGAGCGCTTGCTGGACCTCCAGCCCGCGGTCCCCCAGCGCGGCCAGGGTCCCTACCGCCCCTGAAAACTGGCCGACCAGCACGCGCTTGCGCATCTGGCCCAGGCGGTCCAGATGGCGGCGGATCTCGTCGGCCCAGACGGCCGCCTTGAAGCCGAAGGTGACCGGCAGCGCCTGCTGCCCGTGGCTGCGCCCCACCATGACCTGGTCGCGGTGGCGCACGCACAGCGTCCTGACCCGTCCGTGCAGCTCGCGCAGCGCGGTCTCGATCTCGTCCAGGGCATCGCGCACCTGCAGCACCGTGCCGGTGTCCACGATGTCCTGGGTGGTCGCGCCCCAGTGGATGTATTCGCCCGCGTCCCGGTCGCAGACCCGCTTCATCAGGCGCAGCAGGGGGACGATCGGATGGGCGGTGCGGTCCATCTCCTGCTTGAGCTCCGCCAGGTCGATGAGCTCGACCCGCGCCTTGCGCTCGATCTCGTCGGCCGCCCAGGACGGGATGATGCCCAGCCGCCCCTGCACCCTCGCCAGCGCCGCCTCGACGTCCAGCCAGCGCTGCACGACCGATTCGTCGCTGAAGATCGTGCGCATCCGCTGCGTGCCGAACTGGTCGCAGAACAGCACGCTGTCCATTACATATGCCGCCATGTCTTCCTTCTCCTCATGGATTCGATTCCGTATCTCGCGGGACGGCCAGCGCCGATGACGCCTGCGCCGCCCAGGCGCCCAGGTCCTCCAGTTCCCCGAACCGGGCCAGCGAGGCCTGCCAGGCCTGCAGGACCGCGACGGGGTACAGCGCGCCCAGGACGCCGTTGGATTTGTCGCACAGCCGCCGCCACTGCCGCTTCAGGTCCGGCTCGGGGCGGCTGGCATCGGCCGCCTGGACGTGTTGGGCGCCGCCCCGGACGCGGATGCCGACGCGCGCCCGGGCGCGGCCCAGGGCGGCGTCGCCCCGGACTTCGGTCCGGCGGCACAGCGCCCGGGTCCGGGGGTCGGCGAGCGCCTGGGCGGAAAATCCGGCGGCGCCGGCGGTCGGCTCGCCGCACAGGGCCAGCGCCACCATGTACCGGACGCTGAACTTGGCCGCCAGGGCGGTGTTCGGGTCGGCGCCGTCGCACACGGACAGGTACTGGGGCTCGATGTCGATGCGCACCGCCTCGATGTCCGCCGGCGCGCAGCGCCCGGCCAGCAACAACGCGGCCTCGATGGGCGCCTGCGTGCCGTAGCACGAGGCGTGATATTTGAAGACGATGTCGCGCACGTGCCAGTGCCCGGGGCGCGCGTCCGGAGCATCGTCATCGCGCTCGCTGGCGTAGAGCCCCACAAAGCCGTCGGGCCGGTCGAACACGTCCCGCGGCGCCTCCAGGCCGCCGCGCGCCAGCCGCACCGCCTGCAGGCCGGCCATGGCGGCGCGGCCCACCTGGTAGGCCTTGCAAGGGGTGCCGAAGACCATGCGCAGGCCGCCCGCCTGGACCGCCGCCAGGGTCAGCGCCCGGCACAGGGTCGGCTCATCGACCCCATACAGGCGTCCCACGGCCGCCGCGGCGCCAAAGCAGCCCAGGGTGGCCGTGTTGTGCCAACCCAGGCGATAGTGGCTTTCCCCCATGAGGGCCGCCAGGCGGGACTGCATCTCGACCCCGGCCGCGAAGGCCGCCAGGGCGTCCCGACCGGACAGGCGCTCGTCCTCGCAGACCGCCAGGATCGCGGGCCAGAGCGGCGCGGAGGGATGCACGCGCGAGGCCAGGTGGGCATCGTCGAAATCCAGCAGGTGGGCCGCCATGCCGTTGGCCAGCGCCGCCTGCGCAAGACCCATGCGCCGCCCCGCGCCCCAGACCGCGGCGCGCTCCGGCGTCCCCTCGGCCGCCAGTTCCGCCGCCAGCCGCGCGGCCTCGGGCTCGCGGGCGCCGGCCAGGGCCATGCTCATCCAGTCCAGCAGGCAGTGCGTGGCGATCGCGGCCACGTCCGCCGGCAGCGCGTCGGCGCGAAAGCCCAGGCAGCGGCCGGCCAGGCGCGCGGTCAGGCCGGCGCGCATGCCGCCGCCCCCGCCGGCCGGTATCCCTTGCTGGCGGCGATCAATTCCCGCGTGTAGGGTTGCGCGGCCTTGCCCTCGTTCAGGTCCTCGCGGCTCATCTCCTCGACGATCCGTCCGTGGTTCATGACGGCCAGGCGCGAGCACATGTGCGCCACGACGGCGAGGTTGTGGCTCACCATGACGTAGCTCAGGCCGCGCGCCTTGCGCAGGCCGTCGAGCAGGTTCAGGATTTCCGACTGCACGGACACGTCCAGCGCCGACGTGGGTTCGTCCAGCAGCAGCACCTCGGGCTCCGTGATCAGCGCCCGGGCGATCGCCACGCGCTGCCGCTGCCCGCCCGAGAGCTGGTGGGGAAAGCGGAAGCGGAAGGCCGGCCCCAGGCCGACGTCCTTGAGGGCCTGCAGGATGCGGGACTCGGCATCGGGCAGCTTGTGGATGCTCAGGGGCTCGGCGAGCACGCGGTCCACGGGATGGCGCGGATGGATGGACCCGTAGGGATCCTGGAACACCATCTGCACCCGCCGGCAGAATGCCGTGTCCCGCACCGGCCCGACGGCGGCGCCGTCGATCTCCAGGCGCGCCGCCTGGCACGGCGCCAGCCCCATGATGGCCCGCAGGACCGTCGATTTGCCCGAGCCGGATTCGCCCACCAGGCCGAAGCTCTCGCCGCGCCCCACCCGGAACGAAACGTCCTGCACGGCGTGGAATTCGCCATAGCGCACGTCCAGGCCGGCCACGTCGATCATCGTGTCGATGCCGTTCATTGTTCCCATGCCTCCTGTCTGTCCAGCACCGCCAGCTGTTCGCGCCGCTCGCCCAGCCGGGGCGCGCAGGCGAGCAGGCCCCGCGTGTACGGGTGCCGCGCGGCGTGCAGCTGGTCGGCCCGGCATTCTTCGACGATGCGGCCGCGGTACATGATCAGGATGCGGTCGCAGAACGTCGAGACGAGGTCCAGGTCGTGGCTGATGAAGATCAGGCCCATGTGATGCCGGGACACCATGTCGTCGATCACCTCCAGGATCTTGTTCTGGACCGTCACGTCCAGCGCGGAGGTCGGCTCGTCGGCAATCAGGAGCCGGGGTTCGGGGATGAGCATCATGGCGATCATGACGCGCTGCCCCATGCCGCCGCTGATCTGGTGCGGATACGCCTTGAAGACCCGCTCGGGATCCTTGATGCGCACCGCCTCCAGCATCTGGAAGCTGCGGGCGCGTGCGTCGCGCCGGCTGGACCGGTGATGGATGCGGTAGGCCTCCATGATCTGGTCGCCCACGGTCATGACGGGATTGAGCGAATAGCGCGGATCCTGCATGACCATCGAGATGCGGCGCCCGCGCACCTCGCGCCACTGGCGGTTGCTGAGCGCGCGCAGGTCGATGCCGTCGAACTCCATCTGCTCCGCCTCGACGCGCGCCGGCGGGCGCAGCAGGCCGAGGATGGCCCGCGAGGAGATCGTCTTGCCGGAGCCGGATTCGCCCACGATGCCGACCTTCTCCGCGCCCATGGACCAGCTGACGTTGCGCAGGGCGCTCACCGGACCCCGGGGGCCGTCGAACGTGACGTTCAGGTTGCGCACGGACAATAAGGGTTGCGGCATGCGGATCACCTCGTCTTCGGATCCAGCACGTCGCGCATGCCGTCACCCAGTATGTTGAAGCCCAGACTGACGATGCAGATGGCCAGGCCGGGAATCGTGGCCACCCACCAGCTGTCGATCAGGTAATTGCGCCCGTCGGCGATCATGGCGCCCCATTCCGCCTGGGGCGGGGGCGCGCCCAGGCCCAGGAAGCCCAGGCCCGCGGCGATCAGGATCACGCCGGCCATGTCCAGCGTCAGGCGCACGATCACCGAGGACAGGCACAGCGGCGTGATGTGGCCCACCAGCACCCTCAGGCGCGAAGCGCCCTGCAGCTCGATGGCCTGGATGAAGTCCGAGCCGCGGTACATCAGCGTCTCGGCCCGGGCCAGGCGCGCGTAGGCGGGCCAGGACGTGACGGCGATGGCGATGATGGCGCTCTCGACGCTGGGCTGCAGCACCGAGGTGAACGCCAGCGCCAGCACCAGCCGGGGAAAGGCCAGGAAGATGTCGGTGATGCGCATCAGCACGCGGTCGATCCAGCCGCCGACATAGCCGGCGACGATGCCGATGGCCAGCCCCAGAGGGCCGACGATGGCGGCGACCATCGCGATGATCAGGAGGGTCATGCGCGAGCCGTAGATCACCCGGCTCCAGATGTCGCGGCCCAGGTGATCGGTACCGAACCAGTGCTCGGCGCTGGGCGGCAGCAGGCGGTGGGTCAAGGCCTGCTGGTAGGGGTCGTGGGTCGCCAGCCAGGGCGCGAAAGCCGCGCACAGCAGCAGGGCGCACACGATCCCGAAGCCGATCACCGCCAGCGGGCTGCGGAAGAATCCGCGCAGCAGCAGGTAGAGCTGGCCCAGGTTGGCCTGCAGGCGCGAGGCGGGCGAATCCGCCAGTAGCCAGGATTTCATTTGCGCACGCTCCGGGTTCGCGGATCGAAGAACCTGCCCAGCGCGTCCGAGAGCGCATTGAGCAGCACGAAACAGACGCCGATGACGGTCGTCCCCGCCAGCACCGCGTTCATGTCCGCGGAGAACAGCGAATTGGTGATGTACAGCCCCAGCCCCGGCCAGGCGAACACGGTCTCGGTCAGGACGGCGCCTTCCAGCAGGTAGGCGAAGGACAGGGCGATGACGGTGATCAGCTGGGCGAGCACGTTGCGAAACGCGTGCATGACGATGCGCCACTCGCTCAGGCCCTTGACCCGGGCCGTGACGATGTATTCCTGCCCCAGCTGCTCGAGCATGAACGAGCGCGTCATCCGGATGATGTACGCCATCGACATGTAGCCCAGCAGCGCCCCGGGCAGCGCCAGATGGGACAGGAAATTGCGGAAGATGTCCCACTGGCCGTGCAGCATGGCGTCAAGCAGCACGAATCCGGTCTCGCGCTCGATGATGTATTCGTAGACCGCGTCGATGCGGCCCACGCCCGCCACCCAGTCCAGCTTGACGTAGAAGACCAGCAGGCCGACCAGCCCGAGCCAGAAGATCGGGATCGAATAGCCGACCAGCGCGACGACGCGCACCGCCTGGTCCAGCAGGGAGTTCTTGCGCACCGCGGACAGCACCCCCAGCGGCACCCCCAGCAGCACGCCGATCAGCGTGCCGGTGACGGCCAGTTCGATCGTCGCCGGGAAAAAGGCGGCGATGTCCCTGGCCACGCTCTGGGACGACAGCACCGAGGTGCCGAAATCGCCTTGCGCCACCTTGTACAGGTAGATCAGGAACTGCTGGTAGATGGGCTTGTCCAGGCCCAGCTCCGCGTGGACGCGGGCATAGACTTCCGCCGTCGCCCGGTCGCCCACGATCACCAGCACGGGATCGACCGGGACGACCCGTCCAATCACGAAAGTGACCAGGAGCAGGCCGAGGATGGTGACGACGAACATGGACGCCTGCAGACTGCAGGCCTTGATGCCCGCCCGCAGTGATCGCCTATTGAGCCATTGCGTCATATGGAGTCACCTCTTGCCGCGAGATGCGGCCTGCATCCCGATCACGTCACTTCGCCTTGCGGGTGTTCCAGAACACGGCCGTATCGAAGCCGGGTCCGGGCGTGAAGCCGCTGGTGTCCTTGCGCGAGACCGTGCTTTCGACCAGCTGGAACATCATGATGATGGGCGAGTTCTCTTGCACGACCTTCTGCTCGTCCTTGTAGATCTGCTTGCGGACCTCAGGGTCGCGCTCCAGCATGGCCTTCTCGGTCATGGCCGACAGCTCGGGGATGTCCCAGGCGTTGCGCCAGGCGGCGGACTTGTTCGTCGAGGCATCCGAATTGTCGGGATTGCGCACGAAGAACTCGGCCGTGGAGTGCGGGTCGAGGTAGTCCGGGGACCAGCGCGCGAACGCCAGCTCATGCCCGCGCGCCCGGTAGGTCGCCAGCACCTGGGCCTGGTCGCGCAGCACCAGGTTCAGCTTCACGCCGGCCTGGGCGAAAGTCGCCTGCATCGACTGGGCGATGTCGGGGAAGGGCGCCGGATTGGCCACCAGGAAATCGATGGAGAACCCGTCCGGATAGCCCGCCTCGGCCAGCAGCTTCTTGGCCTTTTCCACGTCCAGGCGATAGGGTTTTTCTTCCAGCCCCATGTCGCCGGTCAGGAAGGACTGGTGCACCGCGAAATAGCCGTCCAGGAACGAGTCGGCCATGCCCTGGTAGTCGATCAGCCAGCGGAACGCCTCCCAGACCTTGGGGTTGGCGAGGATCTCGTTCTTCGTGTTCAGGCCCACATAGTAGGTATTGACCTTCTTGAACACGTCCACGCGCAGGTCCTGGTTGGATCGCGAGGCCTTGATCTGGTCCGGCCCGAGGTCGCGGGCGATGTCCACGTCGCCGGCCTGCAGGAGCAGGCGCTGCGCCGAGGGCTCCGGGATGTGGCGGACGATGAAGCGCTTGAGCGGCGGCGCGCCCAGGTAGAAGTCCGGGTTCGATTCCAGCACCACGGCGTCCTTGGGCTTCCAGGCCACCAGCCGGTAGGCGCCGGCGCCGGCGGAGCGGGTCTTGAGCCAGTTGTAGCCGTAGTCGCCGTTCTCCTCGTGTTTCTTGACTTCCTCGCTGTCCACCACGGACGCCACGCCCGCGGACAGGCAGCTCACGACCAGGGACGGGGAATACGGTTTGGCGACCTTGATCACGAGCGTGCCGTCATCGGCGGCGCGGACCATGTCGGCCACGTTGTCCTTGGTCCAGCCCAGCTGCTGGAAAATGAACACCGGCGTCTTGGCCAGGTGGATGACGCGCCGCAGCGAGTATTCGGCGTCCCGCGCCGTCAGTTCGCGTCCGGACTTGAACTTGATGCCCTTGCGGATCTTCAGCTCGTAGGTCAGGCCGTCGTCGGACACCTGCCAGGATTCCACGGCGCCGCCCACCAGCTTGCTGAAATCGTGCGGATCGTAGGTCATGAGCCGCACGTAGAGATTGTTGATGATCTCGCCGCTGCCCCATTCGAACACCTCGGCGGGGTCCAGCGACTTGATGTCGTCGATCTTGCGCGCCATGACCAGGGTGTCGGCCGGCGTGGCCGCCTGCACCGGTCCCGCGCCGCCCACCGCGGCCGCGATGACGGCCGCCCCCAGAACCTGCTTCCATCGTTTCATGCTCATGTCTCTCTCCTGTTTCTGGATGTCGGGCACGGTCTAGGCGACCGCCCGCTGCGTCACGAATTTCGTGACCGTATAAGCTTCCAATCCCTCGATGCCTCCCTCCCGTCCATAGCCGCTGTCCTTGATGCCCCCGAAGGGCGCTTCGGCCACGCCCAGCGCGAAATGGTTGATGCCCAGCATGCCGGCCTGCATGCCCTCGCTCACTTGCGCGATCCGGTCCGCGCAACTGGTGAAGGCGTAGGACGCCAGTCCATAGGCCGTGTCGTTGGCCTTGTCCAGCGCCTGCGCGGTCGACTCGAATGCGTCCAGGACCGCAACCGGACCGAAGGGCTCTTCATGCCAGACCCGCGCGCGGGCGGGCACGTCGGCCAGCGCAGTGGGCTGGAAGAAGAATCCCGGCCCGTCCAGCGCGGCGCCGCCGGCCAGCACCGTCGCGCCCAGGCCGACGGCCTCGTCCACCAGGGCCCGGACCGCGTCGAGCCGGCGGCGGCTGGACAGCGGCCCCATCTGCACGCCCGGCTGGTCGCCGCGGCCCACGACGATGGCGCCGGCGGCCTGCGCGAACGCGGCGGCAAAGCGCTCGTAGACGCCCCGCTGCACGAACAGGCGGGTCGGCGAAATGCAGACCTGGCCGGCGTTGCGGAACTTGGCGGCCACCACAGCCCGCGCCACCGCCTCGGGATCGACGTCGTCGAACACCAGGACGGGGGCATGGCCGCCCAGTTCCAGGGTGCAGGGCTTCATGTGCCGGCCCGCCAGTTCGGCCAGGGACTTGCCCACCGGCACCGAGCCGGTGAACGAGACCTTGCGGATGACGGGCGACGGAATCAGGTGGCTGGAGATCATCGGCGGGTCGCCGAAGACCAGGTTCGCGACCCCGGCGGGCAGGCCCGCGTCGGCCAGCGCCTGCACCAGCGCGGCGCTGCCGCCGGGCGCCTCTTCGGGCCCCTTGAGGATGATCGGGCAGCCCGACGCGACCGCGGCGGCGAGCTTCTTGGCGGCCTGCGAGGCCGGGAAATTCCAGGGGCTGAAGGCCGCCACCGGGCCGATGGGCTCGCGCAGCACCGTCTGCGTGACCCCAGGCTGGCGCGCAGGCACGAGGCGGCCGTAGGTGCGTCGGCATTCCTCGGCGCACCAGTCGAACGCGTCGGCGCAGTTGGCAACCTCCTGCTCGGCCTCGGCGACGGGCTTGCCGATCTCACGCGAGATCGTGGCGGCGATCGCCGGGGCGCGCTCGCGCACCAGGGCAGCCGCCCGGCGCAGCACGGCGGCGCGGTCCCGGGCGGCCACCTGCCGCCACTGCCCGAAGGCGCGCTGCGCCGCGGCCAGCGCGTCGTCCAGGTCTCGCACGGCGGCCCGCGCCACCCGGCCGGTCACCTGCCCGCTGGCGGGGTCCACCACGTCGCGCACGGCGCCGTCGTCCGCATCCCGCCAGCGTCCGTCGATGAAGAGCCCGGTATCCGGCGCCGCCCGCATGGTCCGCTGATTCGCGCTCATGGCACCAGCCCCTCCGCGCGAGCCACGGCATGGGCCTGGTCCAGGCCATGCGCAATCCCGTCGAACAGCTCGTCGATCTGGTCGCGGGTGATGATCAGCGGCGGGCTGACCGCCACGGCATTGCGGATGCCGCGCACCAGCACGCCGCGGTCCACGGCCTTGTTCTGGACGAGCGCGGCGATGTTGTGCTGCGGTCCGAAGGGGGTTTTCGAGCCCTTGTCCTGCGTGATCTCCAGGGCGCCGATGAGCCCGACGCCCCGGGCCTCGCCCACCAGGGGATGGTCCGCCAGGGCCCTGAGGCGCTGCTGGAAATGGGGCGCGACTTCCCGGACGTGGCCGACGATGTCCCGCTCTTCGTAGATCTTCAGGGTCTCGAGGGCGACGGCGGCGCAGGCCGGATGCCCGGAATACGTGACGCCGTGCGCGAATACCCCCAGCGTCTTGGTGCGCTCGACGATCCGGTCGTAGATCTTCTGGCTGACCAGCGTGGCCGAGATCGGCAGGTAGGAGGCCGACAGGGCCTTGGCCACCGTCATGATGTCGGGCTCCAGGCCGAAGGTGTCGCTGCCGAACATGTCGCCCGTGCGCCCGAAGCCGCAGATGACCTCGTCCACGATGAACAGGATGTCGTATTTCTTCAGCACGGCCTGGACCTGCTCGAAATAACCCGGCGGCGGCACGATCACGCCGCCCGATCCGTTCACCGGCTCGGCGATGAAGGCCGCCACCGTCTCGGGCCCCTCGCGCTGGATCAGCGCCTCCAGGTTGCCGACGATCCGCCGCGTGAACTGGGCTTCGGTCTCGCCGGGCTTGGCCTCGTGGTAATAGCTGGGGCAGTCCGTGTGCAGGATCCGGTCGATCGGCAGGTCGAAGTCCTGGTGGTTGGCCGGCAGGCCGGTCAGGCTGCCCGAGGCGACCGTGACCCCGTGGTAGGCGCGCCAGCGGGAGATGATCTTCTTTTTCTCGGGCCGCCCCATGGCGTTGTTGTAGAACCAGACCAGCTTGACGGCGGCGTCATTGGCCTCGGACCCGGAATTCGCGTAGAGGACCTTGCCCAGCGACTTGGGGGCGATCGACAGCAGCTTTTCGGACAGGTCGATGGCCGGGCCGTGCGAGCGGGAATTGAACAGCTGGTAGTAGGGCAGCTTCGAGAGCTGGCGTGTCGCGGCCTCGACCAGGCGCGGCTCGGAAAAGCCCAGCGACGCGCACCACAGCCCCGACATGCCTTCCAGGTAGCGTCGGCCCTGGTCGTCGAACACATAGACACCCTCGCCGCGTTCCATGATCAGCGGCCCCTGGCGCAGGTGCGCCTCGAGATTGGTGTACGGATGAACCAGGCTCTCGATGTCCTGGGACTCCCTGCTTCGCCTGCTGCTGCTCATTGCCTGTCTCCTTCCCCTGGTCTGGGTCATTTCGCGCCCGCCGCACGGGGGCGGGCCGTCAAAAAAAGCCTCGGCGGGCCGCGCGGCCCCTCACCTGCCCTCGAAGCGGGGCGCGCGCTTCTCGCGGAAGGCGCTGCGGCCTTCCTCGATATCGCGGCTGGACTGCACCCGCCCCAGCTCGGCGAGGGTCGCCGCCATCTGTTCGGACGGCCCCTGCGGCAAGACGGATCGCCCCACGAAGCGCTTGATGGTGCGCAGGACCAGGGGCGCCATCGCCGCGAGCTCCTGCGCCATGTCGAGGGCCGCCTCGACCTGCCGGCCGACGGGCACGATTTCGTTCACCAGCCCCACGTCGTAGGCCCGCTGCGCGCTCATGGGCTTGCCGCGCAGGATCAGCTCCATGGCGATCTTGTGGGGGATGCGGGCGGCCAGGCCCGCGATCATGCCGCCCGTGAATCCCATCCGCCCTTCCGGATAGGAGAATCGCGTGTTGTCCGCGGCCACGGCCAGGTCGCACATCATGTGCATCACCATGGCCCCGCCCACCACCCAGCCCGCGGTCGCGGCGACGATGGGCTTGTCCGTGGCCACGCCCACGCCGGGGATGCAGCGCCAGAGCTCGGGCAGGTTGTTCACGTCCGCCCCAGACGAGAAGGCCTCGTCGCCCGCGCCGGTGATCACCGCCACACGCTGGTCCGAGTCGTCGAATTCGGCCAGCGCCCGCTGCAGGGCCAGCGCCGTGTCCTTGCAGATGGCGTTGCGCCGTTCGGGGCGGTTGATGGTCAGCAGCGTGACCAAGCCATGCGTTTCCGTCGTCACCACACTCATGAGTCCACCTCGTCTTCCTTCACTCGTCCGTCGATGCGCGCGCGGGCGTCCACGGCCACGCAGCCTTGTCCGGCCACCCGCACCTTGAGCGGATTGACCTCGATCTCGAAATCCGCGCCGCGCCAGTCATGGGCCAGCCAGCTCAAGCGCACCACCGCATCCACCACCGCGGCGACGTCCAGGGCGGCGCGGCCCCGGTAGGCGTCCAGCAGCGGGGCGATCTTCAGGCGGCGCAAGGCCCGGGCGGCGGTCACCGGATCCAGGGGCGCCGGCAGGACGACGAAGTCCTGCAGCAGCTCGACCAGCACGCCGCCGCTGCCGATCAGCACCTGCGCGCCGAACTGCGGATCGCGCCGGGCGCCCAGGATCAGCTCCAGCTCGCCGTCTTCCATCGACTGCAGGGAAAAGCCCTGGATCTGCGCGTCCGGCATGGTCCGGCCGATGCGCTCGCGCATCTCGCGCAGTCCCGATTCCAGGGACGCGGCGTCGCGCACGCCCAGCAGCACGCCGCCGACGTCGGACTTATGCACGATCGTGGGCGAGATGACCTTGGCCACCAGCGGAAAGCCGACTTCCGGGGCCCGGCGCGCCGCCTCGGCGGGATCGTCGACGATCATCTCTCGATTGACCGGGATGCCGGCCGCGGCCAGCAGGCGCTTGCTCGCGGATTCGCTGCGCGCGCCCGGGACGGGCTCGGATGGCGCGCAGCCCGAGGGCCGGACCGCCGCCGGCCATGGCTGGAACGCGGACCAGCGGCGCCAGGCCTCCAGGGCCTCCACGGCCTCGGAGAGGTTGTCGGTGTACGGCACCCCGCGGCCGCGCAGGAATTCGCGCGAGTCCTGCGCGGCCCGTCCGGGATGGACGACGAACATCAGCGGCTTGGGGCTGGATTCGCCGCCCTTGACCAGGGCCTCGGTCACGGCGCCCAGCATCGGCGCGGTGGTCAGCGCGACCAGCGCCGCGTCCACCTGCTCGTCGGCCAGGGCGACCCGCACCGTACGCTCGGCGACGTCCACGGAGTTCTCGCCCGCCTCGTATTTGCGTCCGCCCATGTCGACCGGATTGCGGGCCTGGCCCTCGGCGTAGAACTCCGAGAACGCCGCACGGGTGGCCGAGGTGAACTCGGCCAGGGGAACGCCGGCTCCGCCCAGCCGGTCCGCCGCCAGGGCACCGCCGCCGCCCGAAGGCGTCACCACGGCCACCCGCTCCACCGGGCGGCCGGCCCGGCCTTCCATGGCGTGGGCGAGCAGCAGCATGGCGGCCGGATCCTCCATCAACACGACGTTCTCGCGGGCGCAGACCGCCTCGAGGGCCGCATAGTCGCCCGCCATGCTGGCGGTGTGCGAGAAGGCCGCCTGGCTGCCGGCGTCCGTGCGGCCCGCCTTGACCGCCAGCCAGGGCTTGCCGGCCTCGCGGGCCTGACGCGCCAGGTCGACGAAGCGATCCGGCGACTTGATGCCCTCGATGTAGGTGCAGATGATCCGTGTCTTCGGATCGTGCACCAGCATCTCCACGAAATCGCACAGTTCCAGGTCAGCCTGGTTGCCCACGGAGACGCAGTGGCTGAAGCCCACGCCCTGAACATGCATCCGGTCGAACAGCGTGGCCATCAGGGCGCCGCTCTGGCTGACGAATCCGATGGGGCTTTCGATCAGGCGCTCGACGTCCATGGCGGGCGAGGAACACATGACCAGCCGGTTGGCCGGACTGACCAGGCCCAGGCAGTTGGGCCCGATCAGGCGCATGCCGCCCGCCCGGGCGATGTCCACGATCTCGCGCTCGAGCGCCGCCCCCGCGGGGCCGTCGTCGGAGAATTTCGAGGTGATGACGATTCCGCAGCGCGCGCCCCGGGCGGCGCAGGCGGAGATCTGTTCCTTGACCTTCGCCTGCGGGACGGCCATGACCACCATGTCCGGCGCCTGCGGCAAGGCGCCGACCGAGGGGTAGGCGGGGATGCCGAACAGGCTGTCCCGGAACGGATTGACCGGATAGATCGTGCCGCCGTATCCGTGCTTGATCAGCATGCGGTACAGGCGTCCGCCGAATTTGGTCTGGTCTTCGGACGCGCCGATCACGGCGACGGAGCCCGGATTGATCAGGTCGGCGAGTCGCCCCGCGTTGGCCGTGCTGCTCATGCTTTCATGCTCCTTGTCAGTGAAGTCTCGAGGGCGGCCGCCCGGAACGCCCGGATCCGTTCGCACAAGCCCGGCCGCGCGGCCGACAGCACCAACGCCCGGAGGTCCTGGTCGGCGTGCCGCTCGCGCCCGGCGGCGGCCTGCAGGGCGCCGCGCGTCGTGCCATCCAGGCGCGTGCCTTCGGCCAGCAGCCGCTGCAACACCGGCGCGACGCCGGCCTCGTCCACGAGGCCATGCGCCAAGCCGGCCGCCAGGGCCTCGTCCTGTGGAATCCAGCGTCCGCTGCCCACCCATTCACAAGCCCGCACCGGGCCGACCGCGCGGGCCAGGCGGCCGGTGCCCAGCACCAGGCCGAAAGCCGCCCCCGGGAACCTGAAACTCGCATCCGCCGCCAGCAGCCGGCGCTGGCAGGCGACGAACAGGTCCGCACCGGCGCCGACGATGCGGCCGCGGCCCAGAGCCACCGTGAGAAAGGGGGCTGCCTGCAGCTTCTGCAGCAGGATCTCGATCCGGACGAAACGCGCCATGAGCGCATCGTCCGTCGCCTCGTCCAGGTTGCCCAGGTCAAAGCCCGTGCAGAAATGGCGGCCTTCGGCATCCAGGACGAACAGCGCGGTGCCGTCCTCGCGGCACCGGTCGATGGCGGCGTCCAGCGCGCCCACCATCCCGGCCGACAGGCTGTTGCCCTTGTCGGGACGGTCCAGCGTCACGCGCGTCATGGGGCCTTCGGCCTGGATGCGGACGGTACCGGTCATGGTCCTAGGCCTCCCGCGCCCAGAGATTGGGGCACAGGGCATTCGAATACCCGGAGACGAAAGGCTTGGCCTGGCCGGTCTCGCGGTCGTAGACGCTGCGCCGGATGCGGCCGATGTTGCCGCCGTACAGGTGGATGCTGATGGACACCTGCCCATCGACGGCGTTGCTGACGGCATGGATGTCGCCGATGGACGGCGCGACGCAGGCCACGGCGCCGGGCGTCAGGACGCGCGCGGGACCGTCCTGGCGCAGCCGGCCGTCGGCATCCCGGGTGTACGGGATTTCCTGCTCGGCGCCGCGCAGCATCCCGATCACGCCCCAGACGGTATGGTCGTGCACGGGCGTGGCCTGCCCCGGCCCCCAGACGAAGCTGACCAGGGAAAAGCGGTCGAGCGGATCGCCATACAGCAGGTGCTGCTGGTAATACTGCGGATCGGGCCGGGCCATGGATTCGGGCAGCCAGTCGTCCTCGGCCACCAGCGCCCGCATATGGTCGCTGGCCTCGTCCAGCGCCTCTTGCGGCGCCAGGCCCGGACGCTCCACCAGCCGGCTGATGGCCCCGATGAACTGCAGCAGCTTCCCGCTCATGATCTCGCCTCTTTCAGGTTTCCGGAAAACTCGGCCCGGATGCTCTCGGTATGCTCCCCCAGGGCCGGCGGATGCAGCCGCACCGGCAGGCCGTGGCCGTCCAGGCGCAGCGGCGAAACGAAGGTGCGGGTACGTGCCCCGCCGGGCAGGGGCAGGTCCTGCACCCATTGCATGTGCACGACCTGGGGATCGGCCAGTGCCGACGAATAGCTGTTGATGCGGGCGTGGGGCACACCGGCGCCGTTGAACACCGCGATCCAGTCCTCGACCGTCCGCTCGCGAAAACGGATTTCCAGGATTTCCTTGAGGGCCTCCTGGTGGCGGGCCCGGTCCGTGGTCGTCAGGAAACGCGGGTCCTCAGGCAGCTGCGGCAGGCCCACGGCCTCGCACACCGCCACCCACAGCCTGTGGTTGCCCGCCGCGATGGCGAAATAGCCGTCGGACGCCTGGTATGCCTGGTACGGCGCGTTGCGCGGGTGCGCCGACCCCAGCCGCGCGGGATCCCGGCCGGAGCCGAAATATTCGCTGGTCTGCAGCGCCGCGATACCCAGCGTGCAGCCGAACATCGGCACGTCGATGTGCGCCCCGGGGCCGCCCGCCCGCACGTGCGCCAGCTTTGCCGCGATGGCGAAGGCGGCATACAGGCCGGATGCGAAATCGGAGACCGGCACGCCGCACTTGGCGGGCAGTCCCTGGGGATCGCCAGTCACGCTCATGACGCCCGCCGCGGCCTGGATCGTCAGGTCGAAGCCGCCCTCGTCCGCCCGGGGTCCGGTCTGGCCATAGGCGGAGATCGAGCAATAGACGAGGCCGGGCCGCTGCTGCCGGAAGCTGGCGAAGTCCAGCCCCAGGCGCCGCATCACGCCGGGCCGATTGTTCTCGATGACCACGTCCGCGTCCAGGACGAGGGTGCGGGCCAGCGACAGGTCCGCGGGATCCTTGAGGTTCAGGACGGCCGAACGCTTGTTCCGGTTGAGAGAGGCGAAGTTCTCGCTGTAGCCCTCCGTCAGGGGCGGCCAGGACCGCAGGGCATCGCCGCCCGGCGCCTCCACCTTGATGACATCCGCGCCCATGTCGGCCAGCAGCATGCCGCAAAACGGTCCGGCCGCCACGGCACAGAATTCGACGACCTTGACACCGGCCAGGGGCAGGCCCCGCACACTCAGCTCATCCATCAGAAGCCCTTCATCGATCAGAAAAAGTTCATGCGTGCAGCTTAAATTGGTTCTAAAATAGAATACAACTGTTCCATTTTATGAAACATGAACAATACCCTGATCAAAGGCCTGCAGGTCATCGAGCTCCTGGCGCACAGCTCCACACCGATGTCGCTGACGGAGATCGCACGCGCGCTGGGCCTGACCAAAAGCAACGTCCACCGGCTCCTGGCCGCGCTCAGCGACAGCGACTACGTGATCCGCGATCCCGACCAGGGCGGCTACACGGCGTCGATCCGGCTCTGGGAACTGGGTTCGGCGGTCCTGTCGAAACTGGACCTGCGCACGCACGCGGCGCACCGCATGGAATCCCTGGCCGAGCAGACCGGCGAGAGCGTCCACCTCTCGATCCAGGACCGCGACGAGGTCGTCTACGTGCACAAGGTCGACAGCCCCAATCCCATCCGCGCCTATTCCCAGATCGGCGGACGCGCGCCCATCCACTGCGTGGCTACGGGCAAGGCGATGCTGGCGTTCAAAAGCCGCGAATCGCTGCTATGGAGCACCCGCCACCTGCAGGCCCACACCGAGGCGACGATCACCCGCCCCGAGGCCATGCTGGCCGAGGCCGAGCGGATCCGCCGGCAGGGCTATGCGGTCAATGCTGGAGAATGGCGCGAGGGGGTGCATGGGGTGGGCGTGCCGATCTTCGACGGCACCGGGCAGGTGATCGCCGCCATCGGGCTGTCCGGCCCCAAGGACCGCTTCACGCCGGAACACATCGAAGAGTGCGCGGACCTGCTGAAGCACGCCGCGCAGGACATCATGGCACACATGGGCAGCAACCCGTCGCAGCACACGCTGACCCACCTGTACCGGTGAGCCGGCTCACCGGGAAACGCGGGCGGACAGGGATCCGGCGGACGGGCCCTACTGCTTGATGTCCTTGAATCCCCGCGCCGTGTACAGCCAGACGACGGCCAGCATGGCGCTGACCCAGAACACCATGGACGGGCCGCTGCCGCGCACCAGGATGCCGCCGGCCACGCCGCCGGCGAACACGCCCAGGGACTGGGCGGTGTTGTAGAACCCCAGGGCGAGGCCCTTGTAGGCCGGGGGCGCGACCCGCGACACCAGCGAGGGCTGCAGGGCCTCGAGGATGTTGAAGCAGATGAAAAAGCCGATCAGGGCCGCCACCACCAGCGCGAACGAACCCATCAGCCAGGGCAGCGCCCCCAGCACGACCGCCAGGCCCAGCACCGCCCATTCGAGGGCTGGCTTGTGGGCCTTGCGCGTCTCGGTATAGAAGACGGCCGGCACCATCAGTACGAAGGACGCCAGGATCACCGGCAGGTAGACCTGCCACAGGCTGGCGGAATCGAATCCGCCCAGGCGGCCCAGCATCCCCGGCGCCACCATGAACAGCGCCATCAGGATGAAATGCAGGCAGAACACGCCGAAATTCAGGCGCAGCAGGTCGCGGTGGCCCAGCACGTCGCGCGGCGTGGCCTGCACGATGTCGGCCTCGGATTTCGGCACGTCGGGCACGAAGAACATGGCGATCAGCAGGCAGGCGAAGCCCAGCAGGCTGATCGCCCAGAACAGCCCGGACAGCCCGAATTCGCCCACCAGCAGGGGCGAGAGCACCAGCGACAGGGCGAAGGACACGCCGATGGACCCGCCCACCATGGCCATGGCGCGGGTGCGGACCTCGGGCCGGGTGGCGTCGGCGATCCAGGCGGTGATGGCGGCCGACACCGCCCCCAGGCCCTGAATCACGCGGCCGGCCGTGACCCAGTCCACGTCGTTGGTCAGGGCGCAGACGATGCCGCCGATCACGAACAGCAGCATGCCGAACACGATGACGGGCCGGCGGCCGTAGCGGTCGGACGCCATGCCCAGGGGGATCTGCATCACCGCCTGGGTCAGTCCGTAGGCCCCCAGCGCCAGGCCCACGCGGGCCGGGTCGTCGCCGCCCACCAGGGTGCGCGCGGCGACCGCGAAGATCGGCGTCAGCAGGAACAGGCCCAGCATGCGGGCGGCGAACAGCGTGGCCAGCGCCACGCTGCTGCGCCGTTCCAGGGGGGTCAGCTTGAGCGCGGGGGCGGAGGATCGTGGAGGACGGGCCATGGGGGACGCTTGGGTTTGTAGGGGGGCTGCGCGTTATAGTAGCAAGTTGGCCTTTGAAGAACCTGAACCCCCCTACCGGCATGGACGCCATCTGCATACGGGGTGCCCGCACCCACAACCTGAAGAACATTTCAGTCGACCTGCCGCGCCGCCGCCTGGTCGTGGTCACCGGCTTGTCGGGTTCCGGCAAGTCGTCGCTGGCCTTCGACACCCTGTACGCCGAAGGCCAGCGGCGCTACGTCGAGAGCCTGTCGGCCTACGCGCGCCAGTTCCTGCAGATGATGGACAAGCCCGACGTGGATGTGATCACGGGCCTGTCGCCGGCGATCGCCATCGAGCAGAAGACCGCCGGCCACAATCCGCGCTCCACCGTCGGCACGGTCACGGAGATCCACGACTACCTGCGCCTGCTGTACGCCCGCATCGGCACGCCCTACTGTCCGGAGCACGACCTGCCGCTGCAGGCGCAAAGCGTCAGCCAGATGGTGGACCAGGTGCTGTCGCGCCCCGAGGGCGGGCGCCTGGCCATCCTGGCGCCGCTGGCGCGCGGCCGCGAGGACGACCTGGTCACCGAATGCCGGCGCCTGCAGGCCCTGGGCTTCGTGCGGGCGCGGATCGACGGCGAGATCCAGGCCATCGACGGCAGCACGCCCCTGCCCAGCCCCGAGGGCCCCTGGGACCTGGACGTGGTGGTGGACCGGCTGCGCGTGCGGCCCGACAGCCGCCAGCGCCTGGCCGAGAGCTTCGAGACCGCGCTGGACCTGGCCCAGGGCCGGGCCGGCGTGCTGGACCTGGACAGCGGCGAGGAACAGGCGTTTTCCGCCGCCTACGCCTGCCCCGTCTGCGCGCGCGGCATGGGCAACCTGGAACCCCGGCTGTTCAGCTTCAACAACCCGGTGGGCGCCTGTCCGAGCTGCAACGGCCTGGGCCAGGTGGATTCCTTCGACCCGGCGCGGGTGGTGGCCTTTCCCGAACTGAGCCTGGCGGCGGGCGCCATCCACGGCTGGGACCGGCGCAACGCCTTCAGCTACGCCATGATGGCTAGCCTGGCGCAGCACTACCATTTCAGTCTGGACACGCCCTTCCAGGACCTGGATCCCCAGGTGCGCGAACACCTGCTGCACGGCTCGGGCGCCGAGGAGATCCCCTTCCAGTATCTCGGCGAGGGCGGCGTGCCGTCCATCCGCCGCCATGCCTTCGAGGGCGTGATCCCCAACCTGGAACGCCGCTGGCGCGAGACCCATTCCAACGCCGTGCGCGAGGAACTCGGCCGGCTGCGCCACACCACGCGCTGCCCGGAATGCCAGGGCGCGCGGCTGTGCACCGAGGCCCGGCATGTGCTGATCGGCAATGACCCGGGACCCGGCCAGCGGCGCGGGCGCGCCATCTACGAGATCGAATCGCTGTCCCTGGCCGACTGCCGGCGCTGGTTCCAGGAATCGGAGATCGGCGGGGCGCGGCGCGAGGTCGCCGAACGCATCGTGCACGAGATCCGCGCCCGCCTGGACTTCCTGGACAACGTCGGCCTGGGCTATCTGTCGCTGGACCGCAGCGCCGACACGCTGTCGGGCGGCGAGGCCCAGCGCATCCGTCTGGCCAGCCAGATCGGGTCCGGCCTGACGGGGGTGATGTACGTGCTGGACGAGCCGTCCATCGGCCTGCACCAGCGCGACAACCGCCGCCTGATCGACACCCTGCAGCAGCTGCGCGACCTGGGCAACAGCGTGATCGTGGTCGAGCACGACGAGGACATGATCCGCGCCGCCGACCACGTGCTGGACATGGGCCCGGGCGCGGGCGAGCAGGGGGGCCACGTCGTGGCCCAGGGCACGCCCGAGGAGATCGCCGCCCAGCCGCAGTCCCTGACCGGCCAGTACCTGGCCGGCACGCAGCGCATCGCCATCCCGGCGCGCCGGCCGGTCGCGACCGGCCCGGACCAGCGCTGGCTGCGGGCATCGGGCTGCCGCGGCCACAACCTGAAATCCGTGGACCTGGCCATCCCGGTCGGGCGCCTCACCTGCGTGACGGGGGTGTCGGGCTCGGGCAAGTCGACCCTGATCAACGACACGCTGGTGGCCGCCATGAGCCAGCGCCTGCACCGCGCGCAGACCTCGCCGGCGCCCTTCGACCACCTGGACGGGCTGGAGCACTTCGACAAGATCATCAGCATCGACCAGAACCCCATCGGCCGCACGCCGCGCAGCAACCCGGCCACCTACACGGGCCTTTTCACGCCGATCCGGGAGCTCTTCGCCGGCGTGCCCGAAGCGCGCCTGCGCGGCTACGACGCGGGGCGGTTCTCCTTCAACGTGAAGGGCGGCCGCTGCGAGGCCTGTCAGGGCGACGGCATGGTGCGGGTCGAGATGCACTTCCTGCCCGACATGTACGTACCCTGCGAGGTCTGCGAGGGCAAGCGCTACAACCGCGAGACCCTGGACATCCGCTACCGCGGGCACACCATCAGCGACATCCTGGACCTGACCGTGGCCCAGGCGCTGGAGCTGTTCCAGGCAGTGCCGGTGGTGGCGCGCAAGCTGCAGACCCTGATGGACGTGGGCCTGTCCTACATCCGCCTGGGCCAGAGCGCGACCACCCTGTCGGGCGGCGAGGCGCAGCGCATCAAGCTGTCCCAGGAACTGTCGCGGCGCGGATCGGACCGCACCCTGTACGTGCTGGACGAGCCGACCACCGGCCTGCATTTCCACGACATCGCCGTGCTGCTGGACGTGCTGCAGCAGCTGGCGGATTCCGGCAGCACCGTGCTGGTGATCGAACACAATCTGGACGTGATCAAGACGGCCGACTGGGTCGTGGACCTGGGTCCGGAGGGCGGCGCCGGCGGCGGGCGCATCGTGGCCCAGGGCACGCCCGAGGCCATCGCCGCCGCGCCCGAAAGCCACACGGGAGCCTGGCTGCGGCACGTCCTGCCGGCCGCCTGAGCGCTGGGCAAACGCGCCGCCGCGCCCTATCATCGCCACCATGCGCATCCTGCTGATCGAAGACGAATCGGAACTGGCCAACTGGCTGGCCCGCAGTCTGGCCCGGCACGGGGGATTCATGGTCGACTGGGCCGACGACGCGGAACTGGCCGAACGCCGCCTGGCGCTGGAGGAATTCGACGCCATCATCCTGGACCTCGGCCTGCCCGGCATGAACGGGCACGAGTTCCTGCGGCGGCTGCGCGGCCGCGACGACCGCTGTCCGGTGCTGGTGCTGACGGCGCGCGACGCCATGTCCGAGCGCATCGGATCGCTGCACGAGGGCGCCGACGATTTCATGCAGAAGCCCTTCGCCATCGAAGAGCTCGAGGCCCGGCTGCACGCCCTGATCCGCCGCAGCCGCGGGCGCGGGCACCCGCGCTGGATGCTGGGCGACCTGGTGCTGGACATCGGCGGCCAACGGTTCCTGCACCGCGACACGCCGCTGGCGCTGTCGCCGCGCGAATACGCCGCCCTGAAAGTCCTGATCCAGAAAGCCGGCGAACCGGTCACCAAGCAGCAGATCCTGGACCGCATCAGCCCCGAGGACACCAGCATCAACCCGGAGGCAGTCGAGGTCCTGATCCACAGGCTGCGCAAGAAACTGGCCGACACCGGCGCGCAGATCGTCACGCTGCGGGGCATGGGGTACTGCCTGGAGCCCGTGCGCCATGCGCCGGACTGACACCGGGTCGCGCAGCCTGCGGGCGCTGCTGCTGTGGATCCTGATCCCGGCGCAGGTCTGCGTACTGAGCGTGGCGCTGTGGCATTCCAGCCGCCAGATGCACGCCCAGATCGACCTGGCCTACGACCGCTCGCTGGTGGGGGCGCTGCGCGCCATCGACCACAACATCTCCACCGAAAGCGGCGGCCTGGCGGTGGAACTGCCCTACCTGATGCTGGAGTTCTTCGAGCTGACGGCCGACAACGCGGTCTACTACCGCATCCTGACCGAGGACGGCCTGGCCGACATCGGCAACCAGGAATTGCCCCTGCCCGGCCAGCGCCTGCAGTCCGGCATCCCGGTGTTCTACGACCGCGACTATCTGGGTACGCCGGTGCGCATCGCCGCCATGGCGCGGCGCATGGACCCGCCGCTGGCCGGCCAGCCGCAGGGCCGCGTGATCGTGATGGTGGGCGAGGACCGCAGCGGCCGCGACCGCGTGATCCGCGATTCGCTGGTGCGCAGCATCGTGCGCGACGTGATCGAGGTGCTGGTGTCCTCGGGCCTGATCTTCCTGGGGGTGCTGGTCGGCCTGCGCCCGCTGACCCGCCTGTACCGCAGCCTGAAGCGCCGGCGGCCCGACGACCTGAGCCCCATCACCGCGGCGGGCCTGCCGCGCGAGGTGCGCCCGCTGGTGGAGGCCGTCAACCAGCACGTCGCCCGCCATGCCCGGCAGGCCCGCCGCCAGCGGCAGTTCCTGGACGACGCGTCGCACCAGCTGCGCACGCCGCTGGCGGTGCTGAACACCCAGCTGGACTACGCCCTGCGCGAGCCGGATCCGTCGGAGGCCCGCACGGCGCTGCTGGCCATGCGCCAGGGGCTGGTGCAGGCCCAGCGCACGGCGGCACAGCTGCTGGCGCTGGCCCGCGCCCGGGAGGCCGACGCCCGGACCGACCAGCCTCGCCCCGTCGCCCTGACGCCGCTGGCGCAGGACGTGATCCGCCAGCTCTACAGCCTGGCGCGGCAGAAGCGCCAGACCCTCGCCATGGAAGGCGCCGAGCTGGACGCGACGGTGCCCGGCATCGAATGGCTGCTGCGCGAGGCGGTGGTCAACCTGATGGACAACGCCATCCAGTACACCCCCGCCGGCGGCCTGATCACGCTGCGCATCGGCCGCGAGGACGGGCGGGTGGTGTTGGGCGTCCAGGACACGGGACCGGGCATGAGCGAGACCGACATCCGCAAGGCCGGCCGGCGCTTCCGCCGCGGCCAGGCGGGCAAGAGCGGCCACGGCGCCGGCCTGGGCCTGGCCATCGTGCACACCATCATGCAGCGCCATGCGGGATCCCTGCGCATCCGCTCGACGCCGGCGGGCTGCGAGGTCTGCCTGGTCTTTCCCCCGGCCGGCTAGCCGTCCGGGTCCAGCGGGGCGCCGTGGGATGCCGCGCACTCGATCCGGTTGCGCCCGGCCTCCTTGGCGCGGTAGAGGGCGCCGTCGGCCTGGCCGATCAGGGACTGGACCGCATGCTCGTCGTCGAGGTCCATTTCCGCCACGCCGACGCTGACGGTGACGCGGTTGTCCACGCCGTATTCGTGCGGCATGCCCAGGTCCGAGATCTCGTCGCACACCTGCTGCGCCATCCGGCAGGCCGCATCGCGGTCCAGGCCGGCCAGGATCACGGCGAATTCCTCGCCGCCGTAGCGCGCCGGCAGGTCGCCGGGGCGATGGAAGGTCTGCCGCAGCACCTGACCCACCCGTTGCAGGATCGCGTCGCCGGCCTGGTGGCCATAGGCGTCGTTGTAGTGCTTGAACCAGTCGACGTCGAGCATCAGCAGGCTGACGCTGCCGCGCTCGCGCCGGGCACGGTGCCATTCGCGCTGCAGCACCTCGTCGAAACGGCGCCGGTTGGCCAGCCCGGTGAGGCCGTCGGTCACCGACAGCTCGGTCAGCTTGCGATTGGCCTGGACCAGCGCCTGGGTGCGCTCGGCGACCTGCATCTCCAGCGCCTGCTGGTGGCCCCTCAGGCGGTCGGCCATGCGGCCCAGGGCCCGCGCCAGCACCACGATCTCGCGCACCGGGCTGCGAACCTCGGGCGGCGCCTGCCATTGTCCGCCCGCCAGGCGCCGCGCCCAGAGGATGAGCGACTGCAGGGGCCGGGACAGCCACCAGGCCGCCAACGAGACCACCGCCAGTCCCAGCACCCAGAAGCCGAAGATCAGGAGGGCGATGCGCTGCATGGACTGTTCCACCGGGCCGGCGTAGCGGCTTTCCGGCAGCGCCAGCGCCAGGGTCAGCAGGGGGCCGTCGGGCAGCGGGATGGACTGCCAGTAGGTCTGGTAGCGCCGGCCCTGCTCGTCCAGCAACTGGTGGCCGACCTCGCGCCCCGACTGCCAGACCACGGTGCCCAGCCGCCGGATGAGGGGATTGACGCTGGCCGTGGCGAGGACGCGGCGGGCCTGCCCGCCCTGCAAGCCGTAGACCGGCGCGCCGTCGGAACTGGCCAGCAGCTCGCCGCCGGACTCCATCAGGAAAGACACGCCGCCCAGGCCGCCGGTCTCCGACTGCAGGAAGCGGCTGATCTCCGTCAGCGCCACGTCGGCCGTCAGCACACCCAGCAGGCGGTGCTGGTCGTCGTACAGCGGCGCCGCCATGCCCATGCCCATGTCGTCATAGCGGCCGTCCACCGTGTCGATGGCGTACTGGTAGGCCGTATACCAGTGCAGGCTGCCCGCCTCGACCGCCATCTGGTACCAGGGGCGCACACGGGGATCGAAATGCGCGTTGCCCGAAGGCAGCCGGGTGCTGCGCCGGTTGGCGTCGTCGACCCGGTAGACGTTCATGAGGCCGCCATCGTCCTGGCTGGCCTGCAGGATCCGCAGACTACGCTCGGCGCCGTGCGGCGGCCGGCTGGCGGCCAGGTAATCGCCCTGCGCCGTCGCCACCGACAGGTAGGTCAGCAGGGGCTGCTGGCGCAATTGCAGCAGGAAGCTGTGCAGCAGCGCCGGCTGCGCCTCGAGCGACAACAGGCCGTCCTGCACCTGCCGGACGTTGAACGTGGCGGCGGCGCGGGGCACCTCGAAAAAGGCCGCGACCTTGTCGCGCAGCTGGCCGGCCAGTTCCTCGACCCGCTGCTGCTCCATCCGCTGCACGGTCTGGATGGACGCCGTGAAGACCAGCCATCCCGCCAGGCCCACCACCAACGGCAGGGGAATCAGGGTGGCCAGCAGCAGCAGGGTGCGCAGCGACATCAGGCCGGCCTCGGGCTCCTGGGCGGGATGACCCGTGGCCAGCACCCCGCGCCGGTACAGGAACAGCAACACCAGCGCCATGGTCAGGCCGCCGCCGATGCCGCGGATGAGCCAGGCGCGCGAGCCGTCGTAGGCCATGTCGGCGCGGGGCTCGGCGGCCAGTTCCCAGTCGCCGTCCGGCAGCGCGATCCGGGTCTGGACGTGGCGCCGGTCGAACAGCGTCGAATCGCCGTACAGGGTGCGCGCGGGCCGGCCCGCAGAGGGCCCGGCGCGGATCGCCAGGTTGAAGGCCGGGTCCGGACCCAGCAGGCCGGTGCGCTGCAGCGTCCGGTCGAGATCGACGGTCAGGGCGGCCATGCCGCGATAGGCCGCCTGCGGCCCGGCGGCATCGGCCATGAACAGGGGCGTGCGCACGATCAGGCCGGGCCGCCCGGTCTGGACCAGCCGGGCCGTGCCGTCGATGACGGGAATCCGGTACAGGACCATCTGCTTGATCTTGCTCATGAACTCGGGATGCAGACTGTAGTCCAGGCCGATCACGTTTTCATTGCCGGGCACCGGGTAGACCAGGGCGATCTTCAGACGGTCGACATACACCACGCTGCGAATGTCGGTGCGCTGCTGCACCATCTGCGGCGCCAGGATGCCGAAGGGCGCGGCCTCGCGTCCGGGCGGGACCGCGGCCATGGCCTCGGCCAGCCGGCGATTGAGCGCCAGCAGGGCCTGCAGGTCGTCGGACAGCCGGCGGGCGTGCTCGTCCAGGCCGGCCTGCACACGCGCCATGACGGCTGACTCATGATGCGACCGGTCCCAGGCGCCGACTCCGAGAGTCATCCCCAACCCCATCAAAACCAGCAAGATCACGGTGGTCAGGATCCTTTTCACCGCATGCGCTCCCCGCCCAGTAGTACCTTGAAACCGCCGGTTTCCTATTCTCTCCCAGGCCGTGCCCGGATTTGGCGCCAGCGCTCCTAGGGATATCCCGGAATCTTGCGATTCTGAAAGCCAATGGAAAGCCTCGGCTGCTTAAGGTGCGGGGATGCCCGGCCGCCTGCCGCACGCGACAGGGCCATTTCCCACATCCAAGGAGACCTCGACCATGACTCCCCGATCCGTATCGCTGCTGCTGGGCAGCGCCCTGCTGACCCTGGGCCTGGCGGCCTCGGCCGCCCCCTCCAAGCCCGAATGCATCGCCCCGGCCAATCCCGGCGGCGGCTTCGACCTGACCTGCCGCCTGGCCCAGGAAGGCCTGAAGGCGTCCGGCGCGCTGTCCGAGCCGATGCGCATCGTCTACATGCCCGGCGGCATCGGCGCCGTGGCCTACAACCACGTGATCGCCCAGAAACCCGACGACCCGAATTCCATCGTGGCCTTCTCGGGCGGTTCGCTGCTGAACCTCGCGCAGCACAAGTTCGGCCGCTACAGCGTGAACGACGTGCGCTGGCTGGCGGCCGTGGGCACCGACTACGGCGTGGCCGTGGTGCGCGCCGACGCCCCCTACAAGAACCTGAAGGACCTCATGGCCGCCTTCAAGCAGGACCCCACCAAGGTCGTGCTGGGCGCCGGGGGCACCGTGGGCAGCCAGGACTGGATGAAGGCCGCGCTGACCGCGCGGGCGGCCGGGGTGGACTACCGCAAGATGCGATTCGTGGCCTTCGAAGGCGGCGGCGACGCCCTGACGGCGCTGCGCGGCGGCCATATCCAGGCCTACATGGGCGATGCCGCCGAGGCCTTCACGATGCTGCAGGGCGGCGCGCCGATCCGCGTGCTGGCGGTGTTCAGCGACCACCGGCTGCCGGGCAAACTGTCCTCGGTCCCGACCGCGCAGGAAGAAGGCTTCGACATCCAGTGGCCGATCATCCGCGGCTTCTACGTCGGCCCGAACGTGTCCGATGCCGACTACCAATGGTGGGTGGACGCCTTCAAGAAGACCCAGGCCGATCCGTCCTTCGGCCCCATCCGCGACAAGCAGGGCCTGTTCCCCTTCGACAAGTCGGGCGCGGACCTGGACAAGTACATCAAGGAACGCGTCGCGGACTACACCAAGCTGGCCAGCGAATTCGGCCTGATCCGCTGACCGACGCCACCGGACCCCGCCATGAGTGATCGTACCCTGGGTTTCTGCGCCCTCGTCTTCGCCGGCCTGATGGCGTGGTTCGGCCACGACCTGCAGGCCCCCTTTTCCTATGAACCGGTGGGCCCGCGGGCCTTCCCCATGCTGATCGCCGGGATCATCGCCCTGTGCGGCGCCTGGCTGGTGTTCAAGCACTGGCGCGAGCGCCGTCACGGCGAACACATCGACTGGCCGCGGCTGCTGCTGATGGTGGTCTACATCTTCGGCTACGCGATGCTGTTCGAGACCCTGGGCTTCGTCATCGCCACCGCCCTCGTCACGGTGCTGATCGGCCGCCTGTTCGGCGGCGGCTGGGTCAGGATGATCATCGGCGGCGTCGCCATGGGCGTGCTGTTCTTCCTGCTGTTCGACCGGGCGCTGGACGTGGTCCTGCCCCTGGGCCCCCTGGAGTTCCTGTCATGAGCCAGATCTTCGACCACCTGAGCATCGGCTTCGATGTGGCCTTCTCCTGGATGAACCTGCTGGTCGCCGCCCTGGGCGCGTTCCTGGGCACCCTGGTGGGCGTGCTGCCCGGCCTGGGGCCCATCAACGGCGTGGCCATGCTGATCCCCATCGCCTATGCCCTGAACCTGCCCCCCGAGACCGCCCTGATCCTGCTGGCGGCCGTGTACGTGGGCGCGGAATACGGCGGGCGCATCAGCGCCATCCTGATCAACGTGCCGGGCGAGGCCAGCGCCATCATGACCACGCTGGACGGCTACCCGCTGGCGCGCAAGGGCCTGTCCAACGTCGCCCTGTCGCTGTCGGGCTGGTCGGCGTTCTGCGGCGCCCTGGTGTCCACGATCGGCGTCATCATCCTGGCCCCCCTGCTGGCGAGCTGGGCCCTGGCCTTCGGCCCGGCCGAGTATTTCGTGCTGATCGTCTTCGCCTTCTGCTGCCTGACCAGCCTGCTGGGCAACCAGCCGGTCAAGGGCACGCTGTCGGCCATGCTGGGCCTGGCGATCGCCACGGTGGGCGTGGATGCCAATTCGGGGGTCTACCGCTACACCTTCGATTCGGTCCACCTGTTCGACGGCATCGATTTCGTGGTGGTGGTGATCGCCCTGTTCGCCATCGCCGAGCTGCTGGAACTGCTGGAATCGGCCATCCGCGGCGAATCGCCCGAAGTCCCGCCCAACGAGCGCAAGCTGTTCAATCTGCAGGAACTGCTGTTCACCAAATGGACCGTGCTGCGCAGCGCCGTCCTGGGCTTTTTCATCGGCGTGCTGCCGGGGGCGGGCGCGAGCGTTGCCTCGGCCGTGGCCTATTCGAACGAAAAGCGCTACCAGGAAGGCCGGGATCCCGATGCCTGCTTCGGCCAGGGCGACCTGCGCGGCGTGACCGCGCCCGAGGCCGCCTCGACCGCCTCTGCCGTGGGGTCCTTCGTCCCCATGCTGACCCTGGGCGTGCCAGGCTCGGGCACCACCGCCGTGATGATGGGCGCCCTGACGCTCTACAACATCACGCCCGGCCCGGTGCTGTTCGACACCAAGCCCGAACTGGTCTGGGGCCTGGTGGCCTCGCTGTTCATCGCCAACCTGCTGCTGTTCCTGATGAACATCCCCATGGTGCGGGTGTTCTCGAAAGTGCTGTCGCTGCCCAACTGGCTGCTGGTCCCGGGCATCCTGTGCATCAGCTACATCGGCGTCTACGCCATCAATGCCGGCACCTTCGACCTGACCATGGCGGCATTCCTGGGACTGATCGGCTACCTGCTGCGCAAGGGCGGCGTGCCGATGGCGCCCATGGTGCTGGGCGTGGTGCTGGGCGACATGATGGAACAGAACCTGCGCCGCGCGCTGTCCATCACCAACGGCGAACTGCACATCCTGTGGGACAGCCCGATCGCCATGGGCCTGTGGATCGTGTCCCTGGCCATCGTCGTCATCCCGCCGATCCTGCGGCGGCGGTCCAGGAACCGGCTCCCCGCCGCCACGGCCGCGGCCCTGGAAGGCGAGGAATGATCCCGCGAGGCCGCCGGGCCGGCCGCCAGCGTGCTGTACGGATCAACCGGATAGCACACTAGCGCCAGTCCGGCGGATCGGCGCGCAGCGGGCCGGCGGGCCGGTCCCAGCGCCAGGCGGCGGCGCCCACCCGCACGGGCGGGCGCAGGCGCCGGGCGGGCCCCCAGGCGGTGGCCTCGGCCTCTTCCCGATAGGCATCGTCCGGAGCCGGCCCCAGGGCCGGCTCTTGCGCATCCTCTGGCGCCACGGACGCCAGCAGTCCCGCGGTCCGCGCCAGCGACACCCGCCACACGCCGCCGCGCCCCCGCGCCCGGCGGTCCGCCAGGCCCTTCAGCACGCAGGCCGCCATCCAGTAGCCCGTGGCCTGGTCCAGGGCCTGGACCGGCAGTGGATCGGGGGCGCGATCGAGGCCGCCCGCCCAGGCGATGCCGGTGCTCATCTGCACCAGGCTGTCGAATCCGCGGCGCAGCCGCCAGGGTCCCGTCCAGCCCCAGGCGTCCAGGCCGACGTCGACCAGGCCGGGGCGGATCGCCTGGCGCGCGCCGGCGCCCAGGCCCAGGCCGTCCAGCGCGTCGGGGCGGTATCCATGCACCAGCACGTCGGCGCGCGCCAGCAGGCGCTCGAACTGCGCGCGGCCGGCCGGATCGCGCAGGTCCAGGGCCGCGCAGCGCTTGCCCACCGTGACCTCCGGCACCATGCCGGGCTCGTCCCAGTCGGCCGGATCCAGGCGCAGCACCTCGGCCCCGTAGGCGGCCAGGAAACGGGTGCAGGCGGGGCCGGCCAGGACCCGCGTCAAATCCAGCACCCGCAAGCCCGCCAGCGGCCGGCCGGGATCCGGCGGCCCATCGCCGTCCGGCGCGCGGCCCGCCGATGCCGCGCCGGCCGCCGATCCGCCCTCGTCCCGGTGTGCCAGGGGTTCGGACCGCAGCGCGACGGCCTGGGGATGCGCATTCCAGACGGCCGGGGATCGCAGCGCGGCGGCGCAGGCGCCCCGCGCGACCAGCGCGTCCTCCAGATCCTGCGCGGACCCCGCCTGGACGCGGGCCGCCACGGCGTCGCGCGCCGCGTCCGGCGCCAGGCCCAGCACGCGCAGCGCGCGGGCGCGGTGGTGGGCGGCATTGGCGTGGATGCGGATCCAGCCGTCGCGGGCGGCATAGTCGCCCGTCACGGCGTCCCGGACCTTGGGCAAGGTCCAGCCCTGCGGTTGCAGGCTGTAGCCGAACCACCACGAGGCCAGCCGACGGTCCAGCCGCACGGGCGGCGGGCGGACGGGATCGATCCAGCGGGCGAGCATGAGGGATGCGGTCCCGATGCTGGCGCACGCCAGATCCGTGACCGCGTAGCGCGAGGCCCAGGCGCCGCGGCCGTCGATGCGCAGGCCGTCGCCGGCCGGCTCGTCCAGCGCGGCCAGGAACTGGCGCAGCAGTCTCGCCGATGGGGGGTTGCCGTTCGTCATGGCGCGCCTCCGGTGTCCATGGACATCCAGCTTAACGCCGCGGCGGCCGTCAATCCATGCGGAACAGCGCGTGATGCTCCCGCGCCGCGTAGCGGTCCGTCATGCCGGCGATGTAGTCGGCGATCGCACGCGCCTGCGCGACCGCGTCGTCGCGCCGGTATTCGACGGCCAGCAGCCGTGGATCGTCGAGAAAGGCGCGGAACAGGTCGCGCACGATGCGCCGCGCCTTGAAGGTCATGCGCATGACCTGGGCGTGGCGATAGAGATTGTTCAGCAGGAAATGTTTCAGCGCGTCGGCCTGGGCGCGCAGTTCGTCCGAAAAGGCCGCCAGCGGCGGACCGGCGCGCACGGCATCGACCGAATCGGGCCGCAGGCGGTCGATGTTCGCCGCGGTGGTCTGCGTGAGATCCAGCACCAGCGTGTTGATCATGGCGCGGATGACCTCGGAGACCAGGCGCTTGGCGTCCACGTCGGGGTAGCGGCGGCGCACCTGCTCGTGATGGCGGGCGAAGATCTCCAGGTCCAGCAGCTGGGGCACCGTGATCAGGCCCGAACGCAGGCCGTCGTCGATGTCGTGGTTGTTGTAGGCGATCTCGTCGGCCAGGTTGGTCAGCTGGGCCTCCAGCGAGGGCTGGGAGCCGTCCAGGAACCTTGCTGCGACCTCGCCCAGCTCGCGGGCGTGGCGCCGCGAGCAGTGTTTCAGGATCCCCTCGCGGGTCTCGAAGCACAGGTTCAGGCCGTTGAAGGCCGCGTAGCGTTCCTCCAGCTCGTCCACCACCCGCAGGCTCTGCAGATTGTGCTCGAAGCCCCCGGCCTCGGGCGCGAATTCGCGCATGCAGGCATTCAGCTCGTCCTGGCCGGCATGCCCGAAGGGCGTGTGGCCCAGGTCGTGCGCCAGCGCCACGGCCTCGATCAGGTCCTCGTGCGCGCCGAGGTTGCGGGCCAGGGTGCGGGCGATCTGGGCGACCTCGATGCTGTGGGTCAGGCGGGTGCGGAACAGGTCGCCCTCGTGGTTCAGGAAGACCTGGGTCTTGTATTCCAGCCGGCGGAAGGCCGAGCAATGGATGATGCGGTCGCGGTCGCGCTGGAAATCGCTGCGGCCCTGCGGCGGGGGTTCCGGGTGGCGGCGCCCGCGCGTCGCCCCGGGATGGCAGGCATACGGGGCCAGGGCCGCCATGGTCAGGCTCCGCCGCCGGCGGGCAGGACGGCCCGCACCCGGTCATCGTCCACGGCCTGGACCGCGGCGCGGCCCAACTCGGGCAGCAGGACGTAGCGGATGTGGCGCCCCTCGGTCTTCTTGTCCACCCGCATCAGCTCGAACCAGCGGTCGGCGCCGAGGTCCGGCGCCTGCACGGGGCAGCCGATGGCGGCCACCAGCTCGCGGATGCGCTCGACGGCGCCGCGGTCCAGGCCGCTGACGCGGGCCGAGAGTTCGGCCGCCAGCACCATGCCGCAGCCCACGGCCTCGCCGTGCAGCCACTGGCCATAGCCCAGGCCGGACTCGATCGCGTGGCCGAAAGTGTGGCCGAAATTCAGGATGGCCCGCAGCCCCGATTCGCGCTCGTCCTGGGACACGACCCAGGCCTTGAGCTCGCAGGACCGGCGCACCGCGTAGGCGACGGCGGACTCGTCCAGCGCCCGCAGGTCGCGGACGTGGGCCTCGCACCAGGCGAAGAAATCGGCGTCGGCGATCATGCCGTACTTGATGGTCTCGGCCAGGCCGGCGGAAATCTCGCGGGCCGGCAGCGTCGAGAGCACCAGGGGATCGATCTCGACCGCCTGCGGCTGGTAGAAGGCCCCGATCATGTTCTTGCCCAGGGGATGGTTGATGGCGGTCTTGCCCCCCACCGAAGAATCCACCTGCGCCAGCAGGGTCGTGGGCACCTGGACGAAGCGCACGCCGCGCATGTAGCAGGCGGCGGCAAAACCGGCCATGTCGCCCACGACGCCCCCGCCCAGGGCCACCAGCACGACCTTGCGGTCCAGGGCCGCGCCCAGCAAGCCGTCGAAGATGCGGTTCAGGGTCTCCCAGGTCTTGTAGCGCTCGCCGTCGGGCAACTCGATCCAGTGGACGGGCTTGCCGGCCGCGGCCAGAGCGGCGCGGACCCGGTCGCCGTACAGGCCGGCCACCGTGACGTTGGTGACGACCGCCAGGGCCGTGGCGTCGTCCGGGATGCTGCCGGCGATCGCGTCCAGCCGGCCGCGGCCGATGTGGATGGGGTAGTGCCCGCCGGGGGTGGCGACGTCAACGGTATGCATGGGATCCCTGGTCAGGTTGCGAAATCGGCAATAGGCTCAGCAAGGCGCGCACGACCTGGGGCACCGGCTGGTCGGCCGTGTCCATCCGGATCGCGGCCACGCCGTCGTACAGCGGCTCGCGCTGCGCCAGCAGGTCGGCGATGCGCTGGCGCGGGTTTTCGGTGCGCAGCAGCGGCCGGTTGCGGTCCCGCGCCACGCGGCGGTGCAGTTCGTCGACGCCGGCCCGCAGGTACACCACGCAGCCGCGTTCCCGCAGCATGCGACGGTTTTCCTCGGCCAGCACGGCGCCGCCGCCCGTGGCGAGCACCAGCCCGGGCACGCGCGTGTACTCGTCCAGCAGCGCGGTCTCGCGGCGGCGGAAGCCCGCCTCGCCCTCGATGTCGAAGATGGTGGCGACCCGCACGCCGCAGCGGGCCTCGATCGCATGATCCAGGTCGACGAATTCCCGTCCGAGGGCGCCAGCCAGCTGGCGGCCGATGGTGGTCTTGCCCACGCCCATCATGCCCACCAGAAAGATCGGCACCGCCGCGCAGGGCGCGGCATGCGGAGCGGCTTCGGCGGCGGCGGGGACGGTTTCCATCGACATGGGCATAGGGAAGGCGATTCGTTTGCGTGTATTATCGCATTGGCCGGGACACCGTTCCGGGCGCATTCCCATCCCGCGCCCGGGCTGCGGCAGGCACCCGGTTCGCCGACCGATTTCGCAGCATCCGGTTACATAGACTCCGCCCCCGATCTCTGGCCCGCTTCCGCCAGGGCTTACAATCGCCCCTGATGAGAACCACCAAAACCACCTCCAAGCCGAAGGCGCCTGCCCGTTCCTGGCTCACGCGCCTGGTGCTTAAGGCGTTCGTCCTCTGTGCCGGCCTGGGCGTCTGCGCCGCCTTGCTGCTTTCCCTGGCCCTCGCACTGGCCTGGCCCAACCTGCCCGACCTGCACGCGATGACCGACTACCGGCCGCGCGTGCCGCTGCGCATCTACACCGCCGACCACGTGCTGATCGGCGAGTTCGGCGAAGAACGCCGCAACGTGCTGCGCTTCGACGAAATCCCGGACATCATGAAATCCGCCATCCTGGCGGCCGAGGACGACCGTTTCTACCAGCACGGCGGCATCGACTGGGCGGGCGTGCTGCGCGCGGCCGTGGCCAACGTGGTGCACATGTCCAAGACCCAGGGCGCCAGCACCATCACCATGCAGGTGGCCCGCAATTTCTACCTGTCGTCGGAAAAGACCTACACCCGCAAGTTCTACGAGCTGCTGCTGACCTTCAAGATCGAGGCGACGCTCACCAAGGACCAGATCCTGGATCTGTACATGAACCAGATCTTCCTGGGGCACCGGGCGTACGGCTTCGCCGCCGCCAGCCGCACGTATTTCGGCAAGCAGCTGGCCGACATCACGCCGGCCGAGGCCGCGATGCTGGCGGGGATCCCCAAGGCCCCCTCGCGCTTCAACCCGATCTCGAACTTCCAGCGGGCCAAGTCCCGGCAGGCCTACGTGCTGGGCCGCATGCGCAGCCTGGGCTACCTGACCGACGCCGAATACCAGCAGGCCATGAACCAGCCGATCGTGGTGAAATCCGCCGCCGGCACGCCCACCGGGCGCTACGCCGTGCATGGCGAATACCCGGCCGAGCTCGCCCGACAGCTGCTCTACGGCGTCTACCAGGACGACATCTATTCCCGCGGTTTCAACATCTACACCACGATCGACTCCAAGGACCAGGAAGCCGCCTACCAGTCGCTGCGCGACGGGGTGCTGGACTACACCCGCCGGGCGCCGTATCCGGGACCCGAAGAGACCATCGACCTGCCCGCCGGGATCGAGAACCAGCCCGAGGCCTTCAACGACATCCTAGACGCCGTCCAGGAAAAATACCCGGACAACGGCGACCTGATGACCGGCATCGTGCTGTCGGCCAGCCCCACGGCAGTCAAGGTCGCCCGCAGCGCAAGCGAGATCGTCGACATCACCGACAAACGGGCCCTGCGGGTCATCGCCCGGGGCCTGACGCCCAAGGCCAAGGATTCGGTACGCATCGCGCGCGGCGCGGTGGTCTACATCCACAAGGAAGACGACTACTGGGAACTGCTGAACAAGCCCAGCATCCAGGCCGCGCTGGTGTCGCTGCGCCCGCAGGACGGCGGCATCGTCGCCATGGTCGGCGGCTTCGATTTCGAGGAAGGCAAGTTCAACCGGGTCACGCAGGCCTGGCGCCAGCCCGGCTCCTCGTTCAAGCCCTTCATCTACGCCTCGGCGCTGGAACGCGGCCTGACGCCGGCCACGCAGATCTCCGACGAGCCCTTTTCCCTGACCGCCGAGCAGACCGGCTCCAAGCCCTGGAATCCCAAGAACTACGGCCGCTCCTACGAGCCCATGCTGACCATGCGCCAGGGCCTGTACAAGTCCAAGAACATGGTCTCCATCCGGATCATGCAGGCGGTCGGCCCGCAGTATGTGCAGGACTACGTCACGCGCTTCGGCTTCGACCGCTCGCGACAGCCGGCGGTGCTGCCGCTGGCGCTGGGCGCGGGCAGCGTGACGCCCCTGCAGCTGGCCGGCGGCTACGCCGTGTTCGCCAACGGCGGCTACCGGGTGCCCCCCTACCTGATCGATCACGTGACCGACAGCAGCGGCAAGGTCATCATGCGCGCGCGGCCCACCGTGGCCGGCGACACCCTGGCGCGCGTCATCGACCCGCGCACGGCCTACGTGATGGACGACATGCTGCGCGGCGTGGCCACCTACGGCACGGGCGCGCGCGCCCACCGCGAGCTCAAGCGCGACGACATCGGCGGCAAGACCGGCACCACCAACGATTCCCAGGACGCCTGGTTCGCCGGCTTCACGCCCAAGCTCGTGGCGGTGGCCTGGATGGGCTTCGACCAGCCCAAATCCATGGGCCAGGGCGAGACCGGCGGAGGCGCCGCCCTGCCGATCTGGGTCGGCTACATGCGCACCGCCCTGGCCGGCCAGCCCGAAATCCCGCCGGGCCCGATGCCCAGCGGCCTGTCGCGCATCGACGGCGATTTCTATTTTTCCGAATTCCCCCCCGGCGTGGCCATCGCCCGCGTCGGCCTGCCGACGGCCGGCGACCCGCAGCCGGGCGGCCCCCTGCCCGGCGCGCCCGGGCCGGACGGCATCGGCGCCCTGCTGGACCAGCTGCACGGCCAGAACGACAGCAGCAACAACGACGCCGCCGTTCCCCAACCTGTCCGGGTACCGTTCTGATGATGACACGATTCTTCACGCGCCTGCCGGCCGCCGTGGCCGCCGCCGGCCTGATCCTGGGGCTGGCCGGCTGCGGCATGAAAGGTCCGCTGCGGCATCCCTCGCCCCCGCCGCCCGCCGATGCCGCGCTGGCCGCGCCGCCGTCGGTGGCGCCCGCCGCCGCGCCCCCCTCCTCTCATCCCTGACCGCCCATGACTGCTGCCCCCCACTTCCCCATCCGGGACGGTATTCTCCACGCCGAGGACATCGCCCTGACGGACCTGGCGGACCGCCACGGCACACCGCTGTACGTGTACTCGCGCGCCGCCCTGCACGAGGCCTGGCAACGCTACGCCGACGCCATCGAGGGGCGCGACGCGCTCATCTGCTACGGCGTCAAGGCCAACTCCAACCTCGCCGTGCTGCATGAATTCCAGCGCCTGGGCGCGGGCTTCGACATCGTCTCCGGCGGCGAACTGGCGCGCGTGCTGGCGGCCGGCGCCTCGGCCGAGCGCATCGTGTTCTCGGGCGTGGGCAAGCAGAACTGGGAAATCCGCCGCGCGCTGTCGGCGGGCATCAAGTGCTTCAACGTCGAATCGGCCGCCGAGCTCGAACGCCTGGCCGACATCGCCCAGGAAATGGGCGTGCGCGCGCCCGTGTCGCTGCGCGTCAATCCGGACGTGGACGCCGGCACCCACCCCTACATCTCCACCGGGCTCAAGGAAAACAAGTTCGGCGTCGACATCCTGAAGGCGCCGGCGCTGTACCGGCAGGCCAGCCAGCATCCGGCCCTGGAGGTCGTGGGCGTGGACTGCCACATCGGCTCGCAGATCACCGAGATCAGCCCCTATCTCGACGCGCTGGACAAGCTCCTGGGCCTGGTCGAGACGCTGGCCGGCGACGGCATCGTCCTGCGCCACCTGGACCTGGGCGGCGGCCTGGGCATCCGCTACACCGACGAGACTCCCCCGCATCCGGCCGACCTGCTGAACCCCGTGTTCGCCGCGCTCGCCGAGCGCGGCCTGGACCATCTGCAGGTAATCCTGGAACCCGGCCGCTCGCTGGTCGGCAACGCCGGCGTGCTGCTGACCCGCGTCGAATACCTCAAGCCCACCGACGCGCGCAATTTCGCCATCGTGGACGCCGCGATGAACGACCTCATGCGCCCGGCGCTGTACGAGGCCTGGCACGACGTGGTCCCCGTGCAGCCGCGCAACGGCACGCCCACCGAGACCTACGACGTCGTCGGCCCGATCTGCGAGAGCGGCGACTGGCTGGCCCGCGGCCGGCCGCTGCCCCTGGAACAGGGCGACCTGCTGGCCATCCTGTCCGCCGGCGCCTACGGCTTTTCCATGTCCAGCCAGTACAACACCCGGCCCCGCGCGGCCGAGATCCTCGTGGACGGACAGCGGCACTGGCTGGTCCGGCCGCGCGAATCCGTCCAGGACCTGTACGCATCCGAGCGCATCCCTCGCAATCCCTGAGGGCGGCGGCCAGCCGAACACGGTAAAATCCCGGCACTTTCTGTCGTAAATCGTTTGGCCCGCGGTCCTCCCCCATCCGGGTTGATTTCGGCCCCTTGTACCTCTCGGCCTGCTGCATGCCACCACTGAAGGATTCCGCGTCCCCGGCTGATCCATCCCGTGCCCAGAGGCATGGCGGGTCACGCGTCTTCCTGGTGTACTACCTGCTGCCGCTGCTGCTGTGCGTGGCGGCGCTGGCCACGGCCTGGATGTTCCCGCCGCATCTGCCGCCGCAGACCGGCCAAGGCATGGCCACGCAGTTCCTGGCCGGCACCTTCAACGGCCCCCATCACGCGCTCGCAGCGCTGCGCACCCGCCCCACCCGGCTGTCCGAACACGCGCCCCAGGGCACGATCTGGCTGCTGGCCGACCTGAACGGCCGGCAGACGCCGGGCAGCACGAGTCCCTCTGTGCTGCTGCTGCCCACAGCCGACATCCTGCCGCCCACCTGTTGGCTGCTGGACAGCAGCAGGCTCGGCACCCTGACGCCGCTCGATTTCGAGGCCGGCCTGCTGGGCCATTCGGCGCTGGTGCCCGCCACCCTGAGCGCCGACCAGGTGCTGTGCCAGGTCGAGCAGCCGATTCCCGGCACCCTGTCCATCCAGCAGTGGACGCCACCCGCCTTCTCGTCGGCCAAGGCGCACGAGGCGCACGCCCTGGGCATGCTCGAAGGCGGCCTGGTGATGCTGGCCGCCTTCATCGCGGTCATCGTCCTGACCACCCGCGACCACCTGTACGTGCTGCTCACCTGCTGGGTCGTGTGCAATCTGCGGATCGGCGCCTGGGCGCTGGGCTGGGACCACCTCTGGCTGGGCCACCTGCTGACGCCCGAGGCCCTGGGCTGGTCGCGCCGGCTGACGGTGCTGCTGTCCTTCACCATGACGTGGCTGCTGTTCTCTCGCCTGTTCCGCCAGAGCCTGGGCGCGCTGATGCACCGGCGCCTGCAGCTCATCGGGCTCGCCGCCTCGGCCGCGCTGCTGGCTGCGCTGGCGGTGCCCTCGCACCAGGTCTTCCGCACGGCGACTTTCTTTGCCGCCTGGGTGGATACGGGGCTGGTGGCCACCATCCTCATCCATGCCCTGTTCCGGTTCACCACCCGCACGCTGTTCTGGCACACGCTGGGGGTCTGCCTGGCGGTCTGCATCATGACGGCGGGGCTGATCCTGATCGGGCTGGACCGCCAGTCGGTCTTCAGCAGCTGGCCCGGCGTGCTGCTGTTCCTGGCCTGCAACCTGCTGATCGCGCTGGCCACCGCCAACCGCACCCGCGAAGACCGCCAGATGCGCCTGCGCCAGCGCAACGAGCTGATCGCGCATGATTCGCTCTCGCCGCTGGGCCTGTTCACGCTGGGGGCCACGCGCCACTTCGAGCACATGAACCCCAACGCCCGCAAGATGCTGCAGATCCGCACCGATGTCGAGATCCCCGCGATCAGCTGGCACGATTTCTTCGGCGAGGTCGACTGGGTCGCGGTGTCGCTGGCCACCGAGCAAGGCCGCGACACCGAGATCCAGCAGCACAGCACCGACCCCAAGGCCCCGGTGCGCAGCTTCCTGCTGCGGGCCACGCTGGCGGGCAGCCGCATCGAGGGCTCGCTGCAGGACGTGACTGCGCGTTCCGAGACCCTGCGCAACCTGCGCCTGATGACCGATCACGACGCGCTCACCAACACCCTGAACCGGCGCGGCATCGAGGACGCCATGCAGTCCGCCATCCAGGACCTGCAGCAGTCCGGCACCCCCTGCGCCCTGTCCTTCCTCAGCCTGGACCACCTCAAGCGCGTCAATGACCTGTTCGGGCACTCGGCCGGCGACCAGCTCCTGCAACTGGCCTGCGACCGCCTGCGGTACGCGCTGACGGAACAGCAGAAACTCGGGCGCATCGGCAGCGACGAGTTCATCATCCTGTACCCCAACGTCCGCGCCCGCGAGGCCCGGCGCATGGCGCAGGACATGATCGAGAGCCTGAACAGCTCGCCCTTCTACGTGGGCGACCGCGCCTTCCAGATCAAGAGCGCCATGGGCCTGATCGACCTGGACGCCCGCATGCGCCCCAAGGACGCCATCGCCGCCGCGACGCGCGCCTGCCGCGACGCGCGCAAACAGCACCAGGACATCGTGGTCTACGAGGAAAACGCGCACGAGCTCTTCGACCACATCAACGAGCTGCGCGTGTTCGAGCAGCTCGAACAGGGCACGCCGCCCGAGGACATCTTCCTGGCGATGCAGCCCATCATGTCGCTGCGCCATCCCCTGCAGACACTCAATTTCGAGGTGCTGCTGCGCGTGCGCAGCGACGGCCCGCATCCGCTGCAGACCCAGAAGATCATCCAGGCCGCCGAAGACAGCGGCATGATCACCGCCATCGACAAATGGGTGTTTTCGACCGCGCTCGAATGGATGGCCAAGCACCACCTCAAGCTCGGCCAGACCCAGCAGGTCAACATCAATCTCAGCGGCGTGTCGCTGAACGACGACCGCTTCATCGACACGCTGTTCGCCATCCTCAACCTGCAGCCGCAGTTCACCCGCCGGCTGTGCGTCGAGATCACCGAGGGCGTGGCCCTGCAGGACCTGGAACGCACGCGCCAGTTCATGCGGCGGCTGCAGCGCATGGGCGCGCGCGTGGCGCTGGACGACTTCGGCGCCGGCTACACCTCGTTCTCCTACCTCAAGGAACTGCCTGCCGACACGATCAAGATCGACGGCACGCTGATCCGCGACATGCTCAGCAGCGAGGCCAACATCGCCATCGTCAACAGCATCGTGGACCTGGCCCACAACCTCGGCATGGAATGCATCGCCGAATGGGTCGAGGACGTCGCGACCTTGCGCACGCTGGCGGAGATGGGCGTGGACTACGTGCAGGGCTATGTGATTTCCGCGGCCCGGTCGCCGGCCGACATCCTGGCCTACGACAACATCCTGCCGCTGATCGCCAATCCGGCGGCCCAGGCCTACGTGGAAGAAATCAGCGGCCGACGCTTCTGAGGCTTTTGCCCAGGTGGGTTTCCTTGTCCTGGTACATGCGCCGGTCCGCCAGGGCCAGCGCCTCCTGGACGGAGCCGGCCTCGGAACGCAGGGCGACTCCCAGGGACACCTGAATCCGGGCCTCGCTCAGCGCCTGGCGCACACGGGTCACGAAACGCTGCAGCGAGTCCTGAGTGACCCCGCGGGCCAGCAGCATGCCGAATTCGTCGCCGCCCAGGCGGGCGATGACGTCGTCGGTGCGCAGGACATGGCGCAGGACCTGAGCGGTCTGCTGCAGCAGCGCGTCGCCGCTGGCGTGGCCATGCCGGTCGTTGACGTGCTTGAGTTCATCGAGATCCAGCATGATGACGGCCCTCTCGGGGCCGTCGTTGCCTTCCAGGCGCTGGACACAGATATCCCACCCCCGTCGGTTCAGCACGCCGGTCAGATGATCCAGGCAGGCTTCCTGGCGCACGCTGTGCACCAGGGTGGTGAGCTCGCCGCTTTCTTCCCACTGGGCCAGGGCGAGCGCCATGGCCTCGAGCGACCAGGACAGCGAGGTGAGCCGCTCGGCCGGATGCGGCGGCGCGGCGGCCGCGGCCAGCACCCCGACCAGCACCCCGTTGGGCCGGGAGCGGCCCGGCACCCGCAGGGGCAGGCGGATGACATGGGTGGCGGCGGGGAAACGGGGCCAGGTCGGATCCTCGGCGCGGGCTGCGACCCGGTGCAGCAGAGCCCCGTGCAGCCCCGGCAGGGCATGGCCGGGCGAGGCCGCCATCCAGGGATCCAGGATCTGGCGCGCCACGGCCCGCAAGGGACCCTGCGCCGCCAGGGGGCGGGCCTCGACGGCCTGCGTCCGATCGAACACGGCCCACGAACGCATGGGCCAGTGCGTGCTCAGGATCCTGACCTGAGTCCGTAATGCCAGCAGCGCGAGGGCCTGCGCACGATTCCCACGTCCTTGGGGATCCATGCTGAAGGGCATGACCGCCCCCCATATAATTGTGTGGAGTTGTAATTTATCACACGGATTACAATTCACCGTAGGAATGCAGCCCCGAAAGGAACATGTTCACCCCCAGGAAGGCGAAACTGGTGACCAGCAGCCCGCTGAGCGCCCAGTAGGCCGCCATGGATCCGCGCAGTCCCTTCATCAGGCGCATGTGCAGCCAGGCGGCGTAATTCAGCCAGACGATCAGCGCCCAGGTTTCCTTGGGATCCCATTGCCAGTACGTGCCCCAGGCGTCGGCGGCCCACAGCGCGCCCAGGATGGTGGCCACGGTGAAAAACGCGAAACCGACGGCGATGGCCCGATACATGATGTCGTCCAGCAGCTCCAGCGAGGGCAGCCGCTGCGCGATGGGCCGGCGGAAAGCCAGGATCGCCCCGACGATCAGGGCGCCGATGCCAAAATACAACATCCAGGTGGCCGAGAGCTCGCGCGAGCCGAAGACCAGCGGCTCGGCGCACAGGACGGCGCCCAGCACGAATACCGGAATCAGGGGCTTCCAGGTCCGGGTCTCGCCATGGGACTTGACCAGGTAGGCAAAGCCCACCATCGCGGCCAGGCTGAAGGTGCCGTAGCCGATGAAATTGGCCGGCACGTGCAGTTTCATCCACCAGCTCTTCAGGGCCGGCACCAGGGGCTGGATCTGGTAGGCGTCGCGGGTGAAGGAATACCACAGCAGGAAGACCACCAGCGAGCTGATGACCAGCAGCACGAAGCCGCCCAGCGCCCGGGTGGCGTAGCGGCGCTCGTAGTACAGGTAGAACAGGGCCGTGATCAGCGACATCAGCACGAAAACCTCGTAGAGGTTGCTGACCGGGATGTGACCGATGTCCGGCCCCATCAGGTGGCCTTCGCGCCAGCGCACCAGCAGGCCCGTCAGCCCCGCGTAGACCGCCGACCAAGTCAGGACCGTGCCCAGCCAGGCCGCCGTCTTGCTGGCAAAGCCCGCCCAATAGCAGATCGTGGCCAGCACGAACAGCGCGCACATCCACAGGATGGCGGACTGCGAGGACAGCAGGTACTTGAGCAGGAAATTCGAGTCGGCGCGCGACAGGTCGCCCTGCAGCAGGGATCCGGTGGGGCTGTACATCCAGATGGCCAGCAGCGCGCTGGCCCCGGCGGCGATCATCAGCACGCGCAGCGGCCGCCACAGCCAGCCCAGCCAGCTGAACACCGCCACGGCGCCGATGAGGATCAGCTTTTCGTAGTAGTCCATGAACTGGCCGTAGCTGGTCAGCACATGGCCGGCGCCCACCGCCAGCACCAGGAAGAACGCCAGGTCGGTCCAGTCGGGCCGGCCGCGCCGGCCGCGGCGGTCGCCGCTGGTGTTCATGTCCCGAGCCCAGAGGGCCATGGATTCTTGCGTCAGGGAATCACTTGTCATGATGGGAACCTCCGAGGCCGCGCAAGGCATCGCGCAGCCGCTCAAATTCGTGGTTGAAATCCAGGTTGCGCCGCTGCGTGGTCATGGCGGCCAGCCAGGCGCTGCCGGCGCCTTGCGGCCGGATCCAGACCCAGATCCGCCGTTCGCGGATGTAGAACATCGAAAATACCCCCAGCACCAGCAGAAGGCAACCGAGATAGACGGTGTTCTTGCCCGGGCTGCGGGCCACCTGGAAGACGCTGGCCTGGACCTGGTCGAAGCTGGACAGCTGCAGGGCCACCGGGGCGGGATAGTCCGGCAGCGAGGCCAGCGCCAGCACGGACAGCCGCAGCCATTGCGCCTCGTGTTCGGCCCGCGGGCCGCTGTCGGGCAGGGCCGGCATGTGGTCGCGCGCCCGCACCAGACCGCGCAACTCGTGCAGGCTGAGCTGGATCATGGGGACGGCGAAATTCAGGATCTTCTCGCGCTGGTCCGGCGGCGCGGAATCGATGATGCCGTTGAAGCCACGCTGCGAGAACGTGCGCAGGGCGCCCTGGGCCGCCTGGAACATCAGCGTGCGCTGCTCGCCCTCCGGGGCGTTGCCGGCCGCGAAGCGGCGCGCGGCCTCTTCGCGCAGCGCAGGATCGTCCAGCGCCGCCCGCAGCCGCATGAACTCGCGCATCGTGCCCTCGTCGTCGGCCGGGATGCGCAGGTAGCGATAGGGCTCGGCCTCGGTGTTGCGCATCCCCATCAGGAACATGGGGAAGCCGTCGATCGCCACCGGCAGCATGTACTGGGTGAATTCGTGTGCCTGGCCGTCGGAGCCGATCAGCCGGTACTGGACGCTGGGGCCGACGTTGCGCAGGTTGTCGTTGCGCGGCCGCGCGGCGCTGCCCGTGACCGCGGCGACGTCCTTGATCAGGTCGGTGGGCTGCGGATCCTCGCCGCCGCCCATGTTTTCGACATTGATGACCCGCAGGCCGGTGTAGTCGACCGTCTGCCCGCCCAGGGCCTCGGGCAGCCGCCCATTGCCGCCGACCTTGCCCGTCAGGTCCATCGGACGGCCGGCGGTCCCGGACAAGGGCCAGGCCTTCAGGTGCAGGGTGCTGCCGCCGTCGTCGAAACTGGACTGGTAGACGGTGATGCCCTTGTAGCGCAGCGGCTCGTTCACCTGGATGGTGCGGTCGAAGGATTTGCCGGTCTCCAGGTCGGTCACCACCACGTCGCTGCGGAAATCGCTGGGCATGCCGGTGTCGTAGTACTTGACGTAGAACTTTTTCAGGCGGATGGAGAAAGGCAGCGGCTGCAGCAGCACGCCCTGGCCCGAGGTGACGATGCCCACGCTGCTCTGCTTGCCGTCGGGGATCAGCATGTTGGCGCGAAAGCTGGGGTTGCGCGGCGACAGGCGCCCGGACTCGGGCACGTCGGAGATCAGCATGTTGCCGATCACGGGCTGCTTGTCGAACAGCCAGGTCTGCAGGCGCACGGGCAGTTCGCTGTCCAGCAGCCCGCCCAGCAGGATGACGACGATGGCCACGTGCGCAAAGATGTACCCCAGGCGGTTGGCCGCGCCCTTTTTCGCGGCGACCATGCGGCTGTCGCCGTCCGCGCGCACGCGGAACCGGTACCCGCGGGCGCGCAGCAGCTCGCCGACGCGGGCCGCCGCCTGGTCCGGATCCAGGGCGCTGTCGACCTCGACCTTGTGGTGGAAGGCCTTCAGGCTGGATCCGCGCACGTATTCCCGGAAGGTGCGCATGTCGCGCAGCATCTTGGGGGTGTTGCGCATCACGCACAAGGTGGTGGACACGACCAGGAAGGCCATGATCGTCAGGAACCACGGGCTGTTGTAGATGTGCCAGATCGAGAACTGGTCGAAGACCGCATACCAGAACGGCCCGAACTGGTCGATGTAGGCGTTGGCGGCCTGGTTCTGCGGCAGCACGGTGCCGATCAGGCTGGCCACGCAGATGAACATCAGCAGGCTGATGGCGAAGCGCATCGAACCCAAGAGTTCGATGATGTCCGCACCCCGCACCCGGGGACTGGAAGAAGACGTCACGGCTGGTCCGACTCAAGAAAAAGGGGAGGCGCGCTTGCGCGTCCCCCCTTGTGATATTTTAAAGTTCAACCTTACACCGGCAGTATCCGGGACCCCTCCCAAGACCCTGGATGCAACCGGGAATTGACCGGCCCCGCCTGATGGAGGGCCGCACGTCGGCAGCCCTGCCGCATCCGACGTGCCCGGCCGCCGATCAGCGCAGCCCGGCCGCGAAATCGGCCACGGCCGCCAGGTCCGGATCGGTCATGCGGCTGGCGATGTCGTGCATGATGCTGTTGGCGCGATCCCCGGAGCGGAACAGCTTGAGCTGCTCGAGGATGTATTCGGGATGCTGCCCGGCCAGCCGCGGGAACTCGCCCGGCAGACCGGCGCCGTTGGCCGAGTGGCAGGCGGCACAGGCGGGCACGTTGCGATCGGCGATGCCGGCGCGCCAGATGTGCTGGCCGCGTTCCATCGTGGATTCGTGGGTGGCGGTGCCGGCCTTGTCCCAGTCGAGCTTTTGCTGCGACAGGTAGAGGGCGACGTTCTGGATGTCCTGGGCGGTGAGCGAAGGCGCGATGGTGGACATGATGGACGGCGCGCCGTCGGGACCGGTGCGCACGGCGCGCTTGTCGCCTTGCGGCACGAAGTCGTGGAGCTGCTTGGCGAGGTATTCATGAGGCATGGCGGCCAGGTTGGGATTGGCCGGAATCGTGCTGTTGCCGGCCTCGCCGTGACAGGTGACACAGGCCAGCACGCCGCGCGACATGTCGCCCTTGACGAACAGTTGCTCGCCCGCCTTGGCGTCGGGCTTGGCCGCATCCTGAGCGTGGGTCAAGCCAGGCAGGGCGCCGGCAAGCATCAGGCTGCCGGCCATGAACATACTGGATAGCGCACGCTTCATGAGGTCCTCGAGTTTGGGTCGGGGCGCCGACAGGCGCCGTTTTTTCTTGGCTCCGGGCCGCGCCTTGCAGCGGACGCAGGACGACCGGCGTAGTAAACACAAGCGAGGATTATACAATAGCGCTTGTCGACAGCACCCTTGCGGCCCCGGCCGAACCCCCGTGTCACTCCTACATCGCGCCCGCTTCACGGTGTCAGCCGCCCGCCTGGATCAGCTGCCCGCCCCCACCACCGCCGAAGTCTGTTTCGTCGGCCGTTCCAATTCCGGAAAATCGTCGGCCATCAACGTGCTGACCAACCAGCGCCGGCTGGCCTTTTCCAGCAAGACACCCGGGCGCACGCGCCTGATCAACCTGTTCGGGATTCCCGATCCGATCGAGCCCGAGGCCTGGCTGGGTTTCCTGGTGGACCTGCCGGGCTACGGCTACGCCGCGGTTGACCGCGCGTCCCGCGACGAATGGGCCGAGGTGCTGGGCGGCTATCTTCACGAACGCGCCAGCCTCGCCGGGGTCGTGCTGCTGATCGACATCCGGCGAGGCGTCACCGACCTGGACCGGCGCCTGGCCCACTGGATCGGCCTGCGGGGCCTGCCCACGCTGGCCCTGCTGACCAAGGCCGACAAGCTGCCCTACGGACAGCGCGTGCGGGCCGCATTCCAGGCACGCAAGGACCTGGCCGAGATCGGCACGCTGACCGCGCTGCCGTTTTCCGCCACCCACCGCCTCGGGCTGGAAGACGCCGCCGCCCACATCGAAAACTGGATTTCACCGCAGGTTGTGCCATGACCCGTTTCCTACCCCCCGTCGATTTCCCCACCGCCCGCCTGCGCCGCAACCGGCGCGACGATTTTTCACGCCGCCTGGTGCGCGAGCACCGCCTGTCGGCCGACGACCTGATCTATCCGGTCTTCGTCCAGGAAGGCCGCAACGTCCGCGAGCCCGTCGCGTCCATGCCCGACGTGGTGCGCCATTCCCCGGACACGCTGCTGCACACCGCCGAGGAATGCCTGTCCCTGGGCATCCCGGTGCTGGCGCTGTTCCCGCACATCGATCCGGACCTGAAGACGCCCGACGGCATCGAGGCCGCCAATCCGGATGGCCTGATTCCGCGCACGGTGGCGCTGCTCAAGCAGCATTTCCCGGAACTGGGCGTGCTGACCGACGTGGCCCTGGATCCCTACACCAGCCACGGGCAGGACGGCCTGATCGACGACGGCGGGCAGCTGCTGAACGAGGCCACGGTGGCGATGCTGGTGCGCCAGGCCCTGACCCACGCCGAGGCCGGCGTGGACATCGTCGCCCCCAGCGACATGATGGACGGGCGCATCGGCGCGGTGCGCCGGGCGCTGGACGGGCGCGGCCGCATCCATACCCGGATCATGGCCTACTCGGCCAAGTACGCCAGCGCGTTCTACGGCCCCTTCCGCGACGCGGTGGGGTCGGCGGCCAACCTGGGCGCGTCCAACAAGGCAACCTACCAGATGGATCCGGCCAACCGCCTCGAGGCGCTGCGCGAGGTCGCCGCCGACATCCGCGAGGGCGCCGACATGGTGATGGTCAAGCCGGGCCTGCCCTACCTGGACGTGCTGCGCGAGGTGAAGGACGCCTTCGGGATGCCGACCTACGCCTACCAGGTCAGCGGCGAATACGCCATGATCAAGGCGGCCGCCGCCAATGGCTGGCTGGACCACGACAAGGTCATGATGGAATCGCTCCTGGCCTTCAAGCGCGCCGGCGGCGACGGGATCCTGACGTATTTCTCGATCGCGGCGGCCAAACTGCTGCGGGCGCAGTCGGGCTCCTGAACCCCGGCCGGCGGCCGCGACGGCCCGGCGCCGCCCCTCAATGCGCCGGCCGCGGCGCCGGGGGACGCTCTCCCACGGTGACCGTCAGGTCCAGCGACTTGCCGCCGCGCAGCAGCCCCAGGCGGGCGGTGCTGCCGGCCTGCAGGGGCGCCAGCCGGTTCAGCAGGTCGAAGGAATCGCGCACCGGCTGGCCGTCCAGGGTGCGGATGATGTCGCCCACCTGGATGCCGGCGCGGGCGGCGGGCCCGCGCGCCAGGACCCGGGCGACGATCGCGCCGCGCAGGTCCTTGAGGTGAAAGGCCTGGGCCAGGTCGGGAGTGAGGTCCTGCGGCTCCAGCCCCAGCCAGCCGCGCTGGGCGTGGCCGGTGCGGATGATCTGGTCCAGGATGCGGTGCGCCGGGCCGGAGGGGATCGCAAAGCCGATGCCCAGCGACCCGCCGGTCTCGGAATAGATGGCCGTATTGATCCCGACCAGGCGTCCCTGGGTGTCGATGAGGGCGCCGCCGGAATTGCCCGGGTTGATGGCGGCGTCGGTCTGGATGAAGTCCTCGTAGGTGTTGATGCCCAGGCGGTTGCGCCCCAGGGCGGAGACGATGCCCTGGGTGGTGGTCTGGCCGACGCCGAAGGGGTTGCCGATGGCCAGCACCACGTCGCCGACCCGCACGGACTGTTCGGGATCGAAAACGATGACGGGCAGTTTGTCGAGGCTGATCTTCAGCACCGCCAGGTCGCTCTCGGGGTCGACGCCGACGATGCGCGCCGCGGCCTGGCGGCCGTCCTGCAGGCTGATCTCGATGGAGTCGGCCGATTCGATGACGTGATAGTTGGTCAGGATGTAGCCGTCGGCCCGCACGATGACGCCGGACCCGAGGCTGGTGGAGTCGCGCCGCTGGGTGAATCCCGGCACGCTGCGCAGGAGCTGCTGCAGGCCGGGGTCGGGGGGCAGCGGCACGAGGGGCACGTCGACGTGCTTGCGGGTATAGACGTTGACCACGGAGGGCGCGGCCCGCGAGACCGCCGGGGCGTAGCTGGAGACGGACGCGACCGGCGCGGGGGCCGGGGCGCGCGGGCCGCCGGCCGCGGTCATGGCGGGCGCCGGCGCGCCGCCGTTGCCGGGCAGCCACTGCGGGCGCAAGGTGGACACCAGAAACAGGACTCCCAGGCACACTGTGACGGTCTGGGCGAAAATCAGCCACAATCTTTGCATCGAACCGGATCCCCGTTGTCGTCTTTTTGCGGCGCCGCCGCCGCGCATTTTCATCACTGAAGGACAATGTTCCAATGAAACCACAGATTTCGCGCACGGACCTGGAAAGCTGGCTGAACGTCACGCTGCAGCCCGAGCGATTCAAAGACTACTGCCCCAATGGCCTGCAGGTCGAGGGGCGCGAGACGATCGGCCACATCGTGACGGGGGTGACGGCGTCGCAGGCGCTGATCGACGCGGCGATCGCCCATGATGCGGACGCGATCCTGGTCCACCACGGGTGGTTCTGGAAAAACGAAAATCCCTGCATCCGCGGCCCGAAGCACCGGCGCCTGTCGGCGCTGCTGGGGCGGGAGATCAATCTGTTCGCCTATCATCTGCCGCTGGATGCGCATCCTGAATGGGGCAACAACGCGCAGCTGGCCCGGGTGATGGACTGGACGCCGGACATCCAGCCCGACGGGACGCCGCGGCGCTGCGGGCCGGATCAGCTGATCTGGCTGGGGACGCCGGCCTGGGATTGCACGGTGGGCGAGTTGGCGACGGACGTGGCGCAGCGCCTGGGGCGCAAGCCGACGGTGATCGGGGAACTGGACCAGCCGGTGCGGTGTCTGGCGTGGTGCACGGGGGCGGCGCAGGGGATGATGGAGGCGGCGCTGGCGGCGGGGGCCGACTGTTATGTCAGCGGAGAGATCTCCGAGCCTACGGTGCATCTGGCTCGAGAGACGGGGCGGGCGTATATCGGCGCGGGGCATCACGCGACTGAGCGTTATGGGGTGCAGGCGTTGGGGGCGGCGATCGAGGCGCAGTTCGGGGTGCGGTGCACGTTTGTGGATATTGATAATCCGGTTTGAATGGTTGCGCTGCGGTGCTTTAGAAAAGAGGCCTGGGCTGGTGAGGGTGCTCTGCTGGTGCTTTAGGACGAGCTCATCGTCGGGGGCTCAGGGCCGGGAGCACAGGTCGCTATTTGGCGGCTTCGCCGGGGGTGGACCCGGGGGCTCCAACAGTGCTCCCGGCCCTGAGTCCCCGGCGATTGACGATTGCCTATTTCTTCAAGGAATCGCGGATTTCGCGCAGCAGCAGGATGTTTTCGGGGGTTTCGGGGGCGGCGGGGGCGGGTGCGGGTTCCTCGAAGCGGCGGCGGGCGTTGTTGACCATCTTGACCAGCATGAAAACCACCAGGGCCAGCAGGATGAAATTGACGAAGATGGTGAGGAAGTGGCCCCAGGCGAACACCACGGCGCCGGCCTTGGTGAGTTCGGCGGCGGTCATGGGGCCGGCATAGCCTTCGGGCAGGCGCAGGACCCAGAAGAGGTTGTCGAAATTGACCTGTCCGCCGAGGATGAAGTTGATGACGGGCATGACGAGGTCGTTGACGATGGAATCGATGATCTTGCCGAAGGCGCCGCCGATGATGACGCCGATGGCGAGATCCATCATGTTGCCCTTGATGGCGAATTCCTGGAATTCCTTGATGAAACCACGTGCTCCGGCCATGTCGTGTTTCTCCTTAGCATTTACCCCACAGGTCGTAACGCTATAATACGCGGTTGAAGACCCCCGTGGAATGCGCAATTCAGGCTCCCCGGGCGCCGCTGTCCTCGCGCATGCATATCATTGTCAAACGCTCCGCCCGCTGGGCGGCTTTCAGGGATAACAAATGAGTCAGAATCCGACACAGTCCGACGAGCAGGGCGCAGTCGACCCGAACCTGCCCCCCGACCCATCGCGCCGCTTCTGGGTGGCATCGGCCTGTACTCTGGGGGGTGTCGCGGGTGTCGCAACCGCCGTGCCCTTTGTCGGGTCCTTTGCTCCTTCCGAAAAGGCCAAGGCTGCCGGCGCTCCCGTCGAGGCGGACATCTCGGGGCTGCCCGAGGGCCAGATGATGACGGTCGAATGGCGCGGCAAGCCGGTCTGGATCGTGCGCCGCACCAAGGCCGAGATCGAGGCCCTGCCCAAGCACGACGCCGAGCTCGCGGATCCCAAGTCCGACCGTCCGGGCTTCACGCCGGAATGGGCCAAGAACGAATACCGCTCGCGCAAGCCTGAATATTTCATCTGCATCGGCATCTGCACGCACCTGGGCTGCTCGCCCACGGCGCACTTCGAGACGGGCGCCCAGCCGGGGCTGCCCTCCGACTGGCCGGGCGGCTGGCTGTGCCCCTGCCACGGTTCGACCTTCGACCTGGCCGGGCGCGTGTTCCAGAACAAGCCCGCGCCGGACAACCTCGAGGTCCCGCCCTACGCGTTTTCTCCCGACGGGTCGCACGTGGTCATCGGGGTGGACGAATACCCGAACAAGGCCTGATGAACGCGCCGTTCATCTTTTCGTGATACAGATAGGAGCCGTTCATGGCCGAAAATAATGTCGAGACGACCGGGTTGACGGGCTGGGTGGACCGCCGCTTCCCGCTGACGAAGATGTTCAAAGAGCATATGTCCGAATACTATGCTCCCAAGAATTTCAATTTCTGGTATTTCTTTGGCTCGCTGGCCCTGCTGGTGCTGGTGATCCAGGTCGTCACCGGGATCTTCCTGGTGATGAACTACAAGCCCGATGCGCGCTTCGCCTTCGAGTCCGTGGAATACATCATGCGCGAGGTGCCGGGCGGCTGGTTCATCCGCTACATGCACTCGACGGGCGCCTCGATGTTCTTCGTCGTGGTCTACCTGCACATGCTGCGCGGCCTGTTCTACGGATCCTACCGCAAGCCCCGCGAACTCGTCTGGATCTTCGGCGTGGGCATCTTCCTGTGCCTGATGGCCGAGGCCTTCTTCGGCTACCTGCTGCCTTGGGGTCAGATGTCCTACTGGGGCGCCCAGGTGATCGTGAACCTGTTCTCGGCGATTCCCTTCATCGGTCCCGACCTGTCGCTGTGGATCCGCGGCGACTACGTGGTGTCCGACGCGACGCTCAACCGCTTCTTCTCGTTCCACGTGATCGCGATCCCGCTGGTGCTGATCGGCCTGGTCGTGGCGCACATCATCGCGCTGCACGAGGTGGGCTCCAACAATCCCGACGGCGTCGAGATCAAACAAGGTCCCAAGGACAAGTACGGCCGTCCGGTCGACGGCATCCCCTTCCACCCCTTCTACTCGGTGCATGACGTGGTGGGCGTGGCGGGCTTCCTGATCGTGTTCGCGGCCATCATCTTCTTCGGCCCCGAGATGGGCGGGTATTTCCTGGAATACAACAACTTCATCCCGGCCGATCCGCTGAAGACCCCGCCGCACATCGCGCCGGTCTGGTATTTCACGCCGTTCTACACCATGCTGCGGGCCACCACCAGCGACTTCACCTGGATCCTGTCGGCCGGCGCCGTGATCGCCGCCGTGGCGCTGTTCGCCAAGGGCAAGCTCTCGGGCGCCTGGCGCCTGGTGACGCCCGCGATCCTGATCGTCGTGGCCATCCTGATGAAGACCCTGGACGCGAAGTTCTGGGGCGTGGTGTCGATGGGCGGCGCGGTCGTCATCCTGTTCTTCCTGCCGTGGCTGGACCACTCGCCGGTGAAATCCATCCGCTACCGTCCGTCGTGGCACAAGTTCCTGTACGGTGTCTTCATCGTGGACTTCCTGATCCTGGGCTGGCTGGGCACGCAACCCGTGACCCCCGCCTTCACCCTCATGGGCCAGATCTGCACGGTCATTTACCTGGCGTTCTTCCTGATGATGCCCGTCTGGAGCCGTCTCGGCACGTTCAAGCCGGTTCCGGACCGCGTCACCTTCCGCGCCCACTGAATGGCCCACCACTGACTGCTACGGAAAGATCATGATCAAAAAACTGCTCGGTGCCCTGGCCCTGTCCCTGACCTGCACGCTGGCCTTTGCCGAAGGCGGCGCGCACCTGGACCGCGCCCCGGACCGCATCACCGACCTGGCCGCCCTGCAAAACGGAGCCAAGCTCTTCGTCAACTACTGCCTGAACTGCCACAGCGCGAGCTCGATGCGCTACAACAAGCTGACGGACCTGGGCCTGACGGAAAGCGAGATCAAGAAAAACCTGCTGTTCACGGGCGACAAGGTCGGCGACCTGATGACGATCTCGATGACGCACGAAGACGGCAAGAAATGGTTCGGCGCCGCGCCTCCCGATCTGTCCGTGATCGCTCGCGCCAAGAACTCCAACTTCGGGCCGTCCGGGGTGGATTACATCTACACGTACCTGCGCAGCTTCTACCGCGACACCAGCAAGAAGACCGGCTGGAACAACGTGGTCTTCCCCAGCGTCGCCATGCCCAACGTGCTCTGGGAAATGGAAGGCCCGCGCAGCTACACTCACATCCAGGTCCACCAGGTGGCCGACGACAAGGGCGCCGAGCACTGGCAGCGTACGACCACGGTCTATGACGAGGCCGGTTTCGCCACCGTCAAGAACGAGACCCTGAACGACTACACCGGCGAGGAATCCTCGACGGGCCGATTCGACACGCCCGACGCCCGGACCTTCAGCCAGTTCGAGAGCAACGTCGCCGACCTCAGCAACTTCCTGGGCTGGATGGCCGAGCCCGGCCAGCTGCTGCGCAAGCAGATCGGCGTCTGGGTGATGCTGTTCCTGTTCCTGTTCCTGTTCGTGGCCATCCGCATGAACCACGCCTACTGGAAGCATGTCCGGTAAGTCCTGCGCCCTCCGGGGCGCATCATCCGCTTTTTCTGTATTGGAATCCACGACATGATGGTGCTCTATTCCGGGACGACCTGCCCCTTTTCGCAACGCTGCCGCTTCGTGCTGTTCGAAAAGGGAATGGACTTTGAGATCCGCGACATCGACCTGTACAACAAGCCGGAGGACATCGCGGTGATGAATCCCTACGGCCAGGTGCCCATCCTGGTCGAGCGGGATCTGGTCCTGTACGAGTCCAATATCATCAACGAGTACATCGACGAGCGCTTCCCGCATCCGCAGCTGATGCCGGCGGACCCGATCATGCGCGCGCGCACCCGGCTGTTCCTGTACAACTTCGAAAAGGAACTGTTCGTCCACGTCTCCACGCTGGAAAACCGCGGCATCACGGACGAAAAGGTCCGTGACGCGGCGCGCGCGAACATTCGCGACCGCCTGGCGCAGCTGGCTCCCCTGCTGGTCAAGAACAAGTTCATGCTGGGCGAGGAATTCTCCATGCTGGACGTGGCCGTGGCGCCGCTGCTGTGGCGCCTGGCCCACTACGGCATCGAGCTGCCCAAGAGCGCGGCCCCGATCCAGAAATACGCCGAGCGCCTGTTCTCGCGCCCGGCCTACATCGAAGCCCTGACGCCTTCCGAAAAGGTCATGCGCCGCTGAATATGCAGGAAACCTCGACCAAACCGTATCTGATCCGCGCGCTGCACGAATGGTGCACGGACAACGGCTACACCCCCTACCTCGTGGTCACGGTGGATGCCAATACGGTCGTGCCGCCCGCCCACGTGCACGACGGCCAGATCACGCTGAACATCAGCCACCTGGCGACCAACCGCCTGACGCTGGGCAACGAATACATCGAGTTCGAATCCCGCTTCAACGGCGCGGTCGAGCACCTGTTCATCCCGGTGGCGGCGGTATCGGCCGTCTATGCCCGGGAAACCGGCGCCGGCATGGGTTTCGAGGTCGTGGCTTCGCAGGCCTATCCGGGCGGGGACGACAGCCAGACGACCACGGAAGCGCCCACACCCGCCCCGGCGCCCGCCGCGCCTGGCGGCGAAGGGCCAAAGCCTTCCCACCTGAAGATCGTCAAATAAGACGGCCGTTCCTGTAGAATGGCGATCTTTGGCCGGCTTAGCTCAGTTGGTAGAGCAGCTCACTTGTAATGAGAAGGTCGAGGGTTCGATTCCTTTAGCCGGCACCACAGGATCCGGCCGCCCGATCATTCCGGGCAGCCATCGGCCGCCAGCACGCGCCTCAGCATCTGTTCCAGTTCCGATTCCAGGAAAGGCTTGGTCAGCACCGGGGCGCCGCTGTGGGGCCCCAGGCCGCCGGCGCCGTAGCCGCTGGCAAAGATGAACGGGATGCCGCGCGCCTGCAGGGTGTCCGCCACCGGAAAACTGGGCTTGCCGCTCAGGTTGACGTCCAGGATCGCCACATCGATCTCCGCCGCGCCGGCCAGAGCCAGCGCCTGCGGCAGCGCACCAGCGGGGCCGACGACCTCGCAGCCGAAGCCGGCCAGCATGTCTTCGATCATCATGCAGATGATCGCCTCGTCCTCGACCACCAGGACGCGGCGCTCCGCCAGTTCAGCCGTATCGCGCATCTCCCCTCCCCGGGCCGCCATCGAGAACGATCACGAATCGTCTCCTTGCGTCAGATCCGAAAAGGCCATGTCGACAGTGCAGACCAGCCCGCCGGGGCGGTAGTCCATCCGCGCAATGGCCCCGATGCTGGCGAGCCCGCGGCCGATCAGCCGCGAGCCGAAGCCGCTGCGGGCGGGCGGGGCCACGGACGGGCCGCCGTGCTCAGACCAACTGAAATGCAGGCTGCGATCCGGGCCCAGAGACCACAGGACTTCGATGCGCCCCTCGGGCTTCGACATGGCGCCGTATTTCGCCGCGTTGGTCGCCAGCTCGTGCAGGCCCATGGTAAAGGCCAGGGCCACTTTTGGCGAGACGTAGAGCGCCGGCCCTTCGATGCGCATGCGCCGCGCATCGCGCGGCATGAAGGGCGCCAGCGCGGACCGGACGATCCGCCCCAGGTCGGCGCCGGCCCAGCTTTCCCGCGTCAGCACGTCGTGCGCGCCGGCCAGGGCCCGCAAGCGGGATTCGAAGCTCCTGCGCGCCCGCGCGTCCGCCCCCACGCTCCTGAAGGTCTGCGCGGCAATGGCCTGCACGATCGCCAGCGTGTTCTTGACCCGGTGGTTGAGCTCGTTGAGCAGCACCCGCTGGCGTTCCTCGGCGTTGCGCTCGCGGGTGCCGTCGCGGAAGATCTTCAGGTAGGCGGTGTTCTTCCCGCCGCCCAGCGGCAGCATGACGCCCGACCCCCAGAACCGCGTGCCGTTCTCGCGGACGTGCCAGCGCTCGTTGGCGGCGCGTCCCTGCAGGCGTGCCAGGCGCATTTCCCGCGCGGGCTCGCCGCGCTCCTGGTCCTCGGGCGTGAAGAAAATGTCGGCGGGCCGGCCCAGGGCCTCTTCCTCGGAATAGCCCAGCAGGCGCTCCGCGCCCCGGTTCCAGGTCGTGATCACGCCTTCGCGGCTCATGGCGATGATGGCGTATTCCACCGCGCCGTCGATGATGTGCTGCAGCCGCTCTTCCTTGTCGCGCAGGGCCGCCTCGGCGTTCGCCTGTTCGAGCGCGATGGCCGCCAGATGGGTGGCGACGTCCAGCAATTCCGGATTGGACGGCGTCGGATCGCGCGGCGTCCCGTAATACAGCGCGATCGTCGCCAGCACCTGGCCGCCCACCCCCAGGACCGGGGTGGTACAGACGGCCGCCAGGCCGCAGGACCGCGCCAGCTCGCGCCACTGGGCCGAATACCGGTTGTCGTTCACGATGTCGGGCACGAGCACGGTCGTCCCCCGGTGCACCGCCTCGCCGCAGGCGCCCAGATAGGGCGGCGTCACCGGCGTGCCGTCGAGCGCCTGGTGGTAGGCCAGGGGCAGGCTGGGGCCGCTGCCGCGCCGGAAATGGCGGCCGTCCTCGGACAACAGCAGGATGCCGCAGCGCGCCGCGGGCTCGTGCGCCTCGATGAAGCCCATCAACTCGTCCAGCGTGTCGATCAGCGGAGCGCCGGTCGCGACCATTTCCAGGATGCGCTTCTGGCCGATGAGCAGGCTCTCGCCGTGCCGGCGGACACGGACGAGCTTCAGGTTCGCCTCGACCCGTGCGATCAGCTCGCGGGTCGGGAACGGCTTGACCAGATAATCGTCGGCGCCCGCGGTCAGGCCTTCGACCCGCGCCTCGTCGCCGGCGCGGGCCGACAGCAGGATCACCGGCGTGTCCCGGATCTCAGGATCCTCGCGGATGGCGCGCAGCAGTCCCATGCCGTCGAGCCGGGGCATCATGATGTCGGCCAGGACGAGGTCCGGGCGGCGGGTCCGGATGGCTTCCAGCGCGGCCTGGCCGTCGGCCACCGTCTCGACCTCGCACAGCGTCTCCAGCAGGCGGCGGACGTAGGCGCGCATGTCGGCATTGTCGTCGGCCAGCAGGATGCGCGCGCCCGCATGCAGCCGGGGCGGCTCCTCGCCCCCGGCATGCGCGGCGGCCAGGGGACGCGCCGCGCCGTCCGGCAGCCAGCGCAAGGCTTCCTGGACGTAGGCATCGGCCCGCACCGCCGTGGACACCTGCGCCGGGCCGGCGGGCGACGGCGCCTGCGGCAGGTGGGCGGCGCCCAGGGGGATGCGCACGATGAAGCGCGTCCCCCGCCCAACGCGGCTGGATGCGCTGATCGTGCCGCCGTTCAGGCTCACCAGCTGGCGCACCAGCGTCAGCCCGATCCCGCTGCCTTCATGGCTGCGGCTCTTCTGGCCCGCGACCCGGTGAAAGCGCTCGAACAGGCGCGGCATCTCTTCCCGCGGCACGCCGACGCCCGAGTCCCTGACCATCAATTCCGCCTGGCCGTCCACGGCACGAATCCGGACTTCGATGCCGCCTTCGAAGGTGAACTTGAAAGCGTTGGACAGCAGGTTGAGGACGATCTTCTCCCACATGTCCTGGTCGACGTAGACCGGCTCCGGCAGCGGCGGACAGTCCACCGTCAGCGCGAGGCCGGCCATCTCGCAGGCCGACCGGAAGCTGCTGGCGAGTTCGGCCGTGAAACGCGCCAGATCCGTCGCCTGGCGCGAGGCCCGGGCGCGCCCGGCCTCGACCCGGCTGAAATCCAGCAGGGAATTCACCAGCTTGAGCAGGCGCAGGGCATTGCGATAGGCGATCGTCAGGTCCTCGCGCTCGCGGGTGTCCGCCGGCGCGCGCGCCATCGCCTCTTCGAGGGGCGCCATCAGCAGGGTCAGGGGGGTGCGGAATTCATGGCTGACGTTGGTGAAGAACGTCGTCTTGGCGCGGTCCAGCTCGACCAGCGCCTCGGCGCGCAGGCGCTCGGCCTCGTAGGCCGTGGCGGTGGACACGGCGGTCGAGACCTGCGCCGCGACGAGTTCCAGAAAGCCACGGTAGGGATCGTCCAGCGCCAGCCGGGGGCTGATCCCGACCACCATCAGACCGGCCGGCCGGTGCGACGCGTTCGACCGGATCGGCAGGATCAGGGCCGCCCGGGGCGGATCGGCCCAGGGGCCCGGCGGCACGCTGACCAAGCGGTCGGCCAGCCCCTCGACCGGCACGGGCGCGGCCAGGCGCCACGCGCGGGCGAGCGGCCAGGGGACGGCCGCCCCGTCCGCCGCGGCCAGGCTGACGGCGCAGGGCGCCGCCGCCGCGCCGGGCTCGACCCCTGAGGCGCCCGCCAGCCTGGCGCAGGCGCCGGACTCGTCCACCAGGTAGAGCAGCACGAAGGGCAGGTCGCGCGCATAGGCCCGCAGCGCCGCCGCGGCCCGGGCGCAGACTTCCTCCGCCGTCCTGCCCGCGCCCGCGCGGGCGCCCAGGTCGCGCAAGGCGGCGATCCGCCGTTCGCCGACGATCTTGTCGGTGATCTCGTGCACGGTGGCCATCACCCCGCCGATGCCGTTGGGCGCGGTGTCGTCGGGGACGGGGCTGTACGCCACGGTGAAATGAGCCTCCTCGAGGAAGCCGTGGCGATTGAGCTCCAGGCTCAGATCGTCCATCCAGGTGGCAGGGCCGCCCCGGAAGGGCGTGTCGATCAGGGGCTTGAGGACGGACCAGACCTCCTGCCAGCATTCGCACACCGTCCTGCCCAATGCCCAGGGATGCTTGGCCCCCAGGACTGGACGATAGGCGTCGTTGTAGAGGCTGATATAGTCGGGCCCCCACCACAGCAGCAGGGGAAACCGGCTCATCAGCATGAAGCCGACCATCTGCCGCAGGCTGGGCGACCATTGCGCGATGGGCCCAAGAGGCGTGCGGGACCAGTCATGGGCGGCGATGAGCCTGTCCATTTCGGTGTCGCCGGCGAGAAAGTCCCGGGCCGGCGTCTGATCCCTGCTGGCGGAAGTCATGGTCGGGGCCGCTCCTGCTGTCGCCCCCCACCTTACCTCAAGGCGGGCGCCAGCTACAGCCCGCTATCATTTGGTAATACCCTGGCCATGGTCCGGACGGCGCCCGGCATCAGGTCCCGACGATGCCGCCATCCTCCTTCCAGATCACGACCGTGGCCGGACGCGGGCGCGAGGCGCGTTCGCCATCCGGCCAGCGCGATGCCGACAGGGGGCTGGCCTGGGCCGTCTCCAGGTCCGGCCCTTCCCCCGGATGCTGGATGTTGATGAAGACGAAGCGCTGGTCGGGCGTCCAGGTGATGCCGGTGACCTCGCAGCCGCGCGGCCCGGTCATGAAGCGGCGCAGTTCTCCCGAAACCGGGTCGGCCACCAGCATCTGGTTGTTGCCCTGGCCGGCATAGTCTCCTCGATTGCCGTATTTGCCGTCGGTCTGGATCCACAGCCGCCCCTGCGGGTCGAAGCCCAGGCCGTCGGGGCTGTTGAAGGTGTTTTCCGGCGTGATCTGGCGGGATCCGCGGCGCGGATCACCCTCGCCGTACTGGCCCGGATTGCCCGCCAGCAGGAAGATCTCCCAGGTGAATTCCGGGCTGGAAGCATCCCGGCCGGTCTCGCGCCAGCGCACGATCTGACCGTAGATATTGTCGGCGCGGGGATTGGCCGCGTCGGGGCCGGGGTGCGCCGGGCCGCCCGGCCAGCGCGGCTTGCCGCTGCCGCGGCGGGTGTTGTTGGTCAGGGTGACGTAGGCTTCGCGCCGGTCGGGATGCACGGCCACCCACTCGGGCCGGTCCATGGGCGTGGCGCCCACCGCATCGGCCGCCTGGCGCGTCTTGATCAGCATCTCGCCCCGGTCCTCGTTGAACAAGGCCCCCAGCCGCCCGCCTTCCACGGTCGGCGTGTCGGGCAGCAGCGGGATCCAGCGGCCGACGCCCTTGCCGTCGGCGCCCACGTCGAAGCGAGCGACGAACAGGGTGCCGCGCTCCAGCAGGCCGCGGTTGTGCGCGGGATCCTCGGGGCGGAAGACCTCGTCGGAGACGAAGCGGTAGAGGTATTCGCTTTGCTGATCGTCGCCCATGTAGACGACCACGTGGCCGTCCGGGGCGACCGTCAGGGCCGCGTTCTCGTGCTTGAAGCGGCCCAGCGCGGTCAGCTTGCGCGGCGCGGCCGCAGGTTCGAAGGGATCGATCTCGACGATCCAGCCGTGGCGGTTGTACTCGTTGGGCTCGCGCGTCCAGTCGAAGCGCTCGTCATGCAGGTCCCAGGCATAGTCGGGATCGGCGGCCTTGCCGCCGCCCTTGTAGCGCTGCATGTGCTCGCGGCAGGCCGCGTCCGGATAATCGACGGCGTCCGCGTCCCGGGCGCCGACGCCGAAATAGTCGGTGAAATTCTCTTCGCACGTCAGGTAGGTGTTCCAGGGCGTCCAGCCATTGCCGCAATTGCCGAACGTCCCCAGCACCCGGCGCCCGTCGGGGTCCGCCCCCGTGCGCAGCATCGCGTGCCCGGCCGCCGGGCCGGCGACGTCGATGGGGGTGGCGGCATGGATGCTGCGGTTGTAGGGCGAATCCGCCACCAGTTGCCACCGGCCCCCGGCATCCAGGCGGATGTGGGTGACGGAGACGCCTTGCGCGTGCTGGGCCTTGCGCACCCAGTCGGGCGTCCACCCCGGGCCGCCGGGCCGCACGCCGGCGGGGAAGAAGTAATGGGGCGTGACGTATTCATGGTTGGTGACCAGCAGGCCTTCCGCGCTGCTGCCCGCGACACCGTCCTTGCCGTCGATGGGAAAGAAGTGCATGCCGTCGTGGTTGTAGCCCACCTGCTGCGCCTGGGCCGCGGCGTCGTCGCTGGCGTCGCCCTTGAACGCCGGCGCGCCGGCATGCAGGGGATCGCCCCAGCGCTTGATCACCGCACAGGCGTATCCCTCGGGCACGACGACCGTGTCGGCGGTGCTCATGGGCACGGGCTTGAAGCCCAGCGCCGCCGCGGCCGCCGCGGGCCTGGGGGACGCCAGCGCCCGCACCAGGGGCAGCATGCCGCCCAGGAAACCCACGGCCCCCGCGCCCAGCCCGCCGGCCAGGAATCTGCGGCGGCTGACGCGTCCGCCCAGCCGGGACAGCGGTTCCTGGCGGCTGGGATTGGCGGGAATATCGTCCAGGTCAAGGTCGTTCATGGCGTTCACCGGTTTTGCAGGAGTTGTTCGACGCGCAGCAGCACGAGCTCGTTGTCGTCTTGGCGATTGGGATCGCGGCTGGACGAGAAGGGAAAGTTGTTGTCGTTGCCGACCACGATGTGCCGATCGTCCACGACGTCGACGTTCTCGATGGTGAAGAAGGGAAACTGCAGGACGCCGCCGGTCAGCGGCTTGCGGGCGAGGCCGTCGGGATCCTGGATCTTCAGCAGGTCGACGTAGGCGAGTTTGCGCAGCATCGGTCCGGCACCGTCCTCGGGAAAGCCGATCTTGTAGATCCGCTTGAATGCAGGCACGCTGGAAAAGCAGTGTCGCGTGTCCTTGACCGCCGGCGCGCAGGCCTTGTCCGGCGTGCCTTCGCCGTTGTCACGTTCGATCACCAAGCCCGAGCGGGCGTCGATCATGTTGAAGTCGCCGATGGCGTGGTCCTTGCCCTCCAGGGGGTAGAACCACGAGCGGCCCGTCCATTTTTCATCGGCCACGCTGAATTCCAGGACGCGCAACACGGTCTTGCCGTCCTGCGTTTCCCAGCTTGCGGTGTCTTCCCGCCACAGCGGACCTTCCAGCAGGGGATACAGGAAGCGGCCGTCGGGCGAGACCGCCATCCCCTCGAAGCCCTTGGAGCGCTTCAGGTTCACGTCCTTGTAGGACTGCCCCGGGGCGCCGGGCGAGGCCACGCCGAAGTGGTCCGGCGAGCGGACCGGCTTGCCGTCGACCTGCGTCTCGAAGAAGGCCAGCACCTTGCCGGATCCGTCGACCTTGATCAGGTACGGTCCGAATTCATCACCGATCCAGAAATGGTCGCCCACGGGCTGGAAGCTCTCGGTATCCAGATCGGAGCCCGTCAGGTAGCGCCGGTCCGTGCCCTCATGAACGATGCGAAACGGGAGCTTCTTGTCCGGATCGCTGAGGAAGACCGTGCGCAGCGGCGTCAGCGTGCCGCCCTTCCAGTCGATGCGGTACTGGTTCAGGTACAGCATGGAATCCATGGAATTGGCCTTGGCGCCAAAGCCGTTGTCGGTCAGGATCCACGCCGTGCCGTCGGCCATCATCTTGATGCCCGAATGGCCCTGGCGGGGCTGGCCCGCGATCGGCAGGGCCATGCCGGTGGGCCGTCCGGCCGACTGGCCCATGACGGTCTCCGGCGCCTCGACGCGGCGCCCGGTGGTGTACTTGCCGGCCATCTTCAGGTCGGACGGCGCGTCGGCCGGCGCCGGGACCGCGCTCTTGGCGGCCAGCACGGCGTGGCCCGCCAGCACGGCGGGGGTTTCCTGCTGGCCGACGGCGGTGAGGGGAAGGGCGCCCAGAAGCGCGATGAGCGAGAGATGGCGAAGCTGCATGGTCTCGTCCTTGAAAGGGCGGGGGGAGGAGCATGCAGTCTAGTGGCCGAAGATGACGCGCCTGTGACAGCGGGCCGCGCGCCCGTCAGTCCGATCGCAGGCGGCAGTCTCCCAGCACCTGGTAGTACGAGCCGCTCTCACGCGGGGATGAGGCCACCAGCACCAGCCGGCGCGGGGTCCACAGGATGGGACGCATCGCGGGCAGACCCGCCAGGTCGCCGTCGCCGGCCTTGCGCAGCAGCGACACATGGGGGCGGAAGGGTTCGGACGGCGGTGCAAAGCCCAGGCCCTCGAGGTCACGCCACAAGGCCGTCTGCAGGGCATCCAGCCAGGGCACGGGCACGGACGGGCCGGCCCAGACGATGCGCGGCCCGCGAAACCGGCCGAACCGATCCAGGGCCAGCGTGCCGCCGGACCAGCGCCCCTGCGCCAGCAGCCCGGACAGGGCGGGAATCCGGTCCGCCCCGACCGCCCCCAGGAAGGCCAGCGTCAGGTGCAGGGTGTCGGCCCGCATCGGCCGGCCGCCGCAGGCCTCGCGGGCGAGGCGCACCCAGTCGCCCAGCGCCTGGACGGTATCGGCATCCGGCCACAGGGCGAAGAACAGGCGGCGGGTGGCGGACGCGCAACGCTGTTCCATGGGATCCTCCCCGCCTATACTCGTGACATGCGTCCCAGTATAGCGGTCCGTCCGGGGCGCGACGCCCGCCGGGATCCCGCGCCTGCCGGGGCCCGCCCGGCACCCCCGGCCGCAGGCAGGAGCGCATCATGCCATCCGAACCGATCTCGCACGTCTTTTCCTTTTCTCCCCGCGCCGCCGTGCTGGCCGCCCTCGCGCTGGCCGGCGCCGCCTGCCTCTCGCCGGCCCAGGCCGCATTGCCGGCCCTGCAGCACCAGGGCGGCGTCGACTATGTCAGCGGCGGCATCGGCATCGACGAGTCCACTTCGTTCAAGGAGGCCATGCGGGACTTTCCGCTGTCCATGACCTTCGACCAGCGGGCGCCGGGCCAGGGGCCGGGCGACTACGTGGCCGACGTGCAGGTCGGCATCACCGATGCCGAGGGCCGGCCGGTGCTGGACGCCACGGCCCAGGGGCCCTACCTGCTGGTCCGGCTGCCGGATGGCCAGTACCGCGTCAAGGCCACCTACCAGGGCCGGACGCAGACCCGCGAGGTCACGATCGGCGGCAAGAAGCCGGCGCACCTGGGGTTCTCCTGGCCCGAACAGGCCGAAAAACCATAAGCCGCCCCCCGCGGCGTCAGGCGGCCTGGTCGGCCGCCGGCGCCTCGGCCTCGGTCCCGCCGTGCAGGCCGATGACGACCCAGCCGGCGGCGGGCTGCAGATCCTGGTCCAGGGTGAAGGGGATCGCATATCCCTTGGGGTTCACGGCAAACAGCGGAATGACGGATCTGGCCGGCTCCTGCCCCAGATATTGCGCAAAGCCGAAGCTCTCGGACAGGCGCGTGGCCTTGATCTGCGCCCCCGCCGCCAGCAGGCTGGAGAGCTTCCAGTACCCCAGGCCGGGCGCGAACAGGGTGCGGCCGCGATATTCGGGTTCCACGGCGTGCTTGCCCGCCGGATCGCCGTCCTGGGACAGGGGCAGGCTGAACACCTTGTGCTTGCCGAACTCGTCGCGGCCCCGCACCATGATCAGCTGGTTCACGTGGTCGCGCGTGCCCAGCGCCAGCAGGCGGCCCAGGCCGTTGGTGTCCAGGTTGTGCTGCGCATGCTCGGAGAGCGGGCTGCCGTGATAGGTGGGCAGACCCAGCATGCGCGCCTTGGACAGGCTGTACCAGTCGCTGTCGCACAGGCGCACCGGCACCCCCTGCTCGTGCAGAGCCAGGCCGATCGCCCGCGCCACGGGATTGGCGCCGGAAATCAGGAAGCCGACCCGGTCGGGCTCGGCCGCCTTCAGCAGGCGCGCCACGGGACGCGCCGTCAGGCTCTGCCAGATCACCGTGCCGATGATGAGCAGGAAGGTCATGGGCAGCAGGCGGTCCGAATTGGGCACGTCCAGCGATTCCAGGCGCAGTGCGAACAGCGCGGACACCGCCGCCGCGACGATGCCCCGCGGCGCGATCCAGGCCAGCAGACCGCGCTCGCGCCAGCTGAGCTTCGACCCCCAGGTAGCGAAAAGCACCTTGAGCGGCCGTCCGACCCACAGCATGCACGCCAGCACGGCCAGCGCGGGCCACCCCAGGTCGAGGATCTGGCCGGGCGCCACCCGCGCCGCCAGCAGGATGAACAGGGCCGACAGCAGGATCTGGCTGAGTGTCTCCTTGAATTCCAGGATGTCGTTGACCGGGATGCCGGGCCGGTTTGCCAGCCAGATGCCCATGATGGTTACCGTCAGCAGCCCCGATTCGTGCTGCACGGTGTTGGACAAGGAAAAGGCGGCGAAGATCGAGGCCAGCACGGACAGGTTCAGCAGCGAATCCGGCACCCAGCCGCGCCGCAGCAGCACGCCCAGCAGCCAGCCGGCGGCGATGCCGAACCCCAGGCCGGTCACCACGGTGCCCCCAAGCGACCACATGGCGTGGCCCCAGGCGTGGGTGGTGCGCAAGGCCACCATCAGGTCGTAGGACAGCACCGCCAGGATGGCGCCGATCGGGTCGATCAGGATGCCTTCCCAGCGCAGCGCATGGGCAACCGGGGCGACGGGCTTGACGGTCTTCAGCAAAGGGGCGATCACGGTCGGCCCGGTCACGCAGGTGATCGCCCCGAACAGCACCGCCAGGTCCCAGGGAAACTGCAGGAAGACATGGACGGCGAACGCGGCGACCGCCCAGGCGATCAGCAGGCCGCCGGTCACGAGGCGGCGCACGACCTGCGCCAGCCCTCGCGTCTGATGGAATTCCAGCGTCAGGCTGCCTTCGAACAGGATGACGGCCACGGCCAGGGACACCACCGGGAACAGCAGCGGACCGAAGAGCTCGTCAGGTTTCAGCCAGCCCGCCACCGGTCCGACGGCGATGCCCGCCAACAGCAGGAACAGGATGGCGGGCACGCGCAGCTTCCAGGCGACCCATTGGGCGGCCATGGCGACCGCGCCGATGCTGGCCAGCAGGACTTCAGGGCTGATCGTCATGTGTCTGTTTCCCTTGGCGCACTGATTGCCACCACGCCCGCAGCCAGGCCCGGGGGCCCTGCGAGCGCATCTGCCGCCAGCCCTTGAGCAGGCCATAGGACAGGTGCGTCTTTTCCTGGCCGACGGGGATGTCGGGGCGCACCCGCATCCAGGAGGACTTCGCATGTCCCAGGCGCTGGTCCGGATAGACGCTGCGGTGGCCGATGATCAGATAGGCCGCGATGGCCGCACCCGACACATAGACCGTGCCCACGACGCCGCCGAAGAGTTCGACCCCCATGAGAATGGCGGCCAGCGGCGTGTTCGAGGCCGCCGCCACCACGGAGACCAGCCCGACGGCCGCACCCAGCGCCGGGCTGATGCCGAACAGGTGGGCGAAGGCGTTGCCCGCCACGGCGCCGATGACGAACTGCGGCGTCACGATGCCGCCATAGAAACCCGAGCCGAGAGTGACGGCCACCAACAACGATTTCCAGAGAAAACCCAGATAGGGCATGGCTTCGCCCTGCAGCGCCCGGTCCATCAGCGGCAGGCTCAGGCCCAGGTAGTCCGTGGGGATGACCGTGACCAGGGCGGCCAACAGCAGCCCGCCGGCCAGGGGCATCAGGGGCGGCCAGAGGCGATGGCGGGACTGCAGGCGCTGGCAGGCGTTGCGCACCGCGTAGATCAGGTCGACGAAGATGCGGGCCACCACGCCGCACAGCATGCCGATCAGGACTGTGCGCAGGAATAGGGATTCGGAGAATTCCGGCAGCAGCGGGATGGCGTAGTACTGGTAGGGAATGCCCATCGCCTTGCTGACCTGGAACGAGGTCATGCCGGCGATCAGCGCCGGAAACAGGAAATCATGGCGGATGCGGCCGATGATCAGCATTTCCACGCCGTAGATGGCGCCAGCGATGGGCGTGCCGAAGACGCTGGCGAACCCGGCGCTCACGCCGCAGGCCACGATGCGCTGGCGCAGTTCGCGGTTCAGGCGGAAACACTGGCCCACCACGGCCGCCAGGGATGCCCCCAGGTGCGAGCAGGGGCCTTCCTTGCCCGCGGAACCGCCGCTGGCCAGGGTGATGATGGCGGCCACAGGCTTGAGCAACAGCGTGCGCCAGGGCAGCCGGCCGCCCTGCTCGTGCACGGCGGCGAAAATCGAGTCCTTCAGGCCCGGCGTTCCCAACCGCCGGTAGCCGTAGTCCATGATCAGCCCGTTGGCCAGGCCCGCGGCGGGCAGCATCAGCCAGTACGCCCAGGAGGGCGCGTGCAGGGTGTGTCCGGTGGAAAAGAAAAGCGCATGCAGGAAGATGCTGACGCCCACGCCGACGATCAGCCCCACCAGAGAGGCCAGCAGCAGCCACTGCAGGACCGTGGCCAGCATCACGGCGGGCTCCAGCAGGTCGATGCGAGGCATGGAAGGCGGTTTCATGTCGAGGCAGAACAGTCGTCACGACGGAGTCCGCCGGGCTGCAGGAATTACGGCCGTGTGGCGCGCGGGACGAAACGCCCGGCCCGGCCGACGCAGGCCCGATCCTGGGCAGTATAGCTCAGGCATCCGTTGACCCAGACCCGCTCGATGCCCTCGCTGAACTGCGCGGGCGTCAGAATTCGGTCGTCACGGCGCCCACCACGTCGCCCGCCTCGTCGGCCAGCGGCATCCAGGTCCATTTGTCAAAGGTCGTGCAGGGGTGCGAGATGCCCAGCACCACGCGGTCGCCCACGGCGGGGGCGATGCCCTGGGGGTCGTAGCGCAGATAGGCATGGTGGTCGTTCAGGGCCGTCACGGACCAGCCCTCCGGCGCGGGCGCCGACGACTGCGCCCAGCGCGGCGCATGGGCGACCGGCTGCGGCAGCGAGAGGTCGAAGGACAGGTCGCGTTTGCCGCCGCTCAGCAGGGCCAGGCCCGGCTCGGGCACGGACTGCACGAGCGCCCAGACCGTCAGGGCGGGACGCAGGCTGTCCTGAAGGCCGGCGCGGGCGTCGATGTTGCGCAGGAAGCCGGCATAGAAGCCGTGGTCATGGGTGATGTAGCAGCCCGAGCGCAGCACGCCGCGCACCGGGCGCGACAAGGTGGCCCGCAGAGCCGGCGCGACCACGTCGAACACGGCCGAGCCGCCCGCCGACAGGATGATGTCCTCGTCCTCGAACAGGCCGGCGTCGTCGCAGGCCCCTGCAATATCCCGCACCTCGTCCAGGAAGGCCGAGACGGCGGCCTGGTCGCCGTGCAGATCACCGTGGGCCAGGCCGCCCTCGTAGCACTCGATGCCGCCCAGGCGCAGCGCCGGGCTGGCCTGGATGCGCCGCGCCAGCTCCAGGGCCTGTGCGGCGCTGCGGCAGCCGGTCCGCTGGCCGGCGATGCCGATTTCCATCAGGCAGTCGAAGGGCGCCTGGCGGCTGCGGCGCTGCGCCCAGTCCTCGATCTGTCCGACCTGGGCCGTCGAATCGACCAGGAACCACACGCGCAGGCCCGGCTCTCCGTCCAGCAGCGCGGCCAGGCCGTCAAGATCGGCGTCCGCGAGCACCTGGTTGGCGATGAGGATGCGCCGCGCGCCGGCGCGCACGCCCGCGCCCGCCTGCCAGACGGTGGCCAGGGTCAGGCCCCAGGCACCGGCCTCCAGTTGCCGGCGGAAGATCTGCGGCGACATCGTGGTCTTGCCGTGCGGCGCCGTGACGATGCCGTGCGCGTCGGCGTAGGCCTGCATCCAGCGCAGATTGTGGTCCAGGGCGCCGGCGTCGAGCACCGCGATCGGATAGGGCAGGTCGTCCCGGTAGAGGTTCCAGCCCAGCTTGCCGATGTTCTCCACCGGGCAGGGCTCGGCGGCGAGAGGATAGCCTTTCCAGCGGCCGTCCAGGATGATGCTGCGTTCGTCGTTCATGGTCATGTTTCCTTCGTGTCGGTCGTCAAGCAGGCGGCGCATAGCCGGGCACGGGCAAAACGCCGGAAAATCCTAAATTTACTAGGGTGATTCCCAAGTTTGGCGGCTGGATGGTCCTGATACCATGCCAGATCAGATTTTTGCCCGCACAAGAGGAAAGCACACCATGAAAATGACAAAATGGCTGGCCACGGCGGCGATGGCCGTCGCCGCCGTCGCGGCCCTTCCGGCCCATGCCGACACCAAGTTCATCAACATCCTGACCGGCGGCCAGAGCGGCGTGTACTACCCCATGGGTGTCGCCCTGTCGCAGATCTATAACAAGCACATCCCCGACGCGAAATCCACCGCCCAGGTCACCAAGGCCTCCGCCGAGAACATGAACCTGATCCAGGCCGGCCGCGGCGAACTCGCCTTCGCGCTGGCCGACACGGTGTCCGACGCCTACACGGGCAACGCCGAGGCCGGCTTCAAGGCCCCGCTGAAAAAACTGCGCGGCATGACCGCCACCTACAACAACTACATCCAGATCGTCGCCAACGCCGAATCCGGCATCAAGACCCTGGCCGACCTGAAAGGCAAGCGCATCTCCGTGGGCGCCGCCCGCTCGGGCACCGAGCTGAACGCCCGCGCGGTGCTCAAGGCCGCCGGCCTGACCTACGACGACTTCGCCAAGGTCGAGTACCTGCCGTTTGGCGAGTCCGTCGAGCTCATGAAAAACCGCCAGCTCGACGTCACCCTGCAGTCCGCGGGACTGGGCGTGTCCTCGATCCGCGACTTGGCCACCTCGGTCAAGATCGTCGTGGTGCCCATCCCGGCCGACATCGTGGCCAAGATCAACAACGCCGCCTACCAGCCGGCCACCATCCCCGCCGACACGTATGAAGGCATGACGGGCGACACGCCCACCGTGGCCGTGCCGAACTTCCTGATCACCTCCGATGCCGTGCCCGACGATCTGGTCTACCAGATGACCAAGACCTTCTACGAACAGCTCGACACCCTGAAATCGGCCCACAATGCCGCCAAGACCATCGAACTGGCCAACGCCCTCAAGGGCATGCCCGTTCCGGTCCACCCCGGCGCCGAACGCTACTACAAGGAAGTCGGCCTGATCAAATAAGATCGGCCAGCCCCACCCGGCACTTCCCTCCGAACCCCCTCCGGCACCCATCCCGAGGGGGTTTATCAATGCCACGGAACCCGAAACATGAGTTCTCCCCACGATCACGCCGACCAGCCGATGCCGCGCAGCGTCTTCTGGATCGCCGTCGCCTTTTCCTGCTTCCAGGTCTGGACGGCCGCCTACAGTCCGCTGTCCAGCCAGGTCATCCGGGCCATCCACGTGGGCTTCGTCCTGCTGATGGTCTTCACCTTGTACGCTCGCAGCGGGCGGCTGGGCCAGGCGCTCGGCTGGACGCTGGGCATCCTGGGCTTCGCGCTCAGCCTCTACCACTGGGTCTATGAATCCGACCTGACCGCGCGCGCCGGCCAGATGACCGAGGCGGACATGGTGGTCGGCATCCTGACGATCATCCTCGTGTTCGAGGCCACGCGGCGGATGATGGGCTGGGCGCTGCCCATCATCTGCGGGCTGTTCCTGGCCTACGGCCTGTTCGGCCAGTACATCCCGGGACCCTTCATGCACCGCGGATACGGGCTGGACCAGATCGTCGGCACGCTCAGCTTCGGGGTCGAGGGCATCTACGGCACGCCCACCTACGTGTCGTCCACCTACATCTATCTGTTCATCCTGTTCGGCGCGTTCCTGGAACAGGCGGGCATGATCCAGCTGTTCAGCGATTTTTCCATGGGCATGGTGGGGCATACGCGCGGCGGGCCGGCCAAGGTCTCGGTCGTCAGTTCCGGCCTGATGGGCACGATCAACGGATCGGGCGTGGCCAACGTCGTCACCACAGGCCAGTTCACGATCCCGCTGATGAAGCGCTTCGGCTACTCGTCGGCCTTCGCCGGCGGCGTCGAGGCCACCTCCAGCATGGGCGGGCAGATCATGCCGCCGGTGATGGGCGCGGTCGCCTTCATCATGGCCGAGACCCTGAACATCCCCTACGTCGAGGTCGTCAAGGCCGCCATCATCCCGGCCATCCTGTATTTCACCACCGCCTTTCTGACGGTCCACCTCGAGGCCGGGCGCCGCGGCCTGCACGGCCTGGCCAAGGAAGACTGCCCCAATCCCTGGGCCGCCGTGCGCAAGAGCTGGTACCTGCTGCTGCCGCTGATCGGCCTGGTGGCGCTGCTGTTCTCGGGCTACACACCGCTGTTCTCGGGCACCATCGGCCTGGGCCTGACCGTCATCCTGATCTTCGGCGCCGCCGTGATCCAGGGCGCCCGCCCCATGCTGCTGCGCTATCTGTTCTGGCTGCTGCTGGGCATCGCCTGCGCCGGATTCGTGAAGTTCGGCGTCACCGATTTCTTCATCATCGTGGCGGTGCTGGCCGTGGCCCTGCTGTTCCGCCGCCATGGCCGCGACGCCCTGAAACTGGCGATCAACTCGCTGGCCGACGGCGCGCGCAACGCGCTGTCGGTCGCGACGGCCTGCGCCCTGGTCGGGGTCATCATCGGCATCATCAACCTGACCGGCGTGGCCGCCGAGTTCGGCGGCCAGGTGATCGCCATCGGGGAAAACAACCTGTTCCTGGCGCTCTTCCTGACGATGATCACCTGCCTGGTGCTGGGCATGGGCATCCCGACCATCCCGAACTACATCATCACCAGTTCCCTGGCCGCGCCCATCCTGCTCAAGCTCGGCGTGCCGCTGATCATCTCGCACATGTTCGTCTTCTATTTCGGCATCATGGCCGACCTGACGCCGCCGGTGGCGCTGGCCGCCTTCGCCGCGGCGCCGATCGCCCGCGAGAACGGGCTGAAGATCAGCATCCAGGCGCTGCGGGTCGCGGTCGCGGGCTTCGTCGTGCCTTACATGGCCGTGTATTCCCCTGCCCTGATGCTGCAGGGCGGCACGGCCTGGGACACGGTCTACGTGGTCTTCAAGGCCCTGGTGGCGATCACGCTGTGGGGCGCGGGCATCACCGGCTTCCTGAAGACGCGCCTGAACGGCTTTGAACGCGCCTACGTCGTGGTGGCGGCGGCCCTGCTGGTGGCGGCCGCGCCCCTCACCGACGAGCTGGGCTTCGCCGCAACGGCGGTCTTCCTCGTCTGGCACCTGGCCCGCAGCCGACGGGCCGACTCCCAGACCCAGGGCGCCTGATGCTAGCGACGCTGGGTGTCTGCCTGACGCTGGCGGCGGCGCCGCAGGTGCCGCCGCGCTTCGTCCCCGTCCGGGACTTCACGCTGGCCTGGACGCATTCCATCGAAAAGATCCGCTGGGAAGAAGACTACCGCGTCCGGCGGGACGCCGGCGGCAAGCCCGTCCTGATCGCGGGCCATGCCCGCATCCTGGGCTCGGGCGCCGGCATGGACCCGCCTCCCGATGCCGTGCACCACGCCGACGGCTGGTACGAATACCAGCCGCACACCGCCCCGCTGCAGGTGCTGCGGTTGACCCGGTCGCCTTACACGGCCGACTACGACTGGTGCGTCAAGGGCCGCTGCGAGCCCCTGCGCGCCATCATGCCGACCGACGGCGACGTCACGCTGCTCAAGCCCTGCGCGCGGTAAAACTCGGTATCATCCTTTTTTCACCGCGTATTCGGTCTCCATGGAGAATTCCGCCGCGCCCGCACGCCCGTCCCCGCCCTTGCCGCAGCACTGGCGGGCCGAGGCCGTGCGCCTGCGCGAGGCCCATTGGGGGCCCCTGGCGGACCGGGCCGCGTGCCAGGCCGCCCTGCGCGAACCGGGCGACCTGCGCCAGCGCATCCTGGCGCGCGCCGCCTGGCTGGCGGCCCACAGCCCGCTGCAGGACAGCCTGGATCAATGGGCGCACGGCGCGCGCTGGGCGCTGGCCGCCGTCTGGCTGGGCGCGGTCCTGGCCGGCATCGGCGCGGCCCGCGCCGCCCTGAGCCCCGTCGACGGGTCGGTCAACCTGGCGCTCGCCCTGCTGAGCCTGCTGGGGCTGCACGCCCTGACGTTCCTGATCTGGCTGGCGGGCTGCCTGCCCGGTCTGCAGGCGGGCACCGCGCTGTCGCGCCTGTGGCTGTGGCTGACCAGCAAGCTCGCGCGCGGTCCCGACGCCGCGATCGCCGCCCAGGCCTTCCTGTCCCTGATGAGCCGCGCCCGCGCCTGGAAGCCGGCGGTGGGCCTGCTCAGCCATGGCACCTGGACGATCGCCTACCTGGGGGCCATCCCCACCCTGATCGTGCTGCTCAGCACGCGCAGCTATACCTTCCACTGGGAAACGACGCTGCTGTCGCCCGGCGCCTTCACGGCATTCAGCCAGTGGCTGGGCAGCCTGCCGCATGCCCTGGGCTTTCCGGTGCCCGATGGCCTGTCGGTGGCGCAGAGCATGAACGCCACGCCCGCGCCGCCCGCGGTGCAGGCGGACTGGTCCCTCTGGCTGGTCGGCTGCGTGGTGGCATGGGGCCTGCTGCCCCGGGTGCTGGGCCTGGCGGTCTGCGGCGCATGGCTGCGCCACCGTCTGCGGCGGCTGCGGATCGATCCCGACCTGCCCGGCTGGCTCGAACTGCGCGAGCGCCTGCAGCCCACGCACGAATCGCTGGGCATCGACCGGCCCGCGCCGGCGGGCGCCCCCTCGCGGGCCGCTGCGCCCGGCACCGGATCCGGCACGGGCCGCGCGGCGATCCTGGCCTACGAGCTGGGGCCGGACCTGCCCTGGCCGCCGGCCGGCCTGCCCGATGACGTCCAGGACCTGGGCCGCTGCGACAGCCGCGACGACCGGCGCCGCATCCGCGCCGGGCTCGATGCCGCACACCTGCTGCTGGTGTGCGACGGGCGCTTGACCCCGGACCGCGGCACGGCCGCCTGGCTGGACGAACTGCGCCACGCCTGTCCCGACCTGCGGATCCTGTGCCTGGGCGGCTCGGCCGAACGCCGGCAGGCCTGGCAGCACGCGCTGTCGCAGCAATCCCTGCTCCAGGCATCCAGCCTGGAGGCCTGGCTGGAACACCTCGGAAATTTCCGTCATGACTGATGCCCCCAAGCCCATCGACCTGGCAGTCGTCGGCCACACCAACACCGGCAAGACCTCGCTGCTGCGCACCCTGCTGCGCGACGAGATATTCGGCGAGGTCGCCGATCAGCCGGGCACCACCCGCCACGTCGAAAGCGCGCAGCTGCTGTCGGCCGCGGGCAAGCCCATGCTGATCCTGCGCGACACCCCGGGGCTGGAGGACGCCATGGGCGTGCTCGACTATCTCGAGCAATTGGTGCCCCCCCAGGAACGGCTGGACGGTCCCGACCGCATCCGCCGGCTGCTCGACAGCCCCGAGTCGGCCGGCCGCTTCGAGCAGGAATGCCGCGTCCTCACCACCGTGCTGGACACCGACGCCGCCCTCTACGTCATCGACGCCCGCGACCCGGTGCTGCCCAAGCACCGCGACGAACTCATGCTGCTGGCCGCCTGCGGCCGCCCCATCCTGCCGGTGCTGAACTTCACCCGCAGCCCGCTCGCCAACGTCGCGGCCTGGCGCGACGCCCTGGCGCGCCTGGGCCTGCATGCCACGGTCGATTTCGACACGGTTGCGCCCGCGCTGGACGGCGAAAGCCAGATGCTCGACCGCCTGGCGCTGATGCTGGACCCGCACGCGGCCTCCCTGATGGCGCTGCGCGCCGACCTGGGCGAGCAGCGCCTGAAGCGCCTGCAGGACGCCACCCGGCTGATCGCCGAGCTGCTGATCGATGCCGCCGCCCTGCGGCTGCCCTGCGCCCAGGACCCCACCGACATGGCGACGATCACGCTGGTGCTGCGCAAGCGCACCCGCGAGCGCGAGCAAGCGTGCGTGCACGCCCTGCTCAAGCGCTACCGGTTCAGCAAGGCCACGTTCCCGCACCATCCCCTGCCCCTGGAAGGCGAACGCTGGGGCATGGACTTGTTCAGCCCGCAGGCGCTGCGCAGCTTCGGCATCCAGGTCGGCAAGGGTCTGGCCACCGGCGCCATGGCGGGCGCCACGCTGGACATGCTCACGGGCGGCCTGAGCCTGGGCGCGGCCGCCCTGCTGGGGGCCGCGATCGGCGGGGTCTGGCAGGGGGCGAACCAATGGGGCAAGCGCCTGATGGGCCGGCTGGCGGGCAATATGGAAATGACCGTGGACGATCCGGTCCTGCATCTGCTGGGATTGCGGCAGCTTGCGCTGGTGCGGGCCCTGGAATGCCGGGGACACGCCGCCATGCGGCCCATCGAGGGCGACCTGCTGGCTCTGACGGCTGCCGCCGATCCGGCCGCCGCCGCGCCCGGCGCGGAAAATGAGGCCGGCGCCGAACCTCAAGCCGACGCCCAGGCGCCAGAACCGCTGCACCGCCTGCCGCCCGACGTCCAGGCGATCCTGGACGAGGCGCGCGGCCATCCCGCCTGGTCGACCATCGGAGAAGAACCGGCCCCCGACCCGCGCCGCGACCAGTTGATCGCCCAGATGGCGCACGCGCTGTTCCTGGCCCTGTAAGACCTGCTACCAGCCGCCGGACGCGCCGCCTCCGCCGCCCCGGCCGCCACCGCCTCCGCCGCCGGACCCGCCGCCGCCGAAGCCTCCCCCGCCAAAGCCGCCGCCTCCGCCGAATCCGCCCCCGAATCCGCCATCGCCGCCCCGCCCGCGCGACGAGCGTCGGCGCAGGCGCGAGCTCAGGCCCGAAGCGCGCGAGACCATGCCCACCAGCGCGCCCGTGACGGCGCCGAGGACCGCCCACACGAGGCTGCCCGTCAAGACGAACACGAAACCGCCGGCCAGCACGGCGCTGATCCACCAGGGCATGGCCAGCGCCATCACCAGCAAGGGCAGCGCCATGGCGTAGCCGGCCGTGTCCTCGTCGTCCTGCGCTTCTTGCGCGGGCGGCGGCGGCAGGGCCTCGCCCCGGATCAGGGCCTGCAGGGACGAGATTCCCGCCTGCAGGCCGCCGAAGACGTCGCCCTGGGCAAAGCGCGGCGTGATCTGCTCGCGGATGATGCGGCCGGCCGCCGCATCGGTGACCGCGCCCTCCAGGCCATAGCCGACGTCGATACGCACCCGGCGGTCGCGCACCGCCACCAGCAGCAGCACCCCGTCGTCCACGCCCTCGCGCCCGATGCGCCACTGGTCGAAGACGCGGCGCGCGTACTGTTCGATGGTCTCGTCCCCGGTGCTGGGCACGAGCAGCACGAACAGCTGCGAGCCCTTGCGGGATTCCAGGCCGCGCACCTGCGCGGTCAGGGCCCGCACCTGCGTCGCATCCAGCGTCTTGCTGAGGTCCATGACCGGCGCCGTCCAGGCCGGCACGGCCACCGGGGCGGCGCGCACCGCGCCGGCCGGCAGGCAGGCCAGCAGCACGAACGCCCACACGGCCGCGGCCAGGCGCCGGAAGCCGGTCATTTGGCCGTCCCGGACGCGGGCACGTCGAACTTGACCTCCGGATCGCGCATGACCTCGTCGGCCTTGTCCAGCCCGTACTGCGCCTTGGGCAGATAGCCGAAGACGCGCGCCGTGATCAGGGTGGGGAACTGGCGGATCGTCAGGTTATAGGACTGCACGGCGGCCACGTAGCGCTCGCGCGCGACGGTGATGCGGTTCTCGGTGCCTTCGAGCTGCGTCATCAGGTCGCGGAAAAGGCCGTCGCTTTTCAGCTGCGGATAGTTCTCCGACACGGCCAGCAGGCGCGACAGGCTGGAGCTGAGCGCCCCCTGGGCCTGCTCGAACCGGGACACCAGCGCCGGATCGTCGAGATCGTCGGCGCTGATGCGGACCTGCCCGACCCGGGCGCGGGCCTCGGTGACCTGCTGCAGCACCGTGCGCTCGTTGACCATGTAGGCATTGACGGAGGACACGAGCTTGGGCACCAGGTCGGCGCGCCGCTCGTACTGGTTCAGGACCTGGGACCAGGCCGCCTTGACCTGTTCGTCCTGGCGCTGGATCTCGTTGTAGCCGCAGCCCGAGAGCAGCAGCGCCAGCGCCGCCGCGGCGGCGAGATTCAGGTAACGTCGGATCATGCGGACCTCGTCGAGCGGTATCAGGAAGCCGTATTGTAGAAAGTCCGCCGCCGCCACGACAGTCCCCCGCGAAACCCCTGACACGCTATAATCCAGCCTTTCGCGCAAATTACCAGTCGCTGCGCGGCATTCCCCGGCTTTCCTCCCCGGACCCGAACGCGCCCCCCGGGCGCTCCGTTCATCGGTCCGCGGTCCGGCCGGCGGCATTTTCCCAGACCTTTTCATTCGTCGGCCTCGATTGGTATCTCTCGACTCGAGCGATAGGCGGTCGCTGGAGTCATATCCTTGGATACTTCCATTACCTTTGCCTCGCTGGGCCTGGCAGAGCCTCTGCTGCGCGCCGTTCACGACGCGGGCTACACCCATCCCACCCCGATCCAGGCGCAGGCCATTCCGCGCGTCATGGAAGGCGGCGACTTGCTGGCCGCCGCCCAGACGGGCACCGGCAAGACGGCCGGCTTCACGCTGCCCATCCTGCACTACCTGATCCAGAACCCGGCCGCCGCCCAGAAGGCCGGCCGCCCGCGCGTGCTGGTGCTGACGCCCACCCGCGAGCTCACCGCCCAGGTCGAGGAATCCGTGCGCCTGTACAGCCAGCACACCCGGATCCGGTCCATGGTGATGTTCGGCGGGGTCAACATCAACCCGCAGATCAGCGCCCTGAAAAAGCCGCTGGACATCCTGGTGGCGACCCCCGGCCGCCTGCTGGACCATGCCCAGCAAAAGACGCTGGACCTCTCCGGCGTCGAGATCCTCGTCCTGGACGAGGCCGACCGCATGCTGGACATGGGCTTCATCCACGACATCCGCCGCGTGCTCAAGCTGCTGCCGGCCAAGCGCCAGAACCTGCTGTTCTCCGCCACGTTCTCGGACGAGATCCGCAGCCTGGCGCAGGGCATCCTGCGCAATCCGGGCGAGGTCTCGGTGGCGCGGCGCAACACCACGTCCGAACTGGTCAGCCAGCAGGTGGTGATGACCGACCAGGCCCACAAGCGCGACTTGCTCAGCCACATCATCCGCGAAAGCGGCTGGCACCAGGTGCTGGTGTTCACGCGCACCAAGCACGGCGCCAACCGCCTGGCCGAGAAACTGGTGAAGGACGGCCTGAAGGCCGCCGCGATCCACGGCAACAAGAGCCAGGCCGCCCGCACCAAGGCCCTGTCCGGCTTCAAGGACGGCAAGGTCGCCGTGCTGGTCGCCACCGACATCGCCGCCCGGGGCCTGGACATCGATCAACTGCCCCAGGTCGTCAATTTCGAGCTGCCCAACGTGCCGGAAGACTACGTGCACCGCATTGGCCGCACGGGCCGCGCCGGCAGCACCGGGTCCGCCCTGTCGCTGGTGGACCAGTCCGAGATCAAGCTGCTGCGGGCCATCGAGCGCCTGACCAAGCAGACCATCGAGCCCATCGTGGTCGAAGGCTGGAACCCGCGCGCCATGGTGACCGCGGATTCCGCGCCCGACGCCCGCGAGCAGCGCGCGCTGGCGCGCCTGCAGGACGGCGCTCCCGCCGGACGCGGCGGCGCGCGGCGTCCGGCCGGCGCCCCCAGGGACGGCCGGCGCGGCCCGGGCGGCGAATCCCGCCAGGGCGCGGAAGGCCGTCGCGACGCATCCCGCCCCCAGGGCGGCCATCCCGCCCGGCCCGCCGGCTCGGGCGCCGCCCGCCGCGATTCGCGGTCCCAGGGTCCGCGCGCCGGCGCATTGCTGAACAAATCCGCCGGCTGAACGACCGCCTCCCACACCGCCGGGCCGTCTTCGGCCCGGCCACACCGAGTCCCATCCACCGACATCCGCCCCCGCACTGCCCATGAGCCTGACTGCTGAAGTCGCCCGTCGGCGCACCTTCGCCATCATCTCCCACCCGGACGCCGGCAAGACCACGCTGACGGAAAAGCTGCTGCTGTTCGCAGGCGCCATCCAGATCGCGGGCAGCGTCAAGGCGCGCAAGGCCAGCCGCCACGCCGCCTCGGACTGGATGGAGATCGAAAAGCAGCGCGGCATTTCCGTGGCCTCCTCGGTGATGCAGATGGAATACCGCGACTGCGTCATCAATCTGCTGGACACCCCGGGCCACCAGGACTTCTCGGAAGACACGTACCGGGTCCTGACGGCCGTCGATGCCGCACTGATGGTGATCGACGCCGGCAACGGCGTGGAGCCCCAGACCATCCGGCTGCTGCAGGTCTGCCGCGCCCGCAACACGCCCATCATCACCTTCATCAACAAGCTGGACCGCGAGGTGCGCGAACCCCTGGACCTGCTCTCGGAGATCGAGGGGCACCTGGGCATGGACGCCATCCCGTTTTCCTGGCCGGTGGGCATGGGCCGCCACTTCGGCGGGGTCTTCGACATCCGCCACGACCACATGCGCGTGTTCCGTCCCGGATCGGAACGCCACCACGATGACGACGAGACCGTCGACGGCCTGGACAATCCGGTACTGGCCGAGCGGTTCCAGGACGGCTATGCCAAGGCCCGCGAGGAGATCGAGCTGATCTCGGGCGCGGTGCCGGAATTCGATCACGCCGCCTTCCTGTCCGGGCGCCAGACGCCGGTGTTCTTCGGCTCGGCCATCAACAATTTCGGCGTGCGCGAGGTCCTGGACGCCCTGGTCGAGCTGGCGCCGTCGCCCGGGCCGCGCGCCGCCCTCGAGCGCGCCGTCCAGCCCGACGAGCCGAAGTTCACCGGTGTCGTCTTCAAGGTCCAGGCCAACATGGATCCGGCGCACCGCGACCGCGTGGCCTTCGTGCGCGTCAGTTCCGGACATTTCCAGCGCGGCATGCGCCTGAAGGTCGCCCGCAACGGCAAGGAGATCCGCCCCAACAACGTGGTGTCCTTCCTGTCGCAACGGCGCGAGATCGTCGAGGAGGCCTATGCCGGCGACATCATCGGCATCCCGAACCACGGCATCCTGCAGCTGGGCGACGTGCTGACCGAAGGCGAATCGCTGACCTTCACCGGCCTGCCGTTCTTCGCCCCCGAACTCTTCCAGGCCGTCGAGGTCAAGGATCCCCTGCGCACCAAGCAATTGCGCACCGGCCTGACCCAGCTCGGCGAGGAAGGCGCCATCCAGGTCTTCCGGCCCGAGGCCGCGGGCGGCGCGCTGCTGCTGGGCGCGGTGGGGCAGCTGCAGTTCGAGGTGGTCGCGCACCGCCTGAAGACGGAATACGGCGTGGACGCCCGGCTGATGCCGTCGCGGTTCAGCCTGGCCCGCTGGATCACCAGCACGGATGCCAAGGCGATGAAGAAGTTCATGGACGCCAACGGCGCCAACATCGCCTATGACGTGGTGGACGCCGTGGCCTTTCTGGCGACCTCGCCCGCCCAGCTGCGGGTGGCCCAGGAACGCTATCCGGAAATCGAATTCCACGCCATGCGCGAGCATGCGGGGCGGGTGTTCGGCAGCGGTGTCTGAAGCGGCATCCGATACAATGGCGAGGTTGACTGCATTGACCGACGAAGGAATCCGCCCATGTCCTGGCGTCTGATTGTTGCCATTCTCGTGCTTGCGGCCGGTGCCTCGGCCTGGGGCGGGTTGCGGCTGGGCGACTGGCTGATCGTCCACAGCCCGGCCCAGGCGCAGAAACCCGAACCGCCGGCCGAGCTCAGCGACACCCCTGTGCTCGACGCCAACGGCAAGCCCTTCGTCGCCTCGGCGCCCCAACCGCTGTCCGACGGCCGCCAGGGCGTGCCCAGCCTGCCGCCGCCCGTCGACTGGCAGCTGCAGGCCAAGCCCCTGATGGACGAGCACCGCCCCATCGCACTGGCCACGACCACGATCAGCATGGACGAGGCCATCGCGCTGGCGGCCCAGGGCCAGCAGGACGACACCGGATTGCAGGGCATCGCCAACGTGGGCACCCTGGTCAGCAGCCAGCCGGTGCAGCCCATCGACGTGCCGCCCCCGCCCCCGCCGCCCGAGCCCGGGGCGGCCGTGGGCGGCGCGAACTGGCAGGCGGCTTTCCAGGCCGAACTCAAGGCCTGCGAGGCGCTGGGCTTCTTTTCCCGGCCCTCGTGCGCCTGGGCGGCCCGCAACAAATACTGCGAGCCCCACCAGGCCTGGGGCAAGGCCGCGGACTGCCCGGCCAAACGCTGAACCTGCCGCATAGAAAAGGCCGCCGCCCCATCCGGAGCGGCGGCCTTTTTGCATGCGGGCGCCCGGCCCGGGCGGATCAGACCTGCGACTGCAGGTAGTTCTGCAAGCCCACCTGCTCGACCAGGCCCAGCTGGGTCTCCAGCCAGTCGATATGTTCCTCGGTGTCGTTCAGGATGGTCTGGAACAGGTCGCGCGAGGTGTAGTCCTGCACCGATTCGCAGTACTGCATCGCCTCTTTCACGGTGGCCTGCGCGGCGGATTCCAGGCGCAGGTCGCAGGACAGGATCTCGGGCACGGTCTCGCCGATCAGCAGCTTGTGCAGGTCCTGCAGGTTGGGCAGGCCGTCCAGCATGAAGATGCGCTGGATCAGCAGGTCGGCGTGCTTCATCTCGCCGATGGATTCGTCGTATTCGTGCTGGCCCAGTTTCTCGTAGCCCCAATGGCGCAGCATGCGCGCATGCAGGAAATACTGGTTGATGGCGGACAGCTCGTTCTTGAGCTGCTGGTTCAGGTATTGAATGACGGTCTTGTCGCCTTTCATGGTCGCCTCCCGGGGAAACGGCCCGCATCGGCGCGGGCTGCAAGCCATTAGCCTACCACCATGAGACGCAGTGCGGGAGCCCCGGACGGCAAAACGCTCCCGGCCCCGTCCGCAAGACGGGGAGACTCGGGGGCTGCGGCGGGCTCAGGCCACGCGCCGGATCTCGGTGCTGCTCAGCAGCGGCGCCTGCACGACGCGGTCGGGCGCCACGGCCGGCGCCGGGACGGAATCGGTCGCGTAGCGCCCGCCCGGCAGATAGTCGGTGGCAGTCTCGGCGCAGTGGCCGCAGCAGGTCGCGACGCCCAACTGGGCCTGCAGGTCGCTGAGGTCGGCCGCCCCTTGGGAGACGGCTTCCTGCAGCTGACGCTCGCTGATCGCATTGCATACACAAATATACATGCGAATCATTATCATCCTTCTTCATTTGAATGACAAGCGTTTTTTCGCAACAATCAGGCATGCGCCTTTCTCAGGCTGGCCACCGGCACGCCCATGGCCTCCCGGTATTTCGCCACCGTGCGGCGGGCGATGACGTAGCCCTGGTCGGCCAGCAGCTGGGCCAGCCGCATGTCGGACAGCGGTTTGCCGGCCGGCTCGGCGTCCAGCAGCGAGCGCATGACCGCCTGGATGGCTCGCGCGGAAGCGTCTTCGCCAGAGGCGGTCTGCACGCCCGCGCCGAAGAAATGCTTCAGTTCGTAGACCCCCCACGGCGTCTGGGCGTACTTCATGCGCGTCGCGCGCGAGATGGTGGATTCGTGCAGCTCCAGCGCCTGGGCGACCTCTCGCAGCACCAGGGGCCGCAGGGCGGCGTCGCCCTGGTCCAGGAACGCGCGCTGATGCACGGCGATGAAATCGGCCACCCGAAGGATGGTCTGACGCCGCTGCCCCAACTGCTGGATCAGCTGCCGCGCGCCGCGCACCTGGTCGCGCAGGACCGGGACATCGCTGGATTCAAGCTGGGCGGCCAGGCCGGCGTCGATGCGCAGGCGCGGCTCCAGGGCGGGATTCAGGCTGGCGGCCCAGCGCGCGCCGGCGCGATGGAACAGGACGTCCGGCACGACATAGCAGGTGGCGTCGTCGTGCCAGGCGCTGAGCGGGTGCGGATCCAGGCGCAGCAAGGCGTGGTGGGCGGCGTCCAGCAAGGCGCGGTCACAGCCCAGGGCCTCGCACAGGCGCCCCCAGCGGCCGGCCCCCAGGTCTTCCAGGCAGCGCGTCAGGCGCAAAGCGCAGTCCAGGACGTCGGGCGGCCAGTCCGAGGCGCGCGCCCGCAGTTGCAGGCGCAGGCACTCGGGCAGGTCGCGGGCGCCCACCCCAGCCGGGTCGAAGGACTGCAGCAGCCGCAGCGCGGTTCGCCATTCGTCCTCCTGCACGTCCCAGTCGTCGGGCAGCGCGGCGGCATCGGCGGCGGGATCGAATTCCAGATAGCCTCTTTCGTCCAGTTCGCCGATCAACACGGCCACCAGCGCCTGGTCCCGGAGACTGGCCCGGGTGGTGCGCAATTGTTGCAACAAATGATCACCGAGGCTCTGCGAGGCCGGGGATTCCGGGATATCATCCGTGACAGCCTGGCGCGCGGGCTGCGCCCAATGGCGATCCAGCATCTCGGCCTGGGCCGAGGCATCCGGCGCGGTCTCGTCCATTTCCAGCACGGGGTTGTCCGCGACGGCCTGCGCGATTTCCTGTTCCAGTTCCTGGGTCGAGCACTGCAAGAGCTTCAGAGCCTGGCGCAGCTGCGGCGTCAGCGCCAATTGCTGGTGCTGTCCCAATTCCAGGGAAGCTTGCGAACGCATACTCAACTCACTGAAGGCCATGACACAGGAACCGCTCCAAACCCCCAGCCGGCAGGATTCCGCCCTGCTGCACAAGATTCTGCTCAAGCTGACGGCCACCGCCAAGATCCTCTCGGCCACGCTGGTCGTGGTGGTGGCCCTGATCTGGTATGACCTGCTGAACCGCCTGCTGGCGTTTGGCAATGGCATCGATTATGCCGGAAACCACCTCATGGGGGCGGAGGCCACTGCGCTGCTGCAGCGCTACAACCCGTATTTCTGGGGCGCGCTGGTGGCCCTGTGCACCATCATCCTGGCCTGGGTGGTCTACCAGACGGTGCGGGCGATCCTCGCCCGGGCGCGGCTCAAGCAGGTCGACGAGGCCTCGTTCGAGCAGTTGGCCAGCCGCCTGTCGGCCCCGGCGCTGGACGTGCTGCTGTGGGCCTGGCAGCCGCGCGACGAGCCGCTGCGCGTGGGCGACCTGCAACTGGCCCGCCAGGAACTCATGGCCGGACGCTCGGCCCGCCTGCAACAGGCCGCCCGCCAGCTGGCCGTGCTGGAACACGCGCGCCAGCGCGGCTGAGACGCCCCTCCTGGCCAGCAGGCCGTCCCTGCGGCCGCTCCCCCGGGGCCGCGGGCAGCGGATTCAGGCGCCGCGATGGCGCCACCAGTAGACCGCCACCCCCAGGATCAGGGCGATGCCCAGATAGCCCAGCAGGGGATAGACGGTGCCCACCAGCGTGGTGAACCCGGCAAAGCTCAGGCCCAGGCCGACGAAGGTCGAGGCCACGCTGATCAGGCGGAACTTCGGCGTCTCGGGTTCGGCAAACCGCGCGCTGAAAGCGAAGAACATGCCGACGGCGGTGCTGTAGATCATGCAGCACAGCGAGATCATCATCAGCACGCCCAGCCAGGGATTGAGGCTCTTGGCCAGCAGGACCGTGGGCATCTCGGCGCCCTGGATCTGGTCCAGGTTGGCGAACAGGCCGACGTTCAGCAGCAGGATCAGCACGCCCAGCCCCAGGCCGCCCAGCACGCCGCCGCGCGTCGTGTTGCGCAGGTTGCGGCTGCCGCCCGACAGCACGGCCAGCAGCGGAAAGCCGACCGCGATATTGAACGAGGCATAGAGCACCCCGCCCAGGAACCAGTTCGGCGCGGCGCGGTCCTGCTGTTCGGCGGCCAGGGCGTTGAGCGCCTCCAGGCTCGCATCGCTGCGAAACAGCGCGTAGATGACCAGCACGATCACCAGGCACAGCAGCAGCGGCGTCACGGCGCTGATCAGGTCGACGATGCGCTGCACGTTCAGGCACAGCGTCAGCGACACCAGCACGGCCATGAACAGCCCGCCCGCGATCAGCGGCAGGCCCAGGTGCTCGCGAAACAGCGATCCGGTGCCCGCCAGCATCGCCACCCCGACGCCGAACAGGAAGAAGATCAAGGCCAGGTCCACGAGCGCGCCGGCCTTGTCGCCAAAGACCGCATTGAGCACGACCTTGTGGGAATGCGCCTGCAGCTGCGTGCCGATGCGCGCCACCTGCATGCCCAGGAAGGTGAACAGCAGGCCGGCCACCAGGGTGCCGCCCACGCCCCAGATGCCGAAATGCGTGAAGAACTGGAGGACTTCCTGCCCCGAGGCGAAGCCCCCGCCGATGATGACGCTCATGTAGGCCGAAGCCAGCTGAAGAACCTGTCGATTCATGGTGATCTCACTGGTCCGCCGGGGGCGCGGGCCCGCACGCCGGACGTCGATGCAAACGTTGGATGAAGCCCGCATTGTGCCAAGCTGAACGTTTCCTGACACTTGCGCAAACCTCGAAAATATGTTTGACTTCAGCTTATGAACATTTCACGCGCACCTTTCTTCGTCCCGACGCAGGCTCCTGCGGCCGGGTTCGTGCGCGCTCCCCTGGCGGCCTGCGCCCGCCTGCCGCTGTCCCTGTCTGCTGACCTACTGCTAGCGATCGGTTGCCGGGCCTAGCGCCGCGTGGCAGTTCGGCAACCTTTCTCGCCACATTTTCGCGACCCCGCGATCTCCAGTGTCCGTGATCCGGACCGAGAACCCAGACAGGTATTGCCATGATCCAGAACCCCGCCTCGAAATACGTCCCCTTTGCCCCATTCACGCGCGACTACGCCGAACGCACCTGGCCCAGCCGCCGCATCACCACGCCGCCCATCTGGATGAGCACCGACCTGCGCGACGGCAACCAGGCCCTGATCGAACCCATGAGCGTGGACCGCAAGCTGCGCTTCTTCGACCAGCTGGTGAAGATCGGCTTCAAGGAAATCGAGGTCGGCTTTCCCTCGGCATCCCAGACCGACTACGACTTCGTGCGCAAGCTGGTCGAGGAAAACCGCATCCCCGACGACGTCACCATCATCGGCCTGACCCAGGCGCGCGGCGATCTCATCCCGCGCACGGTGCAGGCCCTGGCCGGCGCCAAGCACGCCATCGTGCACATGTACAACGCCTGCGCGCCGGCCTTCCGCAAGATCGTCTTCAACATGAGCCGCGACGAGGTCCGCGAGATCGCCGTCGAGGGCACGAAGATCGTCAAGGCGGAGACCGCCCGGCACCCCGAGACCCACTGGCGCTACGAGTATTCCCCCGAGGTCTTCAGCACGACCGAACCCGAATTCGCGCTGGAGGTCTGCAATGCCGTGGTCGAGGCCTGGCAGCCGACGGCCCGCGACAAGATCATCCTGAACCTGCCCGCCACCATCGAGGCGACCACGCCCAATCTGTACGCCGACCAGATCGAATGGATGCACCGCAACCTGGCCCAGCGCGACAAGATCGTCCTCAGCGTCCACCCGCACAATGACCGTGGCACCGCCGTGGCGGCGGCCGAGTTCGCCGTCATGGCCGGCGCCGACCGCATCGAAGGCTGCCTGTTCGGCAACGGCGAGCGCACCGGCAACGTCGACCTGGTCACGCTGGCCCTGAACCTCTATACCCAGGGCGTGCATCCGGGCCTGGATTTCTCGGACATCGACGAGGTCCGCCGCTGCGTCGAGGACTGCAACCAGCTGCCCGTGCATCCGCGCCACCCCTACGTGGGCGATCTGGTGTTCACGGCCTTTTCCGGCTCGCACCAGGATGCCATCAAGAAAGGTTTCGCCGTCCAGCAGGCCGACGCGGTCTGGGAAGTCCCCTACCTGCCCATCGACCCGGCCGACCTGGGCCGCAGCTACGACGCGGTCATCCGCGTCAACAGCCAGTCCGGCAAGGGCGGCGTCGCCTACCTGCTGGAACACGAACACGGCCTGGCGCTGCCGCGCCGCCTGCAGATCGAGTTCAGCCGCGCCATCCAGCGCGTGACCGACGAAACCGGCAGCGAGGTCACGCCCCAGGACGTCTTCGAGATCTTCGCGGCCGAATACCTGCATCGCAACACGCCCTGGACGCTGGTGCGCCACCGCATCACCGGCAGCCCCAAGACCACCGGCCAGAAACAGTTCATGATCGAGGTCGAGATCCAGGCCGACGGCCAGACCCGCCACCTGTCCGGCCAGGGCGACGGCGCGATCTCGGCCTTCGTGGATGCGCTGGGCATCGAGGCCCGCATCATGGACTACCAGGAACACGCCATCGGCACCGGCACGGACACCCGCGCCGCGTCCTACGTGGAAATCCGCATCGGCGACGAGGCGGGCGGCTACGGGGTGGGGATCCACGAAGACATCGTGACGTCTTCCTTCCTGGCCATCCTGAGCGCCGTCAACCGCCACGCGGCGGCCGGCAAGGAACTGCCCGCCAGGGTGTCCGCGGCGGCCTGAGGCCGTCCGGTCCAGGGAACATCGACCCGCCCGCCCGTTCGGTGAACGCCCCGCCTACCCGGCGAGGCCGCCCCGACGGGCCGATCAATACACGATCGCAAGCCCCGGAAGGTCCACCGTGATCCGGGGCTTTTCCAATGCCTGAACGGCATGCCCGGCGAATTCGCGGGCCACGTCGGCCTGGGACGACAGGGCGCGATAGCCCAGCGCGTCGGCCACCCCCAGGATCTTGTCGAGCAGCAGTACCTTGCCGCTGACCCGCAGCGGCTCGCAGCCCAGGGATTCCCAGCGCTGTTCGAACCACGCCCGGGCGGCCTGCGCCTGCCCGGCATCCACCGGCACATCGACCGCGAGCTCCAGCGAGCGCTGCGCGTCGAACACGATGATCACATGACCCTGCATGGCGTGCTGTCCTTACCAGATGGGGGCGGGACCCCAGGTGACGTCCTCGTGCTTTTCGCGGGCCAGGCGCAGCATGGCCAGCAGCGGCCAGGCGCGCCGGCGCATGCCCACGTGCTGGGCGATGGGGTGCTCGGTCGCGTCATCGTGATCGCCGTCATGGTCTTGCTGGCTGCTGTCGGAGGCCACCAGGGATTCGATGCCCGCGATCGCGGCGTCGAGCTGGTCCCGGGTGATCACGCCCCGTTCAGGCAGGTCGGGCGTGTCGAAGTGCTTGCCCGCGGCGACCAGGATGGGCCTGGCGTGCTGGGCGAACATCAGGACTTCGGCAGCCGATTTCGACTGAAACAGAATGAGCATGGTGGGTTTTCCGCAGTGGACATATCCGTACACTAACCCAAGTTCGACCCCCTGCCAAGCCGGAGAATATCCGGCTTCCAGAGGAGCCGACCATGCCCGAGAGCCGCGGCCCATGCCGCTTTCGACCCCGCCGTCCGTGTCTGGCCGCGGGCCTTTTCCTGTTGTGCGGACCGATGGCGGGATGGCCGCCGGCAGCGCCCGCGGCCCCCGCCCTGACCTGCCTGGCGCCCGAGACCCCGCCGGGCAGCCTGCCGCCCTGCGGCGCCAGCGCCGGCCCGGGCCCCACCCGCGAGCCCGACCTGGATACCGGCATCGGCAATCCGGTCCATCGGTCCAGCGGCGAAAAGTTCCTGCGCGAGATCGATCTCCCCGAATCCCTTGATGGGGCGCTGCCCGGTTTCGTCCGCCTGTACCGCTCCGGCGGCCCGCAGGCCGGCCCCCTGGGGTCTGGCTGGACGAGCGAATACGACATCAGGCTGCTGCGCGAGAGGACGGGCTGGCGCCTGCGGCTGGCCGACGGCCGCCGCCCGCGCTACGGCGGCGACGGGCGCTCGGTCCGGGCCGGCGAGGGACGGATCCTGCCGGCGGCCTCGGCCTGGATGCGCATCCCGGCCGGGGGCGGGCCCTGGGCGCGCGCCGGCATCCCGGCGCCACGGGCGGCCATCGACTTTGTCTGGCAGGGCGAAGACGGACAGCGGCTGGACTTCGACGCCGAGGGCCGGCTGCGCACGCTGATCCTGCCGGGGCGCGCGGCCACGCACCTGGAATACACCGCCGACGGCCCCTTCGCCGGCCTGCTCGCCCGGATCCGCCGGGAGAACCGGCATCTGCGGCTGGAATATGCGAACCGGTCCGGACGGCCGCTGCTGGAGGCCCTGCACACGCCGCGGGGGACATTCCGCTACATGCACGACGCCGATGCCGCGTCGCCTCCCGCCGGCCGGCCGGGCGACAGCCAGCCCGGCGGGACGCCGGCGCCCCGGGCCGCCCGGCTGCTGGCAGTGCGCCGGCCCGACGGCATGCAGCGCCGCTATCACTACGAACCCGCCCACCAGTCGGGGCACGCCGGGGCGATCACCGGCATCACGCTGCAGGACGCTGGCGGGCGTCAGTGGCGGGCCCGCAGTTGGTCCTACGACCGGGCCGGCCGGGTCACCCTCGCCATGCCGGGCCCGCGAGGCCGGACGGCCGGGCGCCTGGAACTGGGCTACGGGACGGACACCGCCACGGAGGGGGCCGGCGTCCGGCGCGACGCGCGGGGCCGCCTGGCCGCGCTGGACGGACTGCGCATCGACCGCGCGCCAGACGGCCGCATCCGCCGGCTGGGCCGGGCGCAGGGGGGCTGGCCGGGGCTGCGCCTGGACTACGACGAGGCCGGCCGGCGCACCGGATGGTTCAGCGCCCTGACCGGCGCGACGGGCGCCGCCTATGCCCCCGATGGCCGGCTGCTGAGGCTGTCCTACGCCAACGGAGACCGGCTGGATCTGCAATTCGACGCGACGGGCCGCCCGGCCGGACTGCGCCACACCGGGCCCGGCAAGGCCGAGGTCCCGATCACGCTGGGGTGGCACGGGCGGCGGCTGCGCCGCCTGGAACACCCGGCGGAAACCGAATACCTGGACTACGACGACGAGGGCCGGCTGCGCGGCCGCGACATCCGTCGCCCGCACCCCGACGGCGCGCTGCAGTACCGGGAAAGTTTCGCCCACGACCGGCACGGCCGCCTGCTGCGGCACACGCTGCCCGAAGGCGGGGCGCTGCACTACCGCTGGTCGGATGACGGCCGCCTGGTGCGGATGGACTGGGAATCGCGGGACGGCGCGCGGCATCCGGTGATCGAGACTGTCCCCGGCCGGCCGGGCTACCGCTATGGCAACGGCCTGCACCTGCAGACCCGGGCCGGCCCCGATGGCCGCGCCGACCTGCTGGTGCTGTCGGACGGGGGGCGGGTGCTGTGGGGGGAACGGCGCTGGCACGACGCGCGCGGCCGGGTCCGGCGCTCGGTCCGCGGCCGCCCCGGCGCCTTGCGGATCCGGGACTTCGCCTACGATGCGCAGGACCGCCTGATCGGCCACCAAGCGCGCGCCGGCCAGCCGGGGGGCGGCGCAGGTCCGGGCGGGGACCCGTCCAGCCGACCCGCGACCGCCACCGCGGCCTCTGCACGTACTGTGGCCTCTGCAAACGCACACGCGGATACGGATACGGACATGGAGTCAGCATCCTGGCTGGCCTGGGCCGAGGATGGCGGCCTGCGCGGGCGCGCCGTGGCCGGCCGGCCATCGTCCGGGAGAGACGAGCCGTCGCCGGAGCCTGCCGGGATGCCGGCCATTACCCGGGATCCCTCCGGCCTGCCGCTGTCCATCGGCCCGCGCGTCCTGCGCCATCAGGCCCAGCGGCGGCTGGCGGAGGTCTCTCAGGACGGCCGCCCGCTGGCGCGCTATACCTACAATGCGCGCGGCCAGCAGATCCGCCAACGCAGCGCCACGCAGGAAATCGAGCGCTACTACCTGGACAACCGCCTGGCGGCCCGGTGGATCCGGCCCCCCGCGCCGGCGTCCGGCGCTGCCGCGCCCCGGTTCGGCGTCAGCGAACGCTATCTCTATGCCCTGGATGCGCCGGTGGGCCTGTTGCGCACCGACGGACAGGGGCGCACGCAGCTCTTCTACGTGCATGCCGACCTGCTGGGCGCCCCCGTGCTGGCGACCGACGCGCGCCGCGCCGTCCGCTGGGCGGCGAGCTACGACGCCCTGGGCCGGGCGACCCGGCTGTCGGGCGACCTGGCGCTGCCGCTGCGCCTGCCGGGCCAGGACGAGGACCCGGCCACCGGCTGGCACGACAATCTGTTCCGCACCTACCTGCCGCGGCGGGGGCACTACCTCGAGCCCGACCCCCTGGGCCCCGAGCCCGGACAGCAGGCCCTGGGCTACGCGGCGCAGCAGCCGATGCGCCATGCCGATCCGCTGGGCCTGATCCTGCTGGCCTTCGACGGCACCCGCTACGGCCGCGCCAACCGCAGCAACGTCTGGAAACTGGCCCAGGCCTACGCGGACGGCCCGAGCTTCTATCATGCCGGTCCGGGCAACAACCTGTATACGGACTGGGACGCCGTCACGGCCGCCAGCAGCGGCCAGATCCTGCGCAATCAATGGCAGTCGCTGATGAACGCGCTGCAGCGCGCGCAGGGCTCGGCCGCGCCGGTGCCCATCGACATCCTGGGCTATTCCCGGGGCGCGGCGCTGGCGCGGGATTTCGCCAACCGCATCGCCCGCCAGACCCGCAACGGCTGGTTCTCCTACGACGATCCGCTGCGCGGGACCATCGGCCTGTGCGTGGATCTGCGTTTCCTGGGCCTGTTCGACACCGTGGCGCAGTTCGGCCTGCTGGGCGCGGCCAATGCCGGCTTCGACCTGGGTATCGGCGGCGCCTGGAGCTGGGTGGCCCACGCCGTGGCCCTGCACGAGCTGCGCAGCCTGTTTCCCCTGGTCTCGGCCGGCAGCGAGGGCTCGGCCAACACGGTCGAGGCGCCCTTCATCGGCGCCCATGCCGACATCGGCGGCGGCCTGCTGCTGGACGAGCAGGGCCGGCCCGTGGACGACGGCGACCTGTCGGACGTGGCCTTGAACTGGATGCGCTGGCAGGCGCTGGCCGCCCTGCTGCCCCTGGATCCGCTGGCGGCCGCCGACCGGGAGGTCACGCGCCCCTGGCTGCACGACGCCCGCAGCCCTGCCCAGCGCCTGGCCGGCGGCGACCGCGTCATCCAGGACGCGCAGACCCGCCCGCTGGGGCCGCAGGGCGCCGACAGCCGCCTGGGCGCCGCCCAGCGAGCGGTGTTCGAGGCCTTCATCCAGCGCACGGCGGGCTGGGAATGGAGCGCCAGCGAGGTGGCCGGCGCCGTGGACATGCGGGGCTATGGCGCCTGGCTGGAATCGCAGCTGGGCCTGCCCGGCATGGCCGGCCCCCCACGGCAGCCCTGAAATCGGGCTATCATTTCGGATGCCTCGGGCGGCAAGGGCGTGCGCGCCATGCCGGATGCCGCCCTCACCGATCACCATTCAGTCATGCTACCAGAGCAAACCACCCAGCTCATTTCCCTATTGCGCACGGCGCTCGACACCCTGATCCCGGGCGCCGACCTGGACATCACCCTGGAACGCCCCAAGGTCGCCGCCCACGGCGACGTGGCGTGCAACGTCGCCATGCAGGCCGCCCGCAGCGCGCGCCGCAACCCCCGCGAACTCGCCCAGTCCATCGTCGAGGCCGTGATGGCCCAGCCGGCCGCCGCCGGCCTCATCGCCCAGGCCGAGGTCGCCGGCCCCGGATTCATCAATTTCCGCCTGTCGGCTGCGGCCCACCAGGCCGTGCTGGACGTGATCCAGTCCCAGGGCGGCCGCTACGGCCACCGCCCCGCCACCCAGGAACGCATCCTGGTGGAATTCGTCTCCGCCAACCCGACCGGGCCGCTGCACGTCGGCCATGCCCGCCAGGCGGCCCTGGGCGATTCGATCTGCCGCCTGTTCGCCACCCAGGGCGCCCAGGTCAGCCGCGAGTTCTACTACAACGACGCCGGCAACCAGATCCACAACCTGGCCGTCAGCGTGCAGGCCCGCGCCCGGGGCGTCGAGCCGGACGACCCCGCCTTCCCCGCGGACGGCTACAAGGGCGAATACATCGCCGACATCGCCAAGGACTACCTGGCGCGCGCCACCGTGCAGGCCAGCGACGGCGATCCCATCCAGGCCGACGGCGACGTGGACGACCTGGACGCCATCCGGCGGTTTGCCGTGGCCTACCTGCGCCGCGAGCAGGACCTGGACCTGCAGGCCTTCGACCTGCGCTTCGACAACTACTACCTGGAAAGCTCGCTCTACACCAGCGGACGCGTCGAGCGCACCGTGCAGGCCCTGGTCGACGCCGGCCATACCTACGAGCAGGACGGCGCGCTGTGGCTGCGCACCACCGAGCTCGGCACGGGCGACGACAAGGACCGCGTGATGCGCAAGTCCGAGGGCGGCTACACCTATTTCGTGCCGGACGTGGCCTACCACGTGGCCAAATGGGAACGCGGCTTCCACCACGCCATCAACATCCAGGGCACCGACCACCACGGCACGATCGCCCGGGTGCGCGCCGGCCTGCAAGGCCTGGGCCTGGGCATCCCGGCCGACTACCCCGCCTACGTGCTGCACAAGATGGTGCGCGTGATGCGCGACGGCGCCGAGGTCAAGATCTCCAAGCGCGCGGGCAGCTACGTCACGCTGCGCGACCTGATCGACTGGGTCGGGCGCGACGCCGTGCGCTTCTTCCTGGCCCAGCGCCGGGCCGATTCGGAATTCGTCTTCGACATCGACCTGGCCCTGTCGCACAGCGAGGAAAACCCGGTCTACTACATCCAGTACGCCCACGCCCGCATCCATTCCCTGCTGCGCCAGCACGACGCGGCCAGCCAGGCCGGATCCGCCGACCCGGCCCTGCTGACGGCGCCCACGGAAATCACCCTGCTGCAGCGCCTGGCCGAATATCCCGGCGTGCTGACGCAGGCCGCCCACGAACTCGCCCCCCACCAGCTGGCATTCTGGCTGCGCGACTGCGCGGCGGATTTCCACGCCTGGTACAACGCCGAGCGCATCCTGGTGGACGACCCGGCCCTGGGGGCGGCCCGCCTGCGGCTGGCGGGGGCCACCGCCCAGGTCATTGCCAACGGCCTGGGCCTGCTCGGGGTCAGCGCCCCGGAACGGATGTAGACCATGGCGACCCGCAAGAAAAAGACTTCCGGAGGCGCGTGGTTCGGCCTGGTCCTGGGCATGGTGCTGGGGGTGGCGGCGGCCGTGGCGGTGGCGCTGTTCGTCACCAAGGCGCCCATGCCCTTCAAGGACAAGGCCAGCCGCAGCACGCCGGCCACCCTGCTGCCGGACGTGAACAACGCGCCGGACCCGAACATCGCCCTGTACGGCAAGGACGGCCCCGCCGGCACGCGTACGCCGGCCCAGGGAGGCAGTTCCCTCAATCCGCCGGGATCGGCGCCCGAGCCGGGCCAGCCCGATAACCCGCTGTCCGACGCCATCGGCCAGATCATCGCCGGGCTGGACGCACCGGGCACGCAGCCCCAGAAGCCCGCGCCGGGGGTCACGCAGGCGGCGCCCGCCAAGCCGCAGGACGCGGCCGGCAAGCCGGCCAGCCTGCCCCTGCCGCCTCCGCCGCCGCCCGCCAACAAGCCCGCGGCCAATACGCAGACGACGTATTTCCTGCAGACCGGCGCATTCCGCTCGAAATCCGAGGCCCAGGCGATGCTGGCCCGGGTCGTGCTGCTGGGCCTGCCGGTGCGCGTCGAAGAAGGCGAATCCAACGGCGCGCCCATCAACCGGGTGCGTGTCGGCCCCTTCAAGGGGATCGACGAAATGAACCGGGCGCGCACCAAACTTGGCGACGAAAAGATCGAGTCGTCCGTCGTCCGCCCCTGAGACCCGGGCCGCACGCCGCGGCCGGGCCGGATTCACGCAGCAGGGAACCGGATCTGGTTATAGTGATCCAAGATCACGGTCCCTGTGGATTTTTTGGAGTTTCACGATCATGAGCGCCTTGTTTTCCCGCTTTGCTTCCGGCCTGCTGCTGGGTCTGGCCGCCCTGGCCCTGTCGCCCGCGCACGCGGCGCCGTTCGACACGCTGGATCCGGTCCAGCCGTCCGACACCCCGGGCAAGGTCGAAGTCCTGGAGTTCTTCGCCTACACCTGCCCGCACTGCGCGAAAATCGAGCCGCTGGTGGTCAAATGGCGCAAGACGCTGCCGGATTCGGTGGTGTTCAAGGGCGTCCCGGTGGCCTTCAATGCCAGCATGAAAGACCTGCAAAAGCTCTATTACGCGCTGGAAGCCGTCGGCCGCCTGGATCTGCACGACGCCGTGTTCAAGGCGATCCACGAGGAAAACAAAGAGCTCTTCAAGGCCGACGAGATCATCGACTGGGTGGCGGCGCAGGGCGTGGACCGCGCGGCATTCACGGACGCATTCAATTCGTTCGGCGTCCAGACGAAGATCACGCGGGCCGACGAGCTGGCCAAGTCCTATCACATCGACGGCACGCCATCGTTCTCGATCGGCGGCCGCTACGTGACCTCGCCCTCGCACACCGGCAGCTACCAGGGCGCGATCGACGAGGCCGACAAGCTGGTGAAACAGGTGCTGGCGGACAAGAAATAAACGTCCGGCACACGCCAATGGCATGGCGCCGGACCGGGCGGGGTGTGCCGGCTGCCTGGCAAAGGCTTCGCGCCCGCCGTCCAGGAGGTCTCCAGCGGGGAGGCAAGTGAGCCACCGCTCAAGCGGGACGCTTGCGATTCGTCCGGGGGACGAATCGCCCCGCGCGTTTGGCGAACGCCCCGATGGGGGCCGGATGGACGGGGAGTTTCGGCGCAGCCGAAACCGGGCAAGGCCTGCGGCCAGGCAGCCGGCACACCCCGCCCGCGCAAGAGATCTTCCAAGAGCCGATCAACACGAACGCAGCAGCAGCCGGTCCGGATCCCTCACCCCGCCGCCGCAAACGCCTGCTTCAGGTCCTCGATCAGGTCCGCCGGATCCTCCAGCCCGATGTGCAGCCGCAAGACCGTGCCGGCCTTCATGCGCGCGTCGGCCACCGACGCCCAATAGGCGTGGGACGCCAAGGCCGAGGGTTCCACCTGCGTGACCAGGCTCTCGTAGCCGCCCCACGAATACCCGATGCCGAACAGCCGCAGGCCGTTGATCACCCGGCGGACCTGCTGCTCGTCGAAATCCACCGCCACCGCCATCAGGCCGTTGGAACCCGTCGCATCGCGCTGCCATAGCGCGTGGCCCGCATCCCGCGGCCAGGCCGGAAAGAAAATATGCGAGACCTGCGGCTGCGCCGCCAGCCACTCGCAGACCGCCAGCGCGTTTTCGCCGCAGCCGCGCATGCGCAGGCCCAGGGTGCGGGCGCCGCGCAGGGCCAGCCAGGCGTCGTCGGCGCTGACCGTGCTGCCCACGGCATAGTGCGTCTCGTGCAGCTTGCGCACCAGCGCCGGGTCGCGCGCCACGGCCGCGCCCAGCATCAGGTCGGAATGGCCGCCGACGTACTTGGTGACGGCCAGGACGGAAATGTCGGCGCCCAGGGCCAGCGGCCGGTAGATGTAGCCGGAGCCCCAGGTATTGTCCGCCACCACCGTCAGGCCGTTTTCGTGCGCCCAGCGCGACAGCGCGGGCAGGTCCAGCATCTCCATCAGCAGCGAGCCGGGGGATTCCAGGTACAGCACGCGCGTCTCGGGCCGCAGCGCGGCCTGCAGGCTGGCCAGGTCGGGGCGCACGAAATCCATGGCGATGCCCATGCGCGACAGGACCGTCTTGTGCAGGTAGCGCACCGGGCCGTAGACGCAATCGACGACCAGGGCGTGTTCGCCCTGGCTGAGGCAGGCCATCAGCGTCATGCTGATGGCGGCCATGCCCGAGGGCGCGAGGAAAGCCCGCCGGCCGTTTTCCAGGCGGCACAGCAGGGTCTCCAGGGCCTCGTGCGTCTGCAGGCCGACGCGGCCGTAGGTGGGCACGCGCTCGCCGCGCTGCTTGGCGGCCTGGGCGCGGTCCAGCACCTCCATGGACGCGAACCGCACCGTGCTGGTGCGCATCGACGGCAGGGCCACCGGGCCTGACCCGGTGACCGGGTCCAGCGGCGCCTGGCCGATGTGCTGCAGCAAGGTATCGATGCGGTCGTTCGCGGAATCCGCGGCGTCGGTGCTCATGTCCGGTGTCCTGTGTGTAGGGTTGCGCTGCCGCCGCGCGGTTCAGGTGCGCTGGAAGCGGTAGACCCCGTCCTCGCCCAGCGTGCGCGTCAGCGATCCCTGGAAGTATAGGGCGTGGAGGTGGGCGATGGATTCGCCCATGGCGAAGCCCAGCTGGTGCAGGTCGAGCTTGCGGTGAAACAGCACGGGCAGCAGATCGTGGGCGCTGCGCGGCTCGGCGCAGGCCGCCAGCACGTCGGCCAGGCGATCGGCGTGGTGGGACTGCTGCTGGGCGATGCGCCGGTGCAGCCCGCGGAACGGCCGGCCGTGCGAGGGCAGGACCAGCGCCCCGGCCGGCAGGCCGTCGTAGGCCTTCAGAGAATTCAGGTACAGCGGCAGCGGGTCGGCCTCGGGCTCCTGGTCAAAGACGCTGATGTTGGTGGAGATGCGCGGCAGCACCATGTCGCCGGAGATCAGGACCTCCAGGGTCGGACACCAGAGAGAGACGTGTTCGGGCGCGTGGCCATAACCGACGATCACCCGCCAGACGCGCCCGCCGACCTGGATTTCCTGCCCGTGCATCAGGCGGTGGAAACGGCGCGGCACGTCGGGCACCAGGCGGAGATAGTAGTCGCTCCGCTGGCGGATCATGTCCTGCGCCTCGGGGTCCACCAGGCCGTGGCGGGCGAAATGGCGGGCGGCGGCGTCTCCCGCCGGACCGCTGCCTTGCGCCGAGGTGTCCGGCACGGCGGAGCCGGCCCACAGGCGGGCCAGCACATAGTCGGTCATGGACATCCACAGCGGCGCCTGCCAGCGCGCGCACAGCCAGTGGGCCAGGCCCACGTGGTCGGGATGCATGTGGGTGACGATCACCCTCAGGACGGGCAGCCCGTCCAGGGCATGGTCGAACGCGGCTTCCCAGGTGCCGCGCACCTCGTCGCGGTCGATGCCGCAGTCCACCACCGTCCAGCCGTCGCGGCCGTCGATGCGGTCGCGCAGCAGCCAGAGATTGATGTGGTCCAGCGCGAAGGGCAGGGGCATGCGGATCCAGCGCACGCCGTCGGCGACGGTGATCGCCCGGCCGGGTTCCGGCAGCGTCTGGTCCCAGGGATATTGCAGTTCCTGTTCCTGCGGATTCATGAAGGGCCTCCTTCCAGAGTTTCCACCATTATGGCAGAGTTGCATCTTTACGTTAACGTAAACTGCATGCATAATATTCCCACCCGAAACCCACGCCCCGCGGCCCCCATGAGCCAAGCCACCTGGACCATCTCCGAGCTCGCCCGAGAATTCGGCGTGACCCCGCGCACGATCCGTTTCTACGAGGACCAGGGCATCGTCAGCCCCGGCCGCTCGGGCCGCAACCGCGTCTACGCCGCCCGCGACCGCACCCGCCTGAAACTGGCGCTGCGCGGGCGCCGGCTGGGCCTGCAGCTGGCCGAGATCGTCACCCTGATCAACCTGTACGACCGCAGCCACGCCAGCACCACGGCGCAACTGCGGCATTACGCCGAGGTGCTGGACGCCCACCGGCAGAAACTCGAACAGCAGCGCCGCGACCTGGACGAGACGCTGAAAGAGCTGCGCCGCCAGCAGGCCGATTGCGCCGCCCTGCTGCGCCGCCGAGAGGATGCCGCGCGGACGGACACCGCCGGCGCCGAGGCGGACGCCGATGCCCCCCATACGCACCCGATGCACGAATCACCCTAGGAGACCTCCATGGATTTGCCCGGCCTGAATTTCGAACTTGGTTCCGATCTGGACATGCTGCGCGAGGCGGTGCGCGATTTCGCGCAATCCGAGATCGCGCCGCGCGCCGCCGCCGCCGACCGCGACGACCAGTTCCCCATGGACCTCTGGCGCAAGTTCGGCGACCTGGGCCTGCTGGGGGTGACGGTGGGCGAGGCCTACGGCGGCGCCGGCCTGGGCTACCTGGCCCACATGATCGCGATGGAGGAAATCTCCCGCGCCAGCGCCTCGATCGCCCTGTCCTACGGCGCCCATTCCAATCTGTGCGTCAACCAGATCCACCGCAACGGCACCGAGGCGCAAAAGCGCAAATACCTGCCCGGCCTGATTTCGGGCGAGCAGATCGGCGCGCTCGCCATGAGCGAGCCGGGCGCCGGGTCCGACGTGGTCAGCATGCGGCTGCGCGCCGAACGGCAGGGCGACCGCTACATCCTGAACGGCACGAAGATGTGGATCACCAACGGCCCGGACGCCGACACCCTGGTCGTCTACGCCAAGACCGACCCGCAGGCGAACCAGCGCGGCATCACCGCCTTCATCGTGGAAAAATCCTTTCCGGGGTTCTCGGTGGCGCAAAAGCTCGACAAGCTGGGCATGCGCGGTTCGCACACCGGCGAGCTGGTGTTCCAGGACTGCGAGGTGCCGGCCGAGAACGTGCTGGGCGAGGTCAACGGCGGCGTGCGCGTGCTGATGAGCGGCCTGGACTACGAACGCGGGGTGCTGGCGGCCGGGCCGCTGGGCATCATGCAGGCCGTGATGGACGTGGTCGTGCCCTACGTGCACGAGCGCAAGCAGTTCGGCCAGGCCATCGGCGAATTCCAGCTGATCCAGGGCAAGCTCGCCGACCTGTACACCACCCTCCAGGCCTGCCGCGCCTACTGCTACACGGTCGGCAAGAACCTCGACCGCCTGGGCAGCCAGCACGCGCGCCAGGTGCGCAAGGACTGCGCCGGGGTCATCCTGTACTGCGCTGAAAAAGCCACCTGGATGGCCGGCGAGGGCATCCAGATCCTGGGCGGCAACGGCTACATCAACGAAAACCCCACCGGCCGCCTGTGGCGCGACGCCAAGCTCTACGAGATCGGCGCCGGCACCAGCGAGATCCGCCGCATGCTGATCGGCCGCGAACTGTTCAGCGAGACCGCCTGAGGCCATGCGCGAAGACGGCGACCACCGGCACATCGAGCCCGTCACGCCCCGGGGACAATCCCCCGAGGCCGTGGCGCGCATGATCCTGGCCGGATTCGACCGCCACTATTCGCTGTTCCGCTACAGCGCGCAGCGTGCCAAGGCGCTGTTCGAATCCGGCGACTGGCACGGCATCCAGCAGCTGTCGCGCGAGCGCATCGAGTACTACGACATCCGCGTGCGCGAGTGCGCCACGGCGCTGGGGCAGGCGCTGCGCGGCACCACGCCGGCGCAGACCGCCCCCGACACGGCGCTGACCCCCGAACAGCTGGAATTCTGGCAGGCCGCCAAGACCTGCTACATCGGGCTGCTGTCTAGCCACCTGCAGCCGGAATGCGCGGAGACCTTTTTCAATTCGGTGTCCTGCCGCATCCTGCACCGCAATTACTTCAACAACGATTTCCTGTTCGTGCGCCCGGCCGTCGCCACCGAATACATCGATGGCGCACTGACGACCTACCGGTCCTACTATCCGCTGACCGAGGGCCTGATGCCCTGCCTGGTGCGCCTGGTGGCCGATTTCGGCCTGGCGGCCCCCTACGAGGACCTGCCCGCCGACGCCCGGCGCCTGGCCCGCATGGGCCTGCGCCACCTGCGCCGCACCCTGGCGCGCGGCCTGGGCCGGCGCCTGGCGCCCGACTGCCAGATCCAGGTGCTGAACACCCTGTTCTTTCGCAACAAGGGCGCCTACATCGTCGGGCGCCTGGTGAACCAGACCGCCATCCATCCCTTTGCCATCGCGCTGCTGCACACGCCCGCCGGCCAGGTGCGCCTCGACGCCCTGCTGCACACCAGCGACGACCTCAGCACGCTCTTCAGTTTCACCCGGGCCTATTTCCTGGTCGACATGGAGGCCCCCGCCGCCTACGTGGATTTCCTCTCGTCGCTCTTTCCGCGCAAGCCCAAGGCCGAGATCTACACCACCATCGGCCTGCAGAAACAGGGCAAGACCCTGTTCTACCGCGATTTCCTGCACCACCTGGCGCATTCGCGCGACCAGTTCGACTACGCGCCGGGCATCCAGGGCATGGTCATGACGGTGTTCAACCAGCCGTCCTATCCCTACGTCTTCAAGCTGATCCGCGACCGCATCGCCAAGGAAGGCATGGACGAGGCCACCGTGCGGCGCAAATACCAGATGGTCAAGAAACACGACCGCGTCGGGCGCATGGCCGATACCTGGGAATATTCCCTGGTGGCCCTGCCCCGGCGCCGGTTCTCGGCCCGCCTGCTGGCCGGGCTGCGCGCGGAGGTCCCCAGCCTGATCGAGGAGACCGAGGACCTGGTGGTGCTCAAGCACGTCTACATCGAACGGCGCATGACGCCGCTGAACCTGTTCCTGGCCGGCGCCTCGGACGCCGCCCTGGAAGCCGCCGTGCGGCAGTACGGCCAGGCGATCCGCGAGCTCGCCGCGGCCAACATCTTCCCCGGCGACATGCTCTACAAGAACTTCGGCGTGACGCGCCTGGGCCGGGTCGTGTTCTACGACTACGACGAGATCCAGCGCATGACGGAAATGCGGTTCCGCCGCATTCCGCCCGCGCCCAACGAAGAGGCGGAACTCTCCGGCGAGCCCTGGTATCCCGTGGGGCCCAACGACGTCTTCCCCGAGGAATTCGAGCGCTTCCTGCTGGGCGATCCCCGGGTGCGCGCCGCCTTCCTGAAACACCACGCCGAGCTGCTGGATGCACAATGGTGGCAAGACTGCCGCGCGCGTGCCTCCCAGGGCCGCATCGAGGACATCTTCCCCTACGACCCGGCCCGGCGCCTGCATTCCCCGAAACCGGCCCCGTCCACACCGGACGCGGCCCCGCAATAAACGACACAGGAGCTCACCATGTCCGATTCCATCGTCATCGTTTCCGCCGCCCGCACGCCCATGGGCGGCATGATGGGCAGCCTCTCCGGCCTGTCCGCCCACGAACTGGGCGCCATCGCCATCCGGGCCGCCGTCGAGCGCGCCGGCATCCCGGGCGAGGCCGTCCAGGAAGTCATCATGGGCAATGTGCTGCAGGCCGGCCAGGGCCAGGCGCCCGCCCGCCAGGCCGCCATCGGCGCGGGCCTGCCCAAGAGCGTCCCCTGCAGCACGCTGCACAAGGTCTGCGGCTCGGGCCTGAAGGCCGTCATGCTGGCCCACGACCTGATCAAGGCCGAGTCGGCCGACGTGGTGGTCGCGGGCGGCCAGGAAAGCATGAGCAACGCCCCCTACTTGCTGCTGCGCGGCCGCCAGGGCTACCGCTACGGGCATTCCACGGTCTACGACCACATGGCCCTGGACGGCCTGGAGGACGCCTACCAGCGCGGCACCGCCATGGGCGTGTTCGCCGAGGACTGCGTCTCCAAATACCATTTCACCCGCGAAGAGCAGGACGCCTTCTCGCTGGAATCGCTGAAGCGCGCCCGCCAGGCGAGCGAGGACGGCAGCTTCAAGTGGGAAATCGCCCCGGTGACGGTTGCCGGCCGCAAGGGCGACACGGTGGTCGACACCGACGAGGCGCCCTTCAAGGCCATGCCGGAAAAGATCCCGACCCTCAAGCCGGCCTTCAAGAAGGACGGCACCGTCACGGCGGCCAATTCCTCGTCCATCTCCGACGGCGCCTCGGCGCTGGTGGTGATGCGCGAGTCCAAGGCCCGGGAACTGGGCGCCCAGCCGCTGGCGCGCATCGTGGCCCACACGCAGCACGCCCAGGAACCGCAGTGGTTCACCACGGCGCCGGTCGCCGCGATCCAGAAACTGCTGGACAAGACCGGCTGGAAGGCCGGGGACGTCGACCTGTACGAGATCAACGAGGCCTTCGCCGTGGTGACCATGGCCGCCATGAAGGAACTGGACCTGCCCCACGACAAGGTCAACGTCCATGGCGGCGCCACCGCCCTGGGACACCCCATCGGCGCCTCGGGCGCGCGCCTGCTGACCACGCTGATCGGCGCCCTGCGCAAGACCGGCGGCAAGCGCGGCATCGCCTCGCTGTGCATCGGCGGCGGCGAAGCCGTCGCCCTGGCCATCGAGATGCTCTGAGGACAGGGGAAAACGACATGCCGGTCATCGAATCCCGCGTCAATCCGCGTTCACAGGAATTCCAGGACAATGCGCGCGCCCTGCGCGCCCAGGTCGAGGATCTGCGCGACCGGATCGCCCGCACCGCCCAGGGCGGCAGCGAATCGGCCCGCGCGCGCCACGTGGCGCGCGGCAAGCTGCTGCCGCGCGAACGGGTCGAGCGTCTGCTGGATCCCGGCACGCCGTTCCTGGAACTCTCCCCCCTGGCGGCGCAGGACGTCTACGACAACGCCTCGCCGGGGGCGGGGCTGATCACCGGCATCGGGCGCATCAGCGGCACCGAATGCGTCATCGTCTGCAACGACGCCACGGTCAAGGGCGGCACCTACTACCCCCTGACCGTCAAGAAACACCTGCGCGCCCAGGAGATCGCCCAGCAGAACCACCTGCCCTGCGTCTACCTGGTCGACTCGGGCGGCGCCAACCTGCCGAACCAGGACGAGGTCTTTCCCGACCGCGACCATTTCGGCCGCATCTTCTACAACCAGGCGGTCATGTCCTCCATGGGCATCGCCCAGCTGGCGGTGGTGATGGGATCCTGCACGGCGGGCGGCGCCTACGTGCCGGCCATGAGCGACGAATCCATCATCGTGCGCAACCAGGGCACGATCTTCCTGGGCGGCCCGCCCCTGGTCAAGGCCGCCACGGGCGAGGAGGTCTCGGCCGAAGACCTGGGCGGCGGCGACGTGCACACCCGGCTGTCGGGGGTGGCCGACCACCTGGCCGAGGACGACACCCACGCCCTGCGCCTGGCGCGCGACGCCGTCGCCCGGCTGAACCGCCCGGCCCCGCCCGCCCCGGGAGACTGGACCGAGCCGCGGTACGACCCGTCCGAGCTCGACGGCATCATCCCGCAGGACACGCGCAAGCCCTACGACGTGCGCGAGATCATCGCCCGCATCGTCGACGGATCCGACTTCGAGGAATTCAAGGCGCGCTTCGGCACGACGCTGGTCACGGGCTTCGCCCGGATCTACGGCATGCCGGTGGGCATCATCGCGAACAACGGCATCCTGTTTTCCGAGGCCGCCCAGAAGGGCACCCACTTCATCGAGCTGTGCTGCCAGCGCAACATCCCCCTGGTGTTCCTGCAGAACATCAGCGGTTTCATGGTGGGGCGCAAGTACGAGAACGAGGGCATCGCCCGCCACGGCGCCAAGATGGTCACGGCCGTGTCCACCGCGTCCGTGCCCAAGTTCACCGTGCTGATCGGCGGCTCGTTCGGGGCCGGCAACTACGGCATGTGCGGCCGCGCCTTCGGGCCGCGGCTGCTGTTCCTGTGGCCCAACGCGCGCATCTCCGTCATGGGCGGCGAGCAGGCCGCCAGCGTGCTGGCGACGGTGCGCCGCGACAACATCGAGCGCAAGGGCGGGCAATGGTCCGCCGACGAGGAAGACGCCTTCAAGGCGCCGATCCGCGCGCAGTACGAGCACGAAGGCCATCCCTACTATTCCACGGCGCGGCTGTGGGACGACGGCATCATCGCGCCGTCGGACACCCGGCGGGTCCTGGGCCTGGGCCTGGCCGCCGCCCGCCACGCGCCCGTCGAAGCCACGCGCTTCGGCGTCTTCAGAATGTAAGGAAGCCCCCATGTTCGATACCATCCTGATTGCCAACCGGGGCGAGATCGCCTGCCGCATCGCCGCCACCGCGCGGCGCCTGGGGATCCGCACGGTCGCGGTCTATTCCGAGGCGGACGCCGGCGCCCGCCACGTCAGCGCCTGCGACCTGGCCGTGCCGATCGGCGGCGCCGAGCCCAAGGCCAGCTACCTGCGGGCCGATGCCATCCTCGAGGCCGCGCGCCGGAGCGGCGCCCAGGCCATCCATCCCGGCTACGGCTTCCTGTCCGAAAACGCCGAGTTCGCCCAGGCCTGCGAAGACGCGGGCCTGGTCTTCATCGGCCCGCCGGCCCGGGCGATCGCCGCCATGGGCAGCAAATCCGCCGCCAAGACCCTGATGGCCCAGGCCGACGTGCCGCTGGTCCCGGGCTACTACGGAGACCGCCAGGAGGCGGAGTTCCTGCAGGAACAGGCCCGCGCCATCGGCTACCCCGTGCTCATCAAGGCCAGCGCGGGCGGCGGCGGCAAGGGCATGCGCATCGTCGAATCCGACGAGGCTTTCCCCGCCGCCCTGGCATCCTGCCAGCGCGAAGCCGCCAGCAGCTTCGGCAACCCGCTGGTGCTGGTCGAACGCTATCTGCAAAAGCCCCGCCACATCGAGATCCAGGTCTTTGCCGACACCCACGGGCAGTGCGTCCACCTGTTCGAGCGCGACTGCTCGGTGCAGCGCCGTTTCCAGAAAGTCATCGAGGAAGCCCCCGCGCCCGGCATGACGCCCGAGCGGCGCCAGGCCATGGGCGAGGCCGCCGTGGCGGCCGCCCGGGCGGTGGGCTACGTGGGCGCCGGCACGGTGGAATTCATCGCAGAGCCCGACGGCCGCTTCTATTTCATGGAAATGAACACCCGGCTGCAGGTGGAACACCCGGTGACCGAGGCCATCACCGGCCAGGATCTGGTCGAGTGGCAGCTGCGCGTGGCGGCGGGCGAGCCCCTGCCCCTGGGCCAGGACCAGCTGCGCATCCGCGGCCACGCCATCGAGGCGCGCATCTACGCCGAGAATCCGGACAAGGACTTCCTGCCCAGCATCGGCCGCCTGGACGTGCTGCAGTGGCCCGCGCACGCGGCCTTCCAGCCCGGGCCGGTGCGCGTGGACGGCGGCGTGCGCGAGGGCGACGCCATCACGCCCTACTACGACCCCATGATCGCCAAGCTGATCGTGCACGGCCAGGACCGCGAAGAGGCCCGCCTGCGCATGCGCCGCGCGCTGGAGGCCGTGCGGGCGACCGGGCTGCACACCAACACCGCCTTCCTGGCGCGCCTGATGGACGACCCGGCCTTTGCCGCCGCCGACCTGGACACCGGCCTGATCCCCCGGGAACACGAACGCCTGTTCCCCGCGGCGCAGCCCACGCCCGAGGCGGTGCTGGCCCTGGCCGCCGCCGCCCTGCTGGCCCGCGAGGGCCTGGCCGGGCCGGACGCCCCGGCGGCCGGCGGACCGCAGGCCCCGGCGCCGGGCCCCTGGCAGCGGGCCGACGGCTGGCGCGTGGGCGGCCGCTACGAGCGCGTCCTGCCCCTGCAGGACGCGCAGGGCGAACGCCGGGTCCGGCTGCTGCGCGAGGGGACGGACTGGCAGCTGGCGGTGGACCAGGGACCCTCGCAGCCCTTCCACTGGCAGGCCGAGGGCCATCACCCCCGCCGCCTGCGGGTGCGCCTGGGCGATGCCGAGCGCCGCGCCGAGGCCTATCTGCAGGGCCCGCGGCTGGACCTGTTCACCGGCGGCCGGCGCCACACCCTGGAATGGCGCGACCCGATCGCCCTGGCGACCGGGCAGGCGGACGACGCCGGCGGCGGCCTGACCGCCCCGATGCCGGGCAAGATCCTGTCGGTCTCCGTCGCGGTCGGCGACGCCGTGCGCCAGGGCCAGCCTCTGGTCGTCATGGAAGCCATGAAGATGGAGCACACCATCGAAGCGCCCCACGACGGCACGGTGCAAGAGGTCTTCCATGCGGTCGGCGACCAGGTCCAGGAAGGCGCGACGCTGATCGCGCTGGAGACGGCCCAGGCCCCGTCCTGAGCCGCCGCCCCGCCCGGCGGCCGCAAGGCGCCGGACGGGGGCGGATCAAGTACACTAGGGTGTCCGCTGAACCGGTCCCGGCCGGCCACCGAGCCGCCCCTTCCGGGCGGCCCGCCGGCGGATACCGCCTTACCCGCTGCCATGTACGATATTCTGGTCTATCTGTTCGAAAACTATTACACGCCCCAGGCCTGCCCGCGCGCCGAGATCCTGGCCAGCAAGCTGGCGGCCGCGGGCTTCGAGCACGAGGACATCGACGATGCCCTGAACTGGCTGCGCGACCTGGCCAGCACCACCGAACGCTGCCTGCCGCTGGCCATCGCGCGCGACGCCGGCCGCCAGGCCGCCCGCGTCTACACGGACGAGGAATACTCGGCGCTGGGCACCGAGGCCATCGGCTTCATCAGCTTCCTGGAAAATTCCGGCAGCCTGCCCCCGGCGCTGCGCGAGATCCTGATCGAGGCGGCGCAGGCGGCCGACCATTCGCCCCTGTCCCTGGCCGAGATCAAGGTCCTGGCGCTGATGGTCCTCTGGAGCCAGGAGGCCGAGGTCGACCACCTGGTGTTCGAGGAACTGCTGGCCGATGACGACGGGCGGCTGTCGCACTAGCCGGGATCCCTACCGGGGGCGCTTCGCCCCCAGCCCCAGCGGCCCCCTGCACGCCGGATCGCTGGTCGCCGCCCTGGCCAGTTACCTGGATGCCCGCGCCCACCAGGGCCGCTGGCTGCTGCGCATCGAGGACATCGACGAACCCCGCACCGTGCCCGGCGCCGACCGCACCATCCTGCACCAGCTGAGCACGCTGGGCATGCATTGGGACGAGGCGCCGGTCTGGCAGACCCGCCGCCACGCGCTGTACGCCGGGGCCTTCGAGCGGCTGCGGGCCGCGGGCCGCGTCTACGCCTGCCATTGCAGCCGGCGGGACCTGCCGCCCGGCCCCTATCCCGGCACCTGCCGGCCCCGGCCCGCGAATCCCGGCCCGGAGACGCCGCCGCAGGACGCCGGCGCCGCGCAGGCCAGCCCGCCGTCCCCGCCCTCGCACGCGTCCCGCAAGCCCGCCTGGCGATTCCGGGTCGAACCCGGCGTGGAGTCATTCCGGGACCGCTGGCTGGGCCCGCAGTCCCAGGACGTCGCCGGCGAGGTCGGCGACTTCATCATCCGCCGCGCCGACGGCCTGTGGGCCTACCAGCTGGTCGTGGTGGTGGACGACGGCCTGCAGGGCATCACGGACGTGGTGCGCGGCGCCGACCTGCTGGACTCGACCGCCCGCCAGCGGCAGCTGGCCCGTGCGCTGGACCTGCCCTGCCCGCGCATGCTGCACGTGCCGCTGGTGCTGGATCCGCGGGGACGCAAGCTCTCGAAGCAGAACCACGCCCCGGCGCTGGACCTGGACAGGCCGCTGGAATGCCTGCAGGCCGCCTGGGAACGCCTGGGGTTCGCGCGCCTGCCCGCGGCATCCCCCGAGACTTTTCTGGCCGCGGCGACCGCCCGGTGGGCGGCGCGCTTCGCGTGACGCGGCCGGGCGGTCCCGGCGCCGGGCGGATGCCGGCCTGCCGCGCCGCCATGTCCGGTCCGCACCCTGAAATGTCCTTTCAGGATCTTATCGCCCCCCTGCCGCCCGCGTAGCATGGCCTGCAATCACGGACGGAGCGCCACCTTGAACACACGCACGCAGCAGAAATCGAACGTCGCCGTCATCGGCGCCGGCCTCATGGGGCGGGGCATCGCCCAGGTGTTCGCCGCCGCGGGGCACGACACCACCCTCGCCGACACGAACGACGAGGCCCTGCGGGCGGCGCCCGGCCACGTCGCCCACAGCCTGGACCAGATGGGCCTGGAGTCCGACGCGGTCCTCGGCAGGCTGCACCTGGAACCCTCGCTGCCGGCCGCCGTGGCGCAGGCCGGGATCGTGATCGAGGCCGCCACCGAGCGGATCGAGCTCAAGCAGCGGCTCTTTACCGACATCGCGGCCGCGGCGCCCCGGTCCGCCATCCTGGCCAGCAATACCTCGGTCATCCCGATCACGCGCATCGGCGAGGCGCTCGACCCCCAGGCCCGGGCGCGCCTGGTCGGCACGCACTGGTGGAATCCCCCGCACCTGGTCCCGCTGGTCGAGGTCGTGCGCACCGCCCATACGGCCGAGGACGTCTTCGAAAACACGTTCGATCTGCTGCAGTCCGTGGGCAAACGGCCGGTCAAGGTGCTCAAGGACGTGCCGGGCTTCATCGGCAACCGGCTGCAGCACGCCCTGTGGCGCGAGGCCATCTCGCTGGTCCAGCGGGGGGTCTGCGATGCGCAGACCATCGACGAGGTGGTCAAGCACAGCTTCGGCATGCGGCTGCCCGTGCTGGGGCCGATGGAGAACGCCGACCTGGTGGGTCTCGAACTGACCCGGGAAGTCCACCGGATCCTGTTCCCCGACCTGGACACCAGCACCGGACCCTCGCCGCTGCTGACGGAATTGCTGGACCAGGGCCGTGCGGGCATGCGCGCCGGCAAGGGCTTGCGCGACTGGACGCCCGAGCGGGCCGACGCGGTGCGCGAGCGCCTGGCCCTGCATCTGATCGGCATGGTGGCCGCCAGGCCGCCTGACGCTGACGCCTGACGCTGACACCCCGGCCCTCAGGCCGATTCCTCGGCCATCCGGTATTCGCGGGTCGTCTTGCCCGTCCAGCGCTTGAAGGCCCGGCGGAAATTGGTGGGCTCGGAAAAGCCCAGCAGCAGGGCGATGTCGTCGCCGTTCATCTTGGTGGTGCGCACGTACTCCACCGCCAGGGAACAGCGCACGTCGTCCAGGATGGCCGAGAACGACGTCCCCTCGGCGCTGAGATGGCGCCGCAGGTTGCGCGAGGTCATGCCCAGTTGCGCCGCGATGGCCTCCATGCCCGGGAACTCGCCGGGGCGCCTCAGCAGGCGCTGGTAGACCTCGCCCGCCATGCCCGACAGCGTCCTGGCGTTGCGGATCAGCCCTTCGCAGGTCTGCTGCAGCACGGTCGCCGTCAGCCGGTGCGCCAGCAGCGGCCGCTGGCCCAGGATGGCCGCGTCGTAGTGCAGTTCGCACTGGGCGTGGTCGAACTCGCAGGGGCAGCCCAGGAATCGCTCGTAGATTGCCGCATAGGGCGGCGCCGCGTACGAGAAATACGCCTTGACGGGAAAGCAGGGCCGGCCGAACACGTCCTGCAGATGCGTCACGTGCTGGGTGTACTGCTGCTCGATCAGGAAGCGGCGGATGTCCGGCGAGTCATTGCACACGATCGCGTCGGGAAACGTCCAGACCGCCTTGTCGTCGCGTTCGGCCCATTCGATGCTGAGGGTCGGCGTGGCCAGGGAGTGGTATTTCACCCCCAGCAGGAAATAATCGCGCATCTCCAGGCAGGACATGAGCGCGTAGCCGTACATGCCGTAGGCCGACAGGTGCAGGCGCCCGCCGGTCAGGAAGGGCGTGGCGGGATCGGCGCCCAGGACCAAGGCGTTGCCGCAGACCTCCACGTACTGCCGGATCGAGGTGAGCGCGGTGGCGTCGTAGATGCAGTGCTCGTCCACGCCCGTGCCCTGCAGGCTGCGGGACGGCTCGATGCCCTGTTCGGACAAGACCTCCACCAGCGCGGCGATCTTGTAGGGCGCGTAGATGCGTTCGTTATAGGTCGGCGGGCGGTTTCGCATGGCAAATGGGATTTCCGTTGATGATATGCGGACGTCCGATATTGATCTTATCATCCATCCGGGACTCGATTACTCTTCCCCCAGCGGCCGCGCATGGCCTGTCCGTGCGCCTCATTCGGGAGACAGAAATCAGCATGAAACTACAAGGCAAAGTCGCACTGATCACCGGTGCCGGACGCGGGATCGGCGCGGCAACCGCGCTCAGGTTCGCCCAGGAAGGCGCGACGATCGTCGCCTGCGACATCCACGAAGACGCCGTGCGCCAGACGGTCCATGATTGCCAGGCGGCCGGCGTGCCGGCCCTCGGCGCCGGGGCCGACGTCGCCGACCGTTGCGCCGTGGACGGCGTGGTCCGCACGGTCCTGGACCAGTTCGGCCGGATCGACATCCTGGTGAACAACGCCGGCATCACGCGCGACGCGCGCTTCGAGAAAATGACCGAGGCGCAGTTCGACGCCGTGATCGACGTGAACCTCAAGGGCGTCTTCAACACCGCCCAGGCCGTGGTCCCCGGCATGATCGAGCGCGGCGGCGGCGTCATCCTGAATGCCAGCTCGGTGGTGGGCCTGCACGGGAATTTCGGCCAGACCAACTACGCCGCCGCCAAGGCCGGCGTCATCGGCTTCACCCGGACCTGGTGCCGCGAACTGGGCCCCAAGGGCATCCGCGTCAACGCCGTGGCGCCCGGCTTCATCCAGACGCCGATGCTCGACAGCGTGCCGGACACCGTCCTGACGCGGATGAGCGGCCAGGTGCCGCTGCGCCGCCTCGGCCAGCCCGAAGAGGTCGCCAATCTGTACGCCTTCCTGGCCAGCGACGAGGCCAGCTACATCAACGGCGCCGTGATCGAGGTCACCGGCGGACTGAGGATCTGACATGTCGATCATCCAAAGGCTGCTCGTCCCCGCGGGGCTCAAAGTGCTGGTCACGGGCGGCGCCGCCGGCATCGGCGCCACCATCGCCGAGGGCTTCCTGGAGGCCGGTGCGGACGTCTACGTCTGCGACATCGACGCCCAGGCCCTGGCGGCTTTCCGGGAACGCCATCCGGGCGCGCAGGGCTCGGTCGCCGACGTCGGGCGGGAAGACGAGGTCGCCCGCACCGTCGATGCCGCCGCGCAGGCCCTGGGCGGCCTGGACGTGCTGGTCAACAACGCCGGCATCGCCGGACCGACGGGCGGCATCGACGCCCTGGCCGCGCCGGACTGGGAACGCACCATCGACACCAACCTGAACAGCCAGTTCTATTTCCTGCGCCACGCCGTCCCCCACCTGAAACAATCGTCCCGCAACCCGCACGTGATCGCCATGTCGTCCGTGGCGGGCCGCCTGGGCTATCCCTTCCGCACGCCCTACGCGGCGACGAAATGGGCCATCGTCGGCCTCATGAAATCCCTGGCGGCCGAACTGGGCCCCGAGGGCGTCCGCGTCAATGCCGTGCTGCCCGGCGTCGTCGCCGGCCCGCGGATGGACCGGGTCATCGCGGCGCGCGCGCAGGCGCTGGGCCTGGACGACGCGGCCATGCGGGAACAGTATCTCGGCAAGATCTCGCTGCGCCGCATGGTCTCGGCCGAGGACATCGCCGCCATGGTCCTGTTCCTGTCCACCCCGGCGGCCGCCAACGTCACCGGCCAGGCCATCAGCGTGGACGGCAACGTCGAATACCTGTGACCGGGGCGGCCCGGGCGGCGCGCGCCGCCCGGACGACGCACTAGAATCCGACCGCGTCGGCGCCCTTGAGCGCCAGCATCCGCCGCACGTCGTCGGGCGTCGCGATCTCCAGCGACAGCTCTTCCAGGATGCGGCGGACCTTGCGCACCTGTTCCGCATTCGAGGGCGCGAGCTCGCCGCGCGACAGGAACAGGCTGTCCTCCAGCCCGACGCGGACGTTGCCGCCCATGACCGCCGACATCGCCGACAGGGCCATCTGGTGGCGGCCCGCGCCGAGCACGGAGAACCGGTAGTTCTCGCGGCCGAACAGGCGGTCGGCGACGCTGCGCATGTGGGTCAGGTTGTCCGGGTCGGCGCCGATGCCGCCCAGCACGCCGAAGATGAACTGGATGAACAGCGGCCCCCGCACCAGGCCCTCGTCCACGAAATGCGCCAGGTTGTAGAGGTGGCCGACGTCATAGCATTCGAACTCGAAGCGCGTGCCGTGGGTCTGCCCCAGGGTCCGCAGGATGTGCGCGATGTCCTTGAAGGAATTGCGGAATATCTGGTCTTCCATCCCCTCGACGTAGGGCTGTTCCCAGTCGTATTTCCATTCGCCGATACGGCGCGCGACCGGATGGATGGAAAAATTCATCGACCCCATGTTCAGCGAGCACATCTCGGGCCTGGCCAGCAGCGGATACGCCAGGCGCTCGTCCAGCGTCATGCGGGTCGTGCCGCCCGTCGTGATGTTGATGATGGCGTCGGTGGCTGCCTTGATCCGAGGCACGAAGCGCTTGAAGACTTCCGGGTCGGGGGTGGGCCGGCCGTCGGCCGGGTTCCGGGCGTGCAGGTGCAGGATGGCGGCGCCGGCCTCGGCCGCCTCGATGGCCTGTCCGGCGATCTGGTCCGGCGTCAGCGGCAGATGCGGCGACATGGTGGGCGTGTGAATGCCGCCCGTGAGGGCGCAGGTGATGATGACTTTGTCAGTCGTGCGTTTCATGTTTGCGTTTCCAGACATCGGCGCGGCCGGGGGCCGCAGGTTCAAACCGCCAGCCATTGCGCGAGCAGTTCCTCATTTCCGGCGATTTCCTGCGGCGTGCCCTCGCGCACGATGCGGCCGTGGCCCATCACGCACATGCGGGTGGACACGCGCAGCGCGATGGTCAGCTTCTGTTCCACCAGCACGACCGACACGCCGCGCCGGTGGATGTCCGCGATGCAGTCGCTGACCGCGGCGACGATCTGCGGCGCCAGGCCCTCGGTGGGCTCGTCGATCAGCAGCACCCTCGGGTTGCCCAGCAGCGACCGGCAGATCGTCAGCATCTGCTGCTCGCCGCCCGACAGGCTGCCCGCCAGTGTGTCGCGCCGTTCCTTCAGGCGCGGGAAATAGTCGAACATCTGCGCCACCGTCCACTCGGGAACCCCCGGAGGGCAGGGCTGCTCGCCCATGCGCAGGTTCTCGTCGACCGTCAGGTTGGCGAAGACCTCGCGTTCTTCCGGCACGTAGGCGATGCCGGCGCGGGCGATCTCGTAGGGCCGGCGCCCCGCCAGCGCGCGCCCGCCCAGCGCGACCTCGCCCGAGGTCGGCGGCAGCAGGCCCATGATGGCCTTCAGCGTCGTGGACCGGCCCGAGCCGTTGCGCCCCACCAGCCCGATCACCTCGCGCGGCCGCACGTCGAAGCTCACGCCGCGCAGCACATGGCTCTTGCCGTAGTGGGCATGCAGGTCCTGCACGCGCAGCACCGGAGTGTCTTCCATGCTCATGCCGCGGCCTCCTCGCCCAGATAGGCTTCCCTGACGCGCGGGTCCGCGCGGATCTCCTCGGGCGTGCCGGTGGCGATCACCTCGCCATACACCAGCACGCTGATGCGGTCGCTCAGCGAGAACACGACCTCCATGTCGTGTTCCACGATCAGCAGCGCGCGGCCTTCCGTGACCTCGCGGATGAGCGCCGTCGTATAGCTCGTCTCCTCGCGCGACATGCCGGCCATGGGTTCGTCCAGCAGGATGATGCGGGGATCGGATGCCAGGGTCATGGCGATCTCCAGCGAGCGCTGCTCGGAATAGGACAGCTCGCCCGCCGCCGTCGCCGCCCGCCGGGACAGGCGCACGCTCTCGAGCAGGGCCTCGCTGCGCTCGCGCACCGCGCCGTTGCGGTCGATCAGCTTCCAGAAGCAATACTGCAGGCCGTGCGAGCGCATCACGGCCAGGCGGATGTTCTCGAAGACCGTCAATTGCGGAAAGAGGTTCGTGATCTGGAACGAGCGCGCCAGGCCAAGCCGGTTGACGGCCTGGGGGCTGCGCCCGCCGATGGACTGGCCACCCAGCTCGATGCGGCCCGCGCTGGGCCGCAGCTGCCCGGACACGAGGTGGAACAGCGTCGACTTGCCGGCGCCGTTGGGGCCGATGATGGCATGCCGCTCGTTCTCGCCGACCTCCAGGCTCACGCCGCGGATGATCTCCACCGGCCCGAAGGACTTGCGCACGCCATCCAGGGAAAGGACCGGGGCGTTCATGTCAGCCTCCGTGCGCTCATTGCGCCGGCCGCGGGATCCTGCGTCACCGGCTCCGCATCGCGCAGGCGGCCGGCGGCGGCCGAGCCCGCCCGCCAGCAGAGCCAGCCCAGCGCCACCAGCGCCGCCGGCGTCAGCCAGGTCCAAACGCCCAGGGGCGGCCATTCGCGGCCGAACAGCTCGACCGCCGGCCATTTCCAGGCGCCCGCCGCCCGCGCCAGATTCTGGTAGTCCTGCGAGAACAGCCGCTGCAGCAACTCCGTCAGGAAGACCGTGGCGGCGGCGAATGCCGAACCCGCCAGCAGGTAGAGGCCGGCGCAGGGCGCCACCGCCCGCGGGCCGTAGCGCCGCACGAAGGCGCCGGTCAGCTCCAGCAGGCCGGCCAGGCCCGTGGGCATGAACATGATGACCAGGACGAACAGCGCGCCCTGGTACAGCAGCCAGGACTGCGTCAGGTCGGACACCGCGTAGCCGAAGAACGTCACCAGCGCAGCCCCCAGGGCGGGTCCCAGGAAGGCGTGGACCCCGCCGATATAGGTGTTGAGCACCACGGCGGCGGACAAGGAGGTATTGAACACGACGTAGTTGGCGGATTCGTTGCTCAGGACCTGCAGGCCGCCGGCGATGCCGGAGAACATGCCCGACAGGGCGAAGATCAGGACGCTGATGCGATGCACGTCGTAGCCCAGGAAACGCAGGCGATGGCCGTTCTCGCGCAGCCCCAGGGCGAGGCGCCCGAGCGGCGTGCGGGTCAGCAGGTACAGCAGCGCCAGGCTCGCCAGGACCCACGCCAGGGTCAGGTAATAGACCTCCACGGTCGAGCCGAAGCTCAGGCCCCAGGCGGGCATGCGCATGGTCGAGATGCCGGCCTCGCCGCCGAAGACGTCCTTGAGTTGCGGCGCGATGGCGTGCAGCAGCTCGGCGATGGCCAGCGTGATCATGGCGAAATACGCCCCCGTGCGCTGGGTCGAGAACCAGCCGGCCGCGAGGCCGGCCAGCAGGCCGCCCGCCGCACCGGCCAGCGGCATCCAGGGCGTGGGCAGCAGCCCCGCCCCGCCCAATGCGTTCATAGCATGAACGGTGGCGAAGGCGCCCACGCCGAAATAGGCGGAATGGCCGAAGGACAGCATGCCGGTGTAACCGCACAGCAGGTTGTAGGCGCAGGCGAACAGGGCGGCGATCAGCATGGAGATCGCCGCGTTCACCAGGCCATCGGACAGCGCCAGGGGCGCGGCGGCCAGGGCGGCCACGCCCGCGGCCAGCAGGATGATGCGCGTTTTCATGGACTTACTCCTTCTCGCCCATGAGCCCGCTGGGGCGCACCAGCAGCACGAGCAGCATCAGGGCGAAGGGCAGGCTCGCGGCAAGGCTGGAGACCTTCAGCGCCAGGATGCCCTGGGCATGCGCCGGGTCGCCGATGCCCACCAGGGCCAGCAGATCCGCCGGCGTGGCGTCGATGCCCACCGCCACCGAGGTCACCACCCCGATCAGCAGCGAGGCCAGCATCGCGCCCTCCAGCGAGCCCAGGCCGCCGATCACCACCACCACGAACACCAGCACGCCCAGCTCCAGCGCCATGTTGGGGCTGGTGGTGTAGAACGCGCCGGCCACGGCGCCCGCCAGCCCGGCCATGGCGGCGCCCACGCCGAACACCCCCATGAAGACGCGCGGCACGTTGTGGCCCAGCGCCTCGGCCATCTGGGGCCGGTGGATGGCCGAGCGCACGATGATGCCCACGCGGGTGCGCGACAGCAGCAGGTAGATCACCACGAACATCAGGATGGCGACGATGCCCATGAACAGGCGGTAGGCCGGATAATCCAGCCCCCCCAGCGTGAAGGCCGAGAAGTCCAGGTCCGCCGGCACGCGGAAGTTCACGGGATAGTCGCCGAAGAACAGCTTGATCAGTTCGGCGATGATGAAGGACAGGCCGAAAGTGATCAGCAACTCGTGGGCATGCCCGTGCCGGTGCACCCGTCTCAGGATGTAGCGCTCGACCAGGATGCCGATGCCCCCGACCAGCAGCGGGGCGATGGCGATCGCCGGCCAGAAACCGACGATCCCCTGCAAGGCGTACGCGAAGTACGCCCCCAGCATGTAGAACGAGGCATGCGCGAAGTTCAGGATGCCCATCATGCCGAAGATGAGCGTCAATCCGGCCGACACCATGAACAGGAGCAGGCCGTAGACGACGCCGTTCAGCAGCGGCGTTGCGAGATGTTCCATGACGTCCCCCGGATTCCAGGCGGCCTCAGCCCGGGCGCTGCATCTTGCAGGTCGACTGGGCGGGCACGGCGGCTTCCTGCGCCGTGAACCGCTTCACCGGCTTGAAGCCCAGGTCCGTGCCGTCGGCCTTGTATTTGGCATCGCGCGACACGACCGACACGGCCAGCGGCAGCAGGGCCTGGTGGTCGTCGGCCCGCATGCTGAGCGTGCCCATGGGCGTTTCGATCGAGGCCTTTTCCAGCGCCAGGGCGAGCTTGCGCACGTCCAGCTTCTCGCCGGCCGGCACCTGCTTCAGGGCCTCGCCTACCAGCAGCATGCCGAAGACGGTCTGGGGTTCGATGAAGGTCGGCGCATGGCCCATCTTGGACTGGTAGTCCTGCACGAACGCCGCGCCGGCCTCGCCGCCCGCCTCCGGATTGAAGGTCTGCGCGACATAGTCGCCCAGGGCGATGTCGCCGGCGTTGGCGATGTTGCCGGGCTGGTCCAGGTAGACCGTGCCGAACCGGGCCTTGAGGCCCGCCGCCTTGGCGGCCTTCATCAGCAGCAGCAGGTCGCTGCCCCAGTTGCCGGTCATCACGGTGTCGGCCTTGGCGGCGGCGATCTTGTTCACATAAGGCGAGAAGTCCTGGATCTTGCCGACATCGTGCAGCGTTTTCTCGACCACCGTATAGCCGCCGGACGCTGCGGCGTCGACGATGGCGTGCTCCATGTCCTGGCCCCAGGAATAGTTCTGGTTGATCGAATAGACCCGCGTGCCCAGGGCATTGTCCTGCTTCATGCCGGCCACCAGCGCCTTGACCCGCATCGGCGCGTTGCCGGCAACGCGGAAATGGTAGAACTGGCACTTGTCGCCGGTCAGCGACTGCGCCTCGGCGCCCACGTTCAGGTAGATCAGTTCACGGCCGGGGTTGCGCAGGTCCCATTTCCGGACGTCCTCCGTGATCTGGCCGCCGATGGCGGACGAGGCCCCCTGCACGACGATCTGCGCGCCGTCGGAGATGGCGGCTTTCAGCTTGTCGGCGGCGCCGGCCGGGCCGCCCTGGTTGTCGTATTCCAGCAGTTCGAGCGGTTGCCCGTGCCAGCCGCCATCCGCGTTGATGCGGTCCACGGCGTAGCGCACGGCGGAGCGGTAGGTCAGGCCCGTGGCCGCCTGGGGACCGGACAGCGTCTCCACCAGGGCGATCTTGACGGGGGCGGCCGTCGCCACGGCGGAAGCGAACAGCAGGCCGGGCAACAGCGACATCTTCAGAACAGAATGTGATTTCATGAGGGTCTCCTCCATGAGAGCTATCAACCGGCGCGTCCGAGCGCACCGACTGAAGGCATGTTAGAGACTGTCCCGGCTTCCTTACAGATCAATTACGGACATCACCGTATCCCAAACAGACAGGCAGGCCTATGGCTTACCCTAATAGAAAGAATGCAATTCCGGACGCCGGCCGGCGGGCGTTCCGGACCTCCGGGCGCCGCCGCCGGGCGGGTCCGGCGCATGCGGGCCGGGGCGCGGCGACTTGCATGCTGAGGAGCCCCCTCGTATGATCCGCGCTATCGTGGTTGCAAAACGGCCGCCAATGGAACCCCATGACCAAAACTCTGATTATTGCTGAAAAGCCGTCGGTTGCCCTGGATATCTCCCGCGCGCTGGGCGGTTTCACCCGCGAAGGCGACTACTTCGAGAGCGAACAGTTCGTCCTCTCGTCCAGCGTCGGCCACCTGCTCAGCCTGGTGGCGCCCAACGACCCGGTGCGCGGCAAATGGAGTTTCGCCCACCTGCCCGTCATTCCCCCGCAGTTCGAGCTCGGCCCCACCGACAAGCGTTCGTCCGAGCGCCTGAAACTGCTGGTCAAGCTGCTCAAGCGCAAGGACGTGGGCGCGGTCATCAACGCCTGCGACGCGGGCCGCGAGGGCGAGCTGATCTTCCGCTACATCGTCCAGTACGCGGGCGTGAAAAAGCCGATCCAGCGGCTGTGGCTGCGTTCCATGACCCAGGCGGCCATCCGCGAGGCCTTCGCCAACCTGCGCGACGACGACACGATGAAACCCCTCGAGGCCGCCGCCCGCTCGCGCGCCGAGGCGGACTGGCTGGTCGGCATCAACGGCACGCGCGCCATGACGGCCTTCAACAGCAAGGACGGCGGCTTCTTCAAGACGCCCGTCGGGCGCGTGCAGACCCCGACCCTGGCCATCGTCATGGAGCGCGAGGACCGCATCCGGCAATTCGTCAGCCGCGACTACTGGGAGGTCCACGCCACCTTCGTGGCGGCGGCGGGCCTCTACGAGGGCCGCTGGTTCGATCCCGGCTTCAAGAAAAACGAACAGGACCCCGACGCCCGCGATTCGCGCCTGTGGTCGGCCAGCGCGGCGCACAGCGTCGTCAGCGCCTGCCGGGGCCAGGCGGGCGTGGTGTCCGAGGAATCCAAGCCCAGCACCCAGACGTCGCCGGCGCTGTTCGACCTGACCACCCTGCAGCGCGAGGCCAACTCGCGCTTCGGCTTTTCGGCCAAGACCACCCTGGCGCTGGCCCAGACCCTGTACGAACGCCACAAGGCCCTGACCTACCCCCGGACGGATTCGCGCTACCTGCCGCAGGACTACGTCGGCACGGTGCGGGAGACCATGCAGGTGCTGTCCGCCAGCGATTCGGGGGTGGCCCGCTCGGTGCGGCCGTTCGCCGCCCAGGTCGTGGAGCAGAGCTGGGTCAAGCCCAACCGGCGCATCTTCGACGACCAGAAGGTCTCGGACCACTTCGCCATCATCCCGACGCTGCAGGTGCCCCGCGAACTCAGCGACGCCGAATTCAAGATCTACGAGCTGATCGCCCGGCGCTTCCTGGCGGTGTTCTTCCCGGCGGCCGAGTTCCGCGTCACCACGCGCATCACGCAGGTCTCGGGCCATCATTTCAAGACCGAGGGCAAGGTCCTGGTCTCTCCGGGCTGGCTGGCCATCTACGGCCGCGAGGCCCAGGGCGAGGACGGATCCCTGGTGGCGGTCGCGGAAGGCGAGCGCGTGCGCACCGAGGACATCGAGGCCCGCGGCCTGGCGACCAAGCCGCCCGCGCGCTTCAACGAAGCCACCCTGCTGTCGGCCATGGAAGGCGCCGGCAAGCTCGTCGACGACGAGGCGCTGCGCGAGGCCATGTCCGAGCGCGGCCTGGGCACGCCGGCGACGCGGGCCGCCATCATCGAAGGACTACTGAACGAGGGCTACCTGCGCCGCGAGGGCCGCGACCTGATTCCCAGCGCCAAGGCGCGCCAACTCATGACCCTGCTGTCAGGCCTGGGGGTCAACGAACTGACCTCGCCGGAACTGACCGGCGAATGGGAGCACCAGCTCAAGCTGATCGAGCAGCGCCAGCTGGACCGCGAATCCTTCATGCGCGAGATCGCGCAGATGACCCAGGTGATCGTCAAGCGGGCCAAGGAATACGAACGCGACACCGTGCCCGGCGACTACGCCACCCTGGAGACCCCCTGCCCGAAATGCGGCGGGGTGGTCAAGGAAAACTACCGGCGCTACGCCTGCACGGCCTGCGACTTCTCGATCGGCAAGCATCCGGGCGGGCGCACCTTCGAGATTTCCGAGGTCGAGGAACTGCTGCAGAAACGCGAGCTCGGCCCGCTGACCGGCTTCATCAGCAAGATGGGGCGCCCCTTCGCCGCGGTGCTGCGCATCAGCGACGAGTTCAAGCTGGAATTCGATTTCGGCCAGAAAGAGGACGAGGACGCCGAGGCGGTCGACTTTTCCGGCCAGACGCCGCTGGGGCCCTGCCCCAAGTGCAAGGGCCAGGTCTACGAGCACGGCATGAACTACGTCTGCGAGCACGCGGTCGGGCCGGAGAAGACCTGCACCTTCCGCAGCGGCAAGATCATCCTGCAGCAGGAGATCCCCGCCGCCCAGATGACCCAGCTGCTGGCCACGGGCAAGACCGACCTGTTCGACGGTTTCGTGTCCAGCCGCACCAACCGCAAGTTCAAGGCCTACCTGGTGCGCCAGGCCGACGGCAAGATCGGGTTCGAGTTCGAGGCACGGCCGCCCAAGGCGGGCGCCAAGGCGGCCAACGGGAAGACCGGCGCCAAGGCCGGCACGGCCCGGTCCGCCGGCGCCAAGACGGCCGCCGGCACCGGCACGACGGCCAAGGCGGCCCCCAAGACCGGCAAGGCTGCCAGTGCCAAGGCCGCCAAGCCGGCGAAACCCGCCAAGCCCGCGGCCCGCGGGACGCGCAAGAAAGCCGCCGCCACGGACGACGACGGCCCCGCGTTCTGAAAGACATCGGGCGGATCCTGGATCCGCCCGATACCCTTGACGACCGAGGCCGGGCCACGCCCGGCCGGATCCGCTAGCGGTACACCAGGTCGCGGAAATACAGCGACAGGTCCGGCCAGTAGGTGATCACCATCAGGCAGGCCAGCACCACCCCCACGAAAGGCAGCAGGGGCCGGATCAGGCGTTCGATGGGCACCTTGGCCACCGTGCAGGCGGCGAACAGGTTCACGCCGAAGGGCGGCGTGACCATGCCCAGCGCCAGGTTGACCACCATGATGACGCCGAAGTGCGCCGGATCGACGCCGAACTGGATGGCCACCGGCAGCAGCAGCGGAGCCAGCACGACGATGGACGCGGACGTCTCGATGAACATGCCGATGATGAACAGCGCCACGTTCATGCCCAGCAGGAAGGTGACCTCGCTGCCGAACAGGTGGCTGAGCCACTCGCCCAGCATCATCGGCACGCCGGCGCGGTTCAGCAGGAAGCCGAACACGCCCGCATTGGCGATGATGAACATGATGATGGCCGTGGACACCACCGACCGGTGGAAGGTGCGGCCCAGCGTGGACAGGTTCAGCCGGCGGTAGACGAAGATGCCCACGAACAGCGCGTAGACCACGGCCACGGCCGAGGCCTCGGTGGGCGTGAAGACGCCGCCGTAGATGCCGCCCAGGATGATCACCGGCATCAGCAGGGCCCACCAGGCCTTCCGGAACGCCGTCCAGACCGGCAGGCGGTTCTCGCCGTCGCGCTTGCCCAGGCCGTTGCGCCGGGCGTACAGCCAGACGTAGGTCATCAGGCCCAGCACGATCAGGATGCCCGGCCCGATGCCGGAAATGAAGACCTCGCCCACGGACGTATCCGTGGACACCGCGTACAGGATCATGGGGATCGAGGGCGGGATGATGACCCCGAGCTCGGCCGCCGAGGCCTGCAGGGACGCGGCAAAGGGCGCCGGATAGCCGTGCTTGACCATGGCCGGGATCAGGATGGCCCCCACGGCGAAGGTCGTGGCCACGCTGGATCCGGCCACCGCCGCGAAGATCATGCAGGTCAGCACGCAGCTGCAGGCCAGGCCGCCCTGCACCCCGCCCACCACGCTCTTGGCGAACTCGACCATGCGTTCGGAAATCCCGCCTTCCTCCATCAGGTTGCCGGCCAGGATGAAGAACGGCACGGCGACCAGGGGATATTTGTCCAGGGAGGCATACAGCTGCTGGGCGATGACCAGCCAGGTCAGGTGCCCGTCGAAGCCCACGCCGACCATGGAGGCCAGGCCGATGGACACGGCCACCGGCACGGTCAGGCCGAAGAACAGCAGCATGGAGACGACCATCAATTGCGACATGGTCAGCCTCCTAGACCGTTTCGACGTAGGGGACGCGGGCGTCCTCGGCCCAGTAGGCCAAGGCGCCGAACAGGGCCAGCAGCGCCCCGATCGGAATGGAGAGATAGATCCAGGAGATCGACACGCCCAGGCTGGGGGTGCCCTGGAAACGCACCCGCCAGGTCATGTCGGCGCCGATCCAGACCAGGAAGCCCAGGAAAGCCACCACGATCACCAGGACCCCGTGTTCCAGCAGGCGGGCGCGGCGCGGCGCCAGCAGATTATGCAGCAGGTCCACGCCCAGCATGGCGCCCTGGCGGAACGCCAGGGCCATGCCCAGCATGACGGCCCAGATGACCGCGGCCCGGGTCCAGGCCTCGGACCAGGCCGAGGGGGATTCCAGCACAAAGCGCGCCAGTACCTGGTAGAAACCGGCGGCCACGGCCGACCACAACAAGCCCTGGGCCACCCAGGACACCCCTCGGGACAAGCCCCGATCAATCAGACCCAGCGCGCGCATGGACTGATTACTGCGTATTACGGATGGATTCGACAAGATCCTTGCCGAACTGCTTGTAATACTGCGGATAGATGGGCTCGACGGCCTTGACGAAGGCGGCGTGGTCCACCGTATTGACCTGCATGCCGTTGGCCTTCAGGGTCTCGATGCCGTCTTTCTCGACCTGGTCGACGAACTGGCGCATGGCCTTGGCGCTGGCTACGCCGGCTGCCTTGAACTTGGCCTTGTCGGCGTCGGACAGGCCGTCATAGACCGAGGGCGACATCAGCACCAGGGCCGGCCCGTAGACGTGGGCGGTCAGGGACAGGTATTTCTGCAGCTGCCACATCTTGACCGACACGATCACCGACAGGGGGTTTTCCTGACCGTCGATGGTGCCCTGCTGCAGGGCCGTGGCGACCTCGGGCCAGGCCATGGGGGTGGCCAGCACGCCCAGCTGGCGGAAGGCGGCGATGTGGATGGGGTTTTCCGTGGTGCGGATCTTCAGGCCCTTGATGTCGGCCGGTTCCTTGACCGGGCGGACGTTGTTGGTCAGGTGACGGAAGCCCTGCTCGCCCCAGGCCAGCGCGATCAGGCCGCGCTTGGGGAATTCGGCCAGCATTTCCTGGCCGATCTTGCCGTCCATCACCTTGCGGGCGTGGGCCAGGTCGCGGAACAGGAAGGGAATGTCGAACACCCCCGTCTGCGGCACGAAATTCAGCGTCGCGCCCGTGGAGACGATGGCCAGATCGATGGTGCCCAACTGCAGGCCCTCGATGACCTCGCGCTCGCCGCCCAGCTGGCTGTTGGGAAACTGCTGGATCTTGAAGTCCGGCGCGCTGGCTTCCAGGGTCTTGGCAAACGCCGCCGCGCCCGCGCCGTAGTGCGAGTTTTCCGACAGCGCGTACGCCATTTTCAGAGTCGTCTGGGCCAGTACCGGCGCCGTCGCCGTCAGTCCGGCCAGTGCGGCGGCCGCCAGCCAGCCGGCGAGTCTTTTTCCGTGGTGCATGATGTCTCCCTGTGATGTTTCTTGTGCCCCCCGGTGCGCGGGACTTCCGGCCGGTTCCTGGACCCGTAAAGTTCTAACACGAAGCGATCCACGCCCGCAACGCGGACGAGCCTAGGGATATCCAGCAATGCCGGGCCTCCCGCGCGCTTCGCCGCTGTCTTATCATGTCCGGGACGACATCAGACACCACGGAAGCACAAGCATCATGAGCCAGAAGATTGCGGTGATCCCCGGAGACGGCATCGGGGTTGAGGTCATGGCCGAGGGACTGCGGGTATTGCGGGCGGCGGCGCGCCGCTTCCAGCTCGACCTGCTGTTCGACACCTTCGACTGGGGCTGCGACCACTACGAACGCACCGGCCGCATGATGCCGGCCGACTGGAAGGACCGGATCGGCGGGCACGACGCCATCCTGTTCGGCGCGGTCGGCGCGCCGGACCGCGTGCCCGACCACATCGCCATCTGGGAATCGATCATCACCATCCGGCGCGAGTTCGACCAGTACGTCAACCTGCGCCCGGCGCGCCTCATGCGCGGCGTCCCCAGCCCGCTGGCCGGGCGCGCGCCCGGCGACATCGATTTCCTGGTCGTGCGCGAGAACACCGAGGGCGAATACTCCAACGCGGGCGGGCGCATGTTCGCCGGCACCGACCGCGAGATCGCCATCCAGGAGTCCGTGTTCAGCCGCTTCGGCACCGACCGCGTGCTGCGGTACGCCTTCGAACTTGCCGCGCGACGGGGCCGCCACCTGACGGCCGCCACCAAGTCCAACGGCATCTCGATCACCATGCCATTCTGGGACGAGCGCCTGGCCGCCATCGGCCGCGAATACCCGGAGGTCGCCTGGGACAAGTTCCACATCGACATCCTGTGCGCCCACCTGGTGCAGCACCCGGACCGCTTCGACGTGATCGTGGCCTCCAACCTGTTCGGCGACATCCTGTCCGACCTGGGCCCGGCCTGCACCGGCACCATCGGCATCGCCCCGTCCGCCAACCTCAACCCGGACCGCGCCTGGCCGTCGCTGTTCGAGCCGGTGCACGGATCCGCGCCCGACATCGCCGGGCAAGGCATCGCCAACCCCGTGGGCCAGATCTGGTCGGCGGCGCTGATGCTGGACCACCTCGGCCTGGGCCAGGCCGCCTGCCTGGACGCCTCCAAGGCCGTCATGCGCGCCATCGAGACCGTGCTGGCCGAAGGCCCCCGCACGCCCGACATGGGCGGCACCGCCAAGACCGTGGACGTGGGCGAGGCCATCGCCAACCACGTCGAGCACGCCTGACCCCGACCCTGCGACCCGGAAGACCCCCATGCCCGCACACCACTTCATCGCCAACACCCGGCATCCGGCCGAGGGCGGCCGGACGCTGCCGGTCGTCGATCCGTCCGACGGGCAGCCCTACGACGAGATCGCCCGCGGCACGGCCGCCGACATCGACCGCGCCGTGGCCGCCGCCGGCGCCGCCATGGGCGATCATCTGGACGGCCCCTGGGCGCGCACCTGCGCCCGCGACCGCGGACGGCTGCTGGCCGACTGGGGGCGAGCCGTGCTGGAGCATGCCGACGAGCTGGCCGCCATCGAGGCCCGCGACACCGGCAAGCCGCAGCAGACGGCGCGCAACGACGTGCTGGCCCTGGCCCGGTATTTCGAGTTCTACGCCGGGGCCTGCGACAAGCTGCACGGCGACACCCTGCCCTACGAGACCGGCTACACCGTCATGACCGTGCGCGAGCCCCACGGTGTGACCGGCCACATCATCCCCTGGAATTATCCGGTGCAGATCTTCGGCCGCAGCGTCGGGGCCTCGCTGGCCGCGGGCAACGCCTGCGTGGTCAAGCCCGCCGAGGACGCCAGCCTGTCCATCCTTTACCTGGCCGAGCTGGCCGCGGGGGTCGGCTTTCCCGCCGGCGCCCTGAACGTGGTCACCGGCTACGGCCACGAGGCCGGCGCGGCGCTCAGCGCCCACCCGGGCATCCACCATATTTCCTTCACCGGGTCCACGCAGACCGGCCAGCGCGTGGCCGAGGCCGCCGCGCGCCACCACTGCCCCGCCGTGCTGGAACTCGGCGGCAAGTCCCCGCAGCTGGTCTTCGACGACGCCGATCTGGACGCCGCGCTGCCGGTGCTCGTCAATGCGATCATCCAGAACAGCGGCCAGACCTGCTCGGCCGGCAGCCGCCTGCTGGTGCAGGAGGGCTGCTACGAAACCCTGCTGGCGCGCCTGGCCGAACGCTTTCGCGGCCTGCGGGCGGGTCCGGCCTCGGCCGAACCGGACCTGGGTCCCCTGATCAACCAGAAACAGGCCGAGCGCGTGCGCGAGCTGCTGGCCGAGGCCCGCGCCGAAGGCCTGGCCGAGGCGGCCCGGGGCACGATCCTGCCGCAGGCGCCGGCCGGCGGCTACTACCAAGAGGCCGTGCTGTTTCGCGACGTGCCGCCCGACAGCGTGCTGGTGCGCGAGGAGATCTTCGGTCCGGTCCTGGTGGTCCAGTCCTTCCGCACCGAATCCGAGGCCCTGGCGCTGGCCAACGACACGCCCTACGGCCTGGTGGCCGGCGTCTGGACGCGCGACGGCGCGCGCCAGATGCGGCTGGCGCGGCAGTTGCGCTGCGGCCAGGTCTTCATCAACAACTACGGGGCCGGCGGCGGGGTCGAACTGCCGTTCGGCGGGGTCAAGGCCAGCGGCTACGGCCGCGAGAAAGGCTTCGAGGCCCTGCTGGGATTCACGGCCCTCAAGACCATCGCCATCCGCCACGGCGTGGTGGAATGACGCCGACACACGACGCGCACCAAGGAGACCTCATGCGCCTGGAAAACAAAGTCGCCATCGTCACCGGCGCCGGGTCCGGATTCGGCCGCGGCATCGCCGCCACCTTCGCCCGCGAGGGCGCCTGCGTCGTGGTGGCGGACATCAACGACCCGGCCGGCCAGGAAACCGTCGAGCAGATCCGAGCCGCCGGGGGCGAGGCGCAGTTCGCCCACGTGGACGTGTCCAGCGCCGCCAGCATGCAGGACCTGCTCGCGGCGGCGCTCGGCCACTACCCGGGGGTGGACATCGTGGTGAACAACGCCGGGGCCACGCACCGCAACCGCCCCATGCTGGAGGTCGCCGAGGCGGAATTCGACCGCATCTACGCCATCAACGTCAAAAGCATCTTTCTCAGCGCCCACACCTTCGTGCCGCATTTCCGCCAGCGCGGCGGCGGGGTCTTCGTGAACATCGCCTCGACGGCCGCGATCCGGCCGCGTCCGGGGCTGACCTGGTACAACGGCACCAAGGGAGCCGTGGTGACGACCAGCCGCTCGATGGCGGCCGAGCTCGGTCCGGACCGCATCCGCGTCAATTGCGTGAATCCGGTGGTGGGCGCCACCGGCCTGTTGGGTGAATTCATGGGGGTGCCCGACACCCCCGAAAACCGGGCGAAGTTCACGGCGGGCATTCCGCTGGGCCGGTTCTCCACCCCCGAGGACGTGGCCAATGCCTGCCTCTACCTGGCCTCGGACGAGGCGGCGTTCATCACTGGCGCCTGCCTGGAGGTCGACGGCGGACGCTGCGTCTGAGCGCGCCGGCCCGCACGGCCGGCGCTATTCCTCGACGTACCAGGTGTCCTCGGACAGCATGACCTGCTGGTGGCCGTAGCCGGCCGGCATCATGGGAAAGCAGTTCTGCAGCGGCACCACGGCCACGTCCAGGAAATACGGGCCGTCGTGCGCCATGCAGGCCGCCAACGCCGCATCCAGGTCGCGCGGGTGCTCGACCCGGGCGGCGCCCCAGCCGAATGCCGCCGCGAGGGCGACGAAATCCGGAATGGAGGCGTTGTAGCTGTGGCTGTAGCGCCCCTCGTGGATCAGTTCCTGCCACTGGCGCACCATGCCCATGTGGCCGTTGTTGCACAGGATCAGCTTGACCGGCGCGCGGTGCTGCATGGCGGTGGCGAGCTCCTGGATGTTCATCAGCACCGAGGCGTCGCCGCTGACGCAGACCACGGGCTTGTCCGGATGCGCGATCTGGGCGCCGATGGCCGCCGGCAGGCCGTAGCCCATGGTGCCCGCGCCGCCCGAGGTCAGCCAGCGGTTGGGCTTGTCGCGGCGGATGTACTGGGCCGCCCACATCTGGTGCTGGCCCACGTCGGTGGACACGATGGCGTCGCGCCCGGCCAGCAGGCCGTCGATGCGCTGCATCAGGTCCTGGGGCAGGATGACCTCGTCCGAGGGCTCGACCTTCAGGCAGTCGCGCGCCTGCCACACGCCGATGCGCTGCCACCACTCGTCCAGGCGGCCGGATTCCAGCGGATACTGGCCCAGTTCCTTGTGCAGGGCGCGCAGCAGGGTGTAGCAGTCGCCCACCAGCGCCACGTCGGCCCGCACGACCTTGTTGATCGAGGCCGGGTCGATGTCCAGGTGGATCTTGTCGGCGTGCGGGCAGAAATCCGACAGGCGGCCGGTGATGCGGTCGTCGAACCGCGCGCCCGCGCAGATGATGAGGTCGGCATGGTGCATGGCGAGATTGGCCTGCAGCGTGCCGTGCATGCCCAGCATGCCCAGGAACTGGGGATCGGCCGCCGGGTAGGCGCCCAGGCCCATCAGCGTCAGCGTGCAGGGTGCGCCGGTCTCCTGTACCAGGGACCGGAAAGCGTGGCAGGCGTCCACCCCCGAATTGATCAGGCCGCCCCCGCCGTAGAACACGGGGCGTCGCGCCTTGGCGATCAGGGCGGCGGCGCGCTTGATGGCCGCCTCGGCCGCCGGCGACAGCGTCTCGACGCCGGTCTCGGGCTCGAGGGCCGGAGCCTGGCTTTCCGGCGGCGCCAGGGCGATCTGCAGGTCCTTGGGGAAATCCAGCAGGACGGGGCCCGGCCGGCCGGCGCGCGTCAGGCGCAGCGCCTTGGCCGTCAGGTCGGCCACGTCCTCGACGCGGCGCACCTGGGCGTTCCATTTGGTGACGGGGCGGGAAATGCCGATGGCATCGCATTCCTGGAAAGCGTCGGTGCCGATGGCGCCGGTGGCGACCTGGCCGCTGACGCACAGCACCGGGATGGAGTCGCACAAGGCGTCGAGCAGACCGGTGGTGGTGTTGGACATGCCCGGCCCGGAGGTCACGAAGACCACGCCGGGGCGGCCGGTGGAGCGCGCATAGCCTTCGGCGGCGTGCATGGCGGCCTGCTCGTGGCGCACCAGGACGTGCCGGATGCGCGGCTCGGCATAGAGGGCGTCATAAAGCGGCAGCACGGCCCCGCCCGGATAGCCGAACACCGTGTCCACCCCCAGGGCGATCAGGGTGTCCAGCAGGACTTCGGCGCCATTGCGGCCGGCGGCGGGTTGAGCGGAAGAAGCGGCGTGCGCGGGCGCGGTGAGGGGGGCATTCACGGAACGAGGGCCTGAGAGGAAACCTGGGACAGAGATCCAGTGTATCCCGTTTCATTTCCGACGTCGGCGGCCGGCGCGGCGCCGGACACGCGGGATGTCCCGGACTGGCAAAGTCCCCATTCCGCAGTAGGATTCAGGGGTTTCGACCACAGCCCAGTCTTCATGCCCGACGATCACGCCACCGAGCCGGCCCTCGTTCCCATCTACACGCCGCCGCCCGATCCGCCGCTGCGGGTGTCGCTGCGTTTCGAGGACTGGCTCACGGTCCTCAGCCTGGCCGCGCTGGCGTGCATCACGCTGGCCAATGTGATCGTGCGCTACCTGACCGACGAGTCCTTCGCCTGGACCGAGGAGATCTCCATCTTCCTGCTGGTCGTCCTCACCATGAGCGCGGGCTCGTCCGCCTTCGTGCGCCGCCTGCACATCCGCATCGAGCTGCTGGCCGACAACGGCCCGCCGGCCCGCCAGCGGCGCATGGCGCTGGTGTCCGACACCGCCTGCCTGCTGTTTTTCATCGGGCTGACGGTGATGCTGGCGCGCATGGCGCTGGACGAGTTCAACTGGGGCGACACGTCGCCGGCGATCGGTGTGCCGACCTGGTGGTATTCGATGTGGCTGCCGGTGCTGTCGGCAGTGATCACGCTGCGCCTGGCGGGCATGCTGCGCCGCACCTGGGAGGCCGGCCGATGATCGCCACGCTGCTGTTCGCCTTGTTCGTGGTGCTGATGGCCGTCGGGGTGCCGGTGGGGGTGGCCTTGGGGGGGGCGGGCACGCTGGCCATCGCCCTGGCCAATCCGGACACGCACTGGTTCGGCCTGATGGCGGTGTCGCAAAGCTTCTACGCGGGGCTGGCAAAGTACCCGCTGCTGGCCATTCCGATGTTCGTGCTGGTGGGCTCGATCTTCGACCGTTCGGGCGTGGCGGCCAAGCTGGTGCGGCTGGCGCAGTCGATCACCGGCAACGGGCCGGGCATGCTGGCGCTGGTGGCGATCGGCGTGGCGATGTTCCTGGGGGGCATCTCGGGCTCGGGGCCGGCCTGCGCGGCGGCGGTGGGCGCCATCATGATCGGCGCGATGAACCGCGCGGGCTATCCGCGCGCCTATTCGGCGAGCGTGGTGGCGGCGGGCGCGGCCACCGACATCCTGATCCCGCCGTCGATCGCGATGATCGTGTATTCGATCCTGGTGCCGCAGGCCTCGGTGCCGGCGCTGTTCGCGGCCGGGATGGTGCCGGGCATCCTGGCCGGCATCGGGCTGATGATTCCGGCGGTCTGGCTGGCGCGGCGCCACCACATGGGCGCGGAGGCCCGCAAGGAGCCCCGGCCGCCGTTCTGGCGCAGCCTGTTCGAGGCCATCCCGGGGCTGGCGGCCCCGGTGATCATCCTGGGCGGGATGCGGATGGGCTATTTCACGCCGACGGAGGCTGCGGTGGTGGCGGTTTTCTACGGGCTGTTCATCGGCATGTTCGTCCACCGGACGATGCGCGGGCGCGATCTGTTTCCGATTCTGCGCGAGGCGGGCGAGCTGTCGGCGGTGATCATGATGATCGTGACGCTGGCGGGGATTTTCGCCTGGTCGCTGTCGACGCTGTCGATCATCGATCCGATCACGCATGCGATCGTGGATTCGGGGCTGGGCGAGTACGGGGTGCTGACGCTGCTGGTGCTGCTGCTGATCGTGGCGGGGATGTTCCTGGACGGGATTTCGATCTTCCTGATTTTCGTGCCGCTGATCCAGCCGGTGGCGCTGGCGTTCCATTGGGATCTGGTGTGGCTGGGGGTGGTGCTGACGCTGATGGTGGCGGTGGGGCAGTTCACGCCGCCGGTGGCGGTGAATCTGATGGTGTCCAGCAAGATTGCGCAGATTCCGATGGAGAGCACGGTGCCGTGGGTGCTGTGGCTGGTGGGGGGGATGCTGTGCGCGCTGGTGCTGGTGGTGGTTTTTCCACAGTTGGCGCTTTGGCTGCCGCATTATCTGGGGTATTGAGCTTCTCGGGGACTGGCCTCGGTGCTTTGCTGAGAGTTCGCCTTGGTGCTTCTTTGAGAGCTCGCCGGGGTGTGCAGGAGCCAGGGGGCCAGGGGCACAGGTCGCGATTTTGCGGCTGCGCCGAAGGTGGGGGGGTGGGCTCCAACAGTGCCCCTGGCCCCCTGGCTCCTGCGCGCCCCGGCTGACGAAGGGAGGGGCGCTGCGGGGTGGTATTGCAGGGTGGCGTTACGGGTGCTGACGCTGAGGCGCCTACGTTGAAATGCCGGCGGATGGAATGCGGAATGCATTCTGGGCCGCGGCTGCAGGTTGGGGTTTGACTATATTTTGAGCGGTCGGATGACTGCTACTTTGTGGAGAGGAGACTGAACCATGCGTTTCACACGACTGATCGGCGCTGCCGCGCTGGCCGTTACGGCCCTGGCGACTGTGCTGCCGGCCCAGGCGGCCGACTATAAATCCGAGTACAAGCTGTCCATCGTGGTGGGCACCAACTTCCCCTGGGGCCAGGGGGCGGTGATCTGGTCCGATCTGGTGCGGGAGCGCACCAACGGCCGCATCAACATCAAGGTCTATCCGGGCACTTCGCTGGTGCAGGGCGATCAGACGCGCGAGTTCACGGCCATCCGCCAGGGTGTGATCGACATGGCCATCGGCTCGACGATCAACTGGTCGCCGCAGGTCAAGGAATTGAACCTGTTTTCCCTGCCTTTCCTGATGCCGGACTACCCCGCCATCGACGCGCTGACGCAGGGCAAGGTGGGCGAGCAGCTGTTCGAGATCCTGTCCAAGAAGGGCGTGGTGCCGCTGGCCTGGGGCGAGAACGGCTATCGCCAGTTGTCGAACTCGGTGCGCGAGGTGAAGACGCCGGCGGACATCAAGGGCATGAAGCTGCGGGTCGTCGGTTCGCCGCTGTACATCGATACGTTCACGGCCCTGGGCGCCAATCCGACGCAGATGAGCTGGGCCGACGCGCAGCCGGCGCTGGCCAGTGGTGCGGTGGACGGGCAGGAAAATCCGCTGTCGATCTACGCGGGCGCGAAGCTCTATGACGTGGGCCAGAAATACCTGAGCCTGTGGAACTACGTGGCCGATCCGCTGATCTTCGTGGTGAACAAGGACGTCTGGAATTCCTGGACCGAGGCCGACCGCAAGATCGTGCGCGAGGCGGCGATCGAGGCGGGCCGCAAGGAGCTGGTCATCGCGCGCAAGGGCGTGACGAACACGGACGATTCGCTGCTGAAGGAGATCGAGGGCCACGGGGTGAAGGTGACGGTGCTGTCGCCGGAGCAGATCGACGCGTTCGCCAAGGCGACGCAGCCGGTGTTCGACAAGTGGGCCAAGCAGATCGGGCCCGACCTGGTGAAGCAGGCGCAGGCGGACATCGCCAAGCGGTAATCCCCGCTGCCGCGCGGCATGCGCGGATGGTTGTACAAGCCGCCGCAGGACTCGTGCCGCTGGCGGCTTCTTCATGCCGCCCCCGCATTTCCACGCCCTGAGGGCGGGCCGGGACATGCCCCTTCAGAAGGTTGACTTGGAGCCCGCCGACTGGAGGGCCGCCAGCGGGGAGGCAAGTGAGCCACTGTTTGAGCGGGACGCTTGCGATCAGTCCGGGGGACTGATCGCCCCGCGAGTTTGGCGAACGCCCCGAGGGCGGTCCGCAAGGCGGGCAGTCACGGCGCAGCCGTGACCGGGCGACGTCAACCGGATGAAGGGGGCATGTCCCGGCCCGCCCGGATTCTTGAGACACCCATCCCCGGAAAGCCCGCCAATACGCACCCGCCCCCCCAAGCCAAATCCTGGATACGCGCGTATGATGTGACCGCCCGTCTCATCGGGCCGCGCACACTGCGCGGGGCGTGCTGATCGGCAGCATCGGCCCACCGCCCGCTCGCTGGCCTTTCTCCCGCGCCATCATGGAAATCACTTTCGACATCGCCGTCCTGCTGTTTTTCGTGGCCATGCTGGCCGGCACCATCGACGCCATCGCGGGCGGGGGCGGCCTGGTCACGATCCCGGCGCTGCTGGCCGTGGGGCTGCCGCCCGGGGCGGCGATCGCCACCAACAAGATCGGCGGCATTGCCGGGTCCACGGCGGCGACTCTCCATTTCCTGCGCATGCGGCAGATCGACCTGCGGCGCAGCCGCTGGATGATGCTGGGAACTTTCCTGGGATCGCTGGCCGGCGGCATCGCCCTGACGCGGATCGACAGCAGCGTGCTGAAGCAGGTCATCCCCATCCTGCTGATCGGCTTTGCCCTGTACTTCCTGCTTTCGCCCAAGGTCGGCGCGCAGGACCGCACGGAACGCATCACCATGGCGCTGTACGCCGCGACGCTCGCGCCGCTGATCGGCTTCTACGACGGATTCTTCGGGCCGGGCACGGGGACGTTCCTCGCGATTTCCTTCGTGACCCTGCTGGGCATGAACCTGGTCAAGGCCACGGCACACGCCAAGCTGCTGAACCTGTGCAGCAACCTGGCGGCGGTGATCTTCTTCGCCCTGCACGGCAACATCGTCTGGTCCTTCGGGCTGCCCATGCTGGCCGGCCAATGGGTGGGCGGCACCGTCGGAGCCCGGCTGGTCGTCACGCGCGGCCACCAGCTGATCCGCATCCTCATGGTGGCCATGGCGGTGATCGTGTCGGTGAAGATGATCCTGCGGCCCTAGGCGGCACGCCGCCCGGGCGGCGCCCCGGACCCGGAGGCGCTACGCGGTGTCGCGCAGGCTGCGCACGTCCAGGCTGACGTCTCCGCGTTCGCAGGACACCCAGGCGTTGCGGTCGGTGATGTTGAAGCTCAGGCTCATGCCGCGGTCGGCCAGCGCGGCCAGGGCCTTGGTGGCCTCGGCATCCAGGGCGTGGACCTGCAGATTGCCGGCGCGGGTCAGCTTGGACTGCACGCCCGCCCACCAGACGTCCACGCCGCGGCCATAGGCCAGCACGATGACCTGCTCGGCGCGGCCGCAGGCCTTCAGCAGGCGCCGCTCGTCGGGCAGGCCGACCTCGACCCACTGGCGCACGGCGCCGGTCAGGTCCAGGTTCCAGAGAGCGGGCTCGTCGGTGTCGCTCAGGCCCCGGGTGAAGACCAGCCGCTCGTCGGCCTGCACCCACAGGGCATAGGCCAGCAGCCGCACCATCAGGCGCTCGTCGGTTTCTGAGGGATGCCGCGCGACGGTGACGGCGTGGGTGCCGTAATAGGCGCGGTCGTTGTCGGCGACGTTGATTTCAGCTTTGTAGATGGTGGCGCGCAAGGCCATAGTGTTTCCTGAATAAAGCAAGCACAGCTTGCGCAGCGTGGGTCTTATTTGAACGCGGTCTCGATGAAACTGCGCAGCTTGCGGGAATGCAGTCGTTCGCCCGGCATGTCGCGCAGCTGTTCCAGCGCCCGGATGCCGATGTGCAGGTGCTGGTTGACCTGGGTGCGGTAGAAGGTGCTGGCCATGCCCGGCAGCTTCAGTTCGCCGTGCAGGGGCTTGTCGGACACGCACAGCAGCGTGCCGTAGGGCACGCGGAAGCGAAAGCCGTTGGCGGCGATGGTGGCGGACTCCATGTCCAGGGCGATGGCGCGCGACTGCGACAGGCGCTGCACGGGTTCCTGCTGGTCGCGCAGTTCCCAGTTGCGGTTGTCGATGGTGGCGACGGTGCCGGTGCGCATGATCTTTTTCAGCTCCCAGCCCGACAGGCCCGCGACCTCGGCCACGGCATCCTCCAGCGCGACCTGGACCTCGGCCAGCGGCGGCACCGGCACCCACAGGGGCAGGTCGTCGTCCAGCACGTGGTCCTGGCGCACGTAGCCGTGGGCCAGCACGTAGTCGCCCAGGCGCTGCGTGGTGCGCAGGCCGGCGCAATGGCCCAGCATGAGCCAGGCGGACGGCCGCAGCACGGCCACGTGGTCGGTGATGGTCTTGGCGTTGGACGGCCCCACGCCGATGTTCACCAGCGTGATGCCGGTGTGGCCCTCGCGCTTGAGGTGGTAGGTCGGCATCTGCGGCGTGAAGGCCAGGGGCGGGGCTTCCTGGGCGGCGGTGTCCCGGGTGACGATGTGGTTGCCCGGTTCGACCAGGGCCGTGTAGCCGCCCGCGCCCGTCGCCAGGGTGGCGCGCGCCCACTGCACGAACTCGTCCACGTAGAACTGGTAGTTGGTGAACAGGACGAAGTCCTGGAAATGCGTGGGCGAGGTGCCGGTGTAGTGCTGCAGGCGCTGCAGCGAATAATCGATGCGCGGACCGGTGAAGGGCGCCAGCGGCCGGGGCTGGTTGGGCCGGCCGCGCCAGGTGCCGTTGACGATGGCGTCGTCTGTCACGGACAGGTCAGGCACGTCGAAATGATCGCGCAGGGTGTGGCCCGGGACCTCGGAATACTCGCCCTGGGCGTATTCGCCCTCGGGGAAGGCGAAATGCAGGGGGATCGGCAGGTCGGATTCGCCGATCTCCACCGGCACGCGATGATTGCGCAGCAGCAGCCGCACCTGTTCGCGCAGGTAGTCGCGAAACAGCGCGGGGCGCGTCACCGTGGTCATGTAGACGCCCGGCTCGACCAGGTGGCCGTAGGACAGGCGGCTGTCGACGTCGGGATAGGTGTTGATGCGGATCCGGATCGCCGGATAGCAGGCCCGCACGCGCTGGCCGACCTCGAGCGTGCCGGCGCCGTATTCCCGGAAGGCGTCGCGGATGAAGGCGGTGTTGCGCTGATAGAGCTCGATCAGCTTGTCGACCGCGGTGTCGGCGTCGTGGTAGCTGGCAAAGGGCACCAGCGGCGGCAGCCGGGTCTGGCGGGGAGAGTCCATGAATTCGTCCATGCCTGATTATGGCAGGTCTTCATGTCATTTGAGTGAATCTCCCGCGCGCCCGGCGCGGCTTCACGCCGCCCGCCGGTGCGCCTCCCGGCCCGCCGCGTAGGTGGCCGCCACCGCGCGGTCATCGCCCAGCATGGCCAGGGCGAACAGCAGCTCCTCCAGCGATTCCGCGCGGGCGGTGCGGCGTTCCAGCAGCGGCGTGGCCTTGGGGTCGAGCACGATGAAGTCGGCCTCGGCGCCGGCTTCCAGGGTGCCGATCCGGCCCGTCAGGCCCAGGTGTTTGGCGGCGCCCTGCGTGGCCTGCCAGAACATGCGCCGCGCCGTCAGGTGGTGGCCGGACAGGCGCGCGACCTTGTGCGCCTCGTTCATCGTCTGCAGCATGGAAAAGGACGAACCGCCGCCCACGTCGGTGGCCAGGGTCACGGGCATGCCGAAATCCTTGGCGGCGGCGAAATCGAACAGGCCGCTGCCGAGGAACTGGTTCGAGGTCGGGCAGTGCGCGGCGACCGCGCCGGCGTCGCGCATGCGGCGGCGGTCGTCGTCGTCCAGCCAGACGCAATGCCCGTAGACCGCACGCGGGCGCAGCAGCCCGTAGTCGTCGTAGATGTCCAGGTAGCTGCGATGGCCGGGAAACAGGCTCATCACCCACTTGACCTCGTCCTGGTTCTCCGAGACGTGCGACTGGATGAAGACGTCCTGATAGCGCTGGGCGAGCTCGCGGCAGCGGCCCAGCTGCTCGGGGGTGGAGGTCGGCGCGAAGCGCGGCGTCAGGGCATAGAGCTGGCGGCCCGTGCCATGCCAGCGCTGCAGCAGCGCCTCGCTGTCCCGCGCGCCGGATTCGGCGGTGTCGCGCAGGTATTCGGGGCAGTTGCGGTCCATCATGACCTTGCCGGCCACCATGCGCAGGTTGCGGGCGTGGCTTTCCTCGAAGAAGGCCTGGGCCGACTCCGGATGCACGGTGCAATACACCAGCGCGGTGGTGGTGCCGCAGCGCAGCAGCTCGTCCAGGAAGAAACGGGCGACTTCCTGCGCGTAGGCCGGGTTCTCGAACCGCCGCTCGGTCGGGAAGGTGTAGGTCTCCAGCCAGGGCAGCAGGCCCGGGGCCGGCGAGGCGATCATGTCGGTCTGCGGGTAATGGATGTGCGTGTCGATGAAGCCGGGCGTGATGAGGCGGTCGCGCCAGTCGTGCACGGCCGTGCCCGCCGGCAGGCTGCCGGCCAGCGCGTCGTAGTCGCCGCATTGCTCGATCACGCCGTCGCGCACCACCAGCAGGCCGTCCCGGATCCACTCGCAGGCCTCGTCCTCGGCCTTGGGGGTGTCGCGGAAATACAGCAGCTGGGCGCGGTAGGCCTGCACATCGGGCACAGGGGGGGTGTTCGACGTCGAGGTCATGGAGTCTCCTGGATCTTGTGGGTGCCGGCGCGGCGGCCGGCCATGCTTAATGGGACAAGGCCGCGTCCGCGGTCGTCCGGGCGGCGCGCTCGTGGTCGAGCCGCGTGCGCAGCCGCATCAACTGGGCGGCCACCGAGACCGCGATCACGGCGGGCTGCTTGCCCCCGATGCCCGGCTCGCCGATGGGGCAGGTGATCCGGGCGTAGCGTTCCGCCGGGATGCCGCGCGCCGCGAAGCGCTGGCGGAACTTGTGCCACTTGGTCGCCGAGCCGATCAGGCCGATGTACGCCGCGTCGTCGCGCTTCATCAGCTGTTCGCACAGATGCTGGTCCAGCGCGTGGTCATGGGTCATGACCAGATAGCAGCTGCCCGGCGCGGCCTGGTCGATGACCGCCTCGGGCGTGTCGGTCGCCTCGATGACGACGTTGGATGCGACCGTATCCGGAAAGAGTTCGTCGCGGGCGTCCACCCAGGTGACGCGGCAGGGCAGCGTGCCCAGGATGGCGACCAGGGCCTGGCCCACGTGCCCCGCGCCGAAGACGAGGACCTGGAGGGCGTCGGGCGCCAGCGGTTCGGTCAGGACGGGACAGCCCCGGGAATCGGACGGATCGAGCAGCCGGGCCGCCTGGAAGCGGTCGGCCGGATGCGAGGCGGCCGTGGGTTCCTGCAGCCGCACCCAGGGCTCGACGCCCGGCGCGCCCACGCCGACCTCGCGCTCGAAGGCATGCTGGCGCCGCAGGCGATCGCGCGCCTCGCGCAGCCAGGGAAGGTCCGCGTCCCGCAGGCGTTCGAACAGCAGCGTCACCAGACCCCCGCAGCACTGGCCGGCGGCCGCCGCCAGGGGGATGTCGCGCACCTGGCGATCCGGCGCGCCGGCATCGTCCAGCAGTCCGCGCGCCAGCCGCGTCGCCTGCCATTCCAGCTGGCCGCCGCCGATCGTCAGCCACTGGTGGCCGGGCGAGACCAGCATCTTGGCGCCGGCCTCGCGGGGGGCCGATCCGCGCACGGCAGCCACGGAGATCAGCACCAAGGGCTGCCGGCGATCCAGGCACCAGAGGGCCTGATCGATCCAGGCTGTCATCTGGACGCGCCGCGTTGCCGCAGGCCCTCGGCCGCTTTCAGGATCGCCTCGGGCGTGGCGGGGGCGGACAGGTCCGCGGAGACGTGGCCGTCGCCCAGCGACGCCAGGGCGTCGCCGATGGCGTTGAAGACGCTGACGCCGTGCACCAGCGGCGGCTCGCCGACCGCCTTGGAGCGGTGGACGGTATCCTGGTGGTTGCCGGCCTTGAACAGCCGCACGCGGAAGTCGCGCGGGCAGTCGCTGATGGCCGGGATCTTGTAGGTGGACGGCGCGTGCGTCGTCAGCCGACCGTCATCGCGCCACACGAGTTCTTCGGTGGTCAGCCAGCCCATGCCCTGGATGAAGCCGCCCTCGATCTGGCCCAGGTCGATGGCCGGATTGATGGAGGCGCCGACGTCGTGCAGGATGTCGGCGCGCAGCAGCCGCCATTCGCCGGTCAGGGTATCGACGACGACTTCGGACACGGCCGCGCCGAAGGCATAGTAGTAGAAGGGGTTGCCGCGGCTGGTGGCCTTGTCCCAGGTAATGCCCGGGGTCTTGTAGAAGCCGTCGGACCATAGCTGCACGCGGTCCCAGTAGGCCTCCTCGACCAGTTGCGCGAACGGCAGCGTCTTGCCGTTGACGCTGACCTGGCGCCAGGCGAAGGTGACGTCCTCGGCCTTGCCGCCGTACTTGCGGGCGGCGAATTCGGCCAGCCGCCCGCGCAGGGTCAGCGCCGCGTCCTCGGCGGCCTTGCCGTTCAGGTCGGATCCCGTGGAGGCCGCCGTGGCCGAGGTGTTGACGACCTTGTAGGTATCGGTGGCCGTGACGCGCACGCATTCCAGGTCCAGGCCCAGGGTGTTGGCGACGATCTGCGCGACCTTGGTGTTCAGGCCCTGGCCCATCTCGATGCCGCCGTGGTTCAGCAGCACCGAGCCGTCGCGGTAGATGTGCACCAGCGCGCCCGCCTGGTTGAAGGCCGGCACGTTGAACGAAATGCCGAACTTTACCGGCGTCAGCGCCAGGCCCTTTTTCAGCACGGGGCTGTGGGCGTTGAATTCCCGCACCGCATCGCGGCGGGCGCGGTAGTCGGACGTGCCTTCCAGCTCGCGGATGATGGGATCGAGCAGATTGCCCTCGACCACCTCGCCGTAAGGCGTGGTGTTGCGCGTGTCGGTGCCGTAGAGATTCAGGTAGCGCACGTCCAGCGGGTCCTTGCCGAGCTGGCGGGCCACGCGGTCGATCAGCATCTCGGTGACCAGGGCGCCCTGCGGGGCGCCGAAGCCGCGAAACGCGGTGGCCGACTGGGTGTTGACCTTGCCGCACATCGTATGGATATCCGCCGCCGGGATGTAGTAGGCATTGTCGCAATGCGCCAGGGCGCGGCTGGCGACGGCCTCGGACAGGTCGGCGGAAAAGCCCGAATGCAGCGTCATGTCCAGGCGCAGGCCCAGGATGCGGCCGTCCTCGTCGAAGCCCGCGTCGTATTCAAAATAGAAGCCGTGGCGCTTGCCGGTGATCATCATGTCGTCGTCGCGGTCGGCGCGCAGCTTGACCGGCCGCTGCAGACGCGCGGCGCACACCGATGCCACGCAGGCAAAGAGCGCCGACTGGGATTCCTTGCCGCCGAAACCGCCGCCCAGGCGGCGGCATTCGATTTCGACCTGGTGGCGCTGCCAGCCCAGCGCGTGGGCCACGGCGTGCTGCATCTCGGTCGGGTGCTGGGTGGAGCACAGCACCTGCATGCCGTCTTTTTCGCGCGGGATGGCGTAGGCGATCTGCCCTTCCAGGTAGAACTGCTCCTGGCCGCCGCAGGAGAACGTGCCCGTCAGGCGCACCGGCGCGGTGTCCAGCGCATTTTGCACGTCGCCCTTGAGCAGGCGCAGCTCGTCGGTGGTGCCGGCGCCCGCGTCCTTGGCCTGCTTGGGGGTCAGCAGGAAGGGCAGTTCCTCGTAGCTGATCTTGCCCATCCGGGCGGCGCGGCGGGCCTGGTCCACGGTCCGGGCCACCACGACGAACATGGGCTGGCCCACGTACTGCACGATGCCGTCGGCCAGGATCGGGTCGTCCTCGATGACCGGACCGCAGTCGTTCTTGCCGGGAATGTCGCGGGCGGTCAGCACCGCCAGCACGCCCGGCGCCTGGCGCACGGCGTCGAGGTCCATGGCCGTGACGCGGGCATGGGGCTTGTCCGACAGGCCCAGCGCCGCATAGACGGTATTGCGCAGTTCGGGGATGTCGTCGGTATAGACCGCCTCGCCGCTGACGTGCAGCACGGCGGATTCGTGCGGGCTGGCCGCGCCCGCGGCCGGTTCGCCCACCACGGGGCGGGGGATGCTGTCGTTGCCGACGGCCAGCCGGTCGAGTTCGACGGGGATGTTGACGCGCATGTTCATGAAGGCCTCCTCAAGCAAGTTCGGCCAGATTGGCCGTATTCACCTGATGCGTCGCCAACGGCGCCCCAGGGGCGGTTTCCAGATAAAAGCGATACAGCAGATTGCGCGATGCCAGCAGGCGGTATTCGCTGCTGGCCCGCATGTCGGTCAGGGGTTTGAAATCCTGGGCGACCGCCTCCATGGCGGCGCGCACGCGGGCCTCGTCCCAGGGCTGGCCTTCCAGCGCGGATTCCACGGCCCGCGCCCGGCTGGGCGTGGCCGCCACGCCGCCGAAGCCCGTGCGCAGCTGCCGCACGCGGCCGGCCTCGTCCAGCACCACGGCAAAGGCCGCGCACACGGCCGAGATGTCCTGGTCGAAACGCTTGGACAGCTTGTAGGCGCGGAACTGGCGGCCCTCCACCCGCACGGGCACGCGCAGGCCCTGCACGAACTCGCCCGGCTCGGCGGCGTTCTTCTGGTAGGCCAGGTAGAAGTCTTCGAGCGGCATTTCCCGCACGCGCTCGCCGCGCCGCAGCACGATCCGCGCGCCCAGCGCGATCAGGGCCGGCATCGAGTCGCCGATGGGCGAGCCGTTGGCCACGTTGCCGCCCAGCGTGCCGGCGTTGCGGATGGGGAAGGACGCGAAGCGCTGGCGCAGTTCCGCGAGCTCGGGAATGTGCGCCACCAGGGCGTCGTAGGCGTCGTTCAGCAGGGCGCCGGCGCCGATCATCAGCTCGTCGCCTTCCAGGTGGATGTCGCGCAGCTCGCGAACCTGGCCGATGTAGATCAGGTGCGGCAGGTCGCGGTGCTGTTTGGTCACCCACAAGCCGACGTCGGTGCTGCCCGCGAGGATGCGGGCGTCCGGGTAGTCCAGGCGCAGTTGCGCCAGTTGCGCCAGCGTGCGAGGCGCATGGAAGGTGCGGCCCTCGTAGGTATAGGAGAACACCTCGTCGCGCTGCAGGGCCGCCAGGGCCTTGGCCAGCGCGGCGCGGTCGAATTCCACCGCGGGATACTGGTACATTTCGCCGGCCGCCCGCACGATGGGCTGGTAGCCCGTGCAGCGGCACAGATTGCCCGACAGCGCGTCGTCGATCTGCGTGCGGGTCGGAGCGGGATCCTGGGGGCCGTGCGCCAGGTACATGCCCCACAGCGACATGACGAAACCCGGCGTGCAGAAGCCGCACTGCGAACCATGGCAATCCACCATGGCCTGCTGCACCGGATGCAGCGAGCCGTCAGGCTGGCGCAGGTCCTCGACCGTGTACAGGGCCTTGCCGTCCAGGGTCGGCAGGAACTGGATGCAGGAATTGACCGCCCGCATGACCACGCCGCCCTGGCCGTCGGGCTCGGCCACCATCACGGTACAGGCGCCGCAGTCGCCCTCGGCGCAGCCCTCTTTGGTGCCCATGCAGCCCAGGTCCTCGCGCAGGTACTGCAGCACGGTGCGCGTCGTGGGCTGGTCCGCGACCTCGTGGACCTCGCCACGATACTGAAAGCGAATGGCGGTTGTCTCCATCGTGATACCTTTTTATTCAAGCCGGATATTGCAGTCCAAGATAGCACCAAGGCGACGGCCGCGGCATTCATTCGCGATGATGGCGATTATCAGGACGCCTGATCGGCCGCCGCCCATGGACGCAACCCCGGTTGGCGTGAATAATGGGCCCCATGAGCAAATCCCGCGATTCCATGGACACGAACCTGCTGCGCACCCTGCAGATCCTGCTGACCGAACAGAGCGTGTCGCGCGCCGCCATCAAACTGGGCCTGTCCCAGCCGGCCATCAGCAATTCGCTGCGGCGCCTGCGCGACATCACGGGTGATGCAATCCTGGTGCGCAGCAAGACCGGCATGGTGGCCACCGAACGCGGGCTGGAATTGCTGGCCCATGCCAACGAGGCCCTGTCGGCCATCGAGCGCATCACCCATCCGCCGGAGGACTTCGATCCGGCAACGTCCCGACGGGAATTCCACCTGGGGGCGCCCGACTACCTGGATGCGATGTTCCTGCCGAACATCGCCGAAATCCTGCGCCGAGAGGCGCCGCATGCAAAGTTCATCGTACATCCGATCAATGCGGATTACGACTATGCCGGCGGCCTGGAGGACGGCGGCCTGGACGTGGTCATCGGCAACTGGCTGGAGCCCCCGCCGCAGATGCACATGGCCCGCCTGTTCGACGACGAGGTGGTGTGCATGGTGGGCAGCCAGAACCCCGTCGCCCACCGGGACATCAGCCTGGCGCAGTACCTCGAGATGCCGCACCTGGCGCCTTTTCCCTACGTGACTGAACGCCAGAGCTTCATCGACGGCTACCTGGCGGCCCAGGGCCTGCGGCGCAACATCCAGATGACCATCCCGTATTTCGGCCAGGTGGCCGGCATGCTGCTGCGCACCGACCTGATCTTCACCACCGGCCGGCAGTTCGCCCAGCACTACGCCCGCTACCTGCCCATCACGATCCTGCCCTCGCCCTTCGCCTTTCCGCCCATGCGTTTCTACCTGCTGTGGCACCGCCGCTGCCACGGCGCGGCCGAGGTCATCTGGCTGCGCCAGTGCATCGTGCGCGTGGCCTCGATGCTGCAAGCCAGCATGCAGGATCCGCCGCGCTAGGACGCGGCATGCAGCGCCACCCAGCGCTGCACCGAGGTCCGGCCCCATTGCTGGCGGACATAATCCGCCAGCCGGGCCGGCACGGCGTCGCCCGCCGCCACCAGGCGGTTGAGCATGAAGGCCAGCTCGAAATCCGCAATGCTCCAGGTGTCGAACATCTGCGCGGCCCCCGACGGAATCAGCCGCTCGGCCGCGGCGCAGAGCTTGTCCGCCGCTTGGCGGGCCGCCTCGCTCAAGGCCGGCGCCGGCGCGGCGGACGCGCCGAACAGGCGGTCGGAGGACCGTTCCTGCCGGATCACGGACAGGTCCGTGCGCACCCAGGCCTGCACCTGGCGCGCCAGCCCGCGCTGGCGGACGTCCCGGGGCAGCAGCGGCGCCCCCTCAAAGACCTCGTCGATGTATTCGATCATGGCCGAGGATTCCGCCAGCCGGAAGTCCCCGTGGACCAGCAGGGGCACCTTGCCGGTGAGCGACAGCGCCCGGTATTCGGGCCGGCGCTGCTCGCCCTTGTCCAGGTCGACCGGCGAGAGTTCGAAGGCGACGCCCTTTTCATCCAGGGCCACGTGGACGGCCATCGCCCAGGGGCTGACAAAATTGGCATCGGTATACAGGACCAGCGTGTTCGCCATGATGGAGCGCCTTTCTTTTGTGAGACGGGAAGTCTCCAGCGTACTGCGATTCCGCCCCGCCCGGCGGTCCCGCGGCAGCGCCGGGTCGCGGCCGGACGGGGGCGCCATGCGCCCCGGAACGCGCCGCCGCCACATCAGCCGGGCTTGATAACGATCATCATCGGCCGTCGCTCACATCGCCAAACCTTGTCCCTAGAATGAATCGGACCGGCTGCCCGACAGCCGCGTGCCCTTCAAAAAAAGCCGGCTCAAGACCCGGTTGATCTTCAGGAGACAAAGCTCATGAGTGAGCAGGAAACAGTCATGCCGGCCGGCTTCCAGGCCGCCGCCACCCCTCGTCCCGCATCCGGCTCCTGGCTCGAGCGGCGCTTCCAGCTCGGCGCGCGCGGCACCAGCGCGCGCCAGGAAACCCTGGCCGGGCTGACCACCTTTCTGGCCATGGTGTATTCGGTCTTCGTCGTCCCGGCGATGCTCGGCAAGGCCGGGTTCGACACCTCGTCGGTGTTCATCGCCGTCTGTCTGACCAGCGCCTTCGGGTCCCTGCTGATGGGCCTGTGGGCCAATCTGCCGATCGCCGTGGGCTGCGCGATCTCCCTGACCGCGTTCACGGCCTTCGACCTGGTCCTGGGCCAGGGCCTGTCGCCAGCGGTGGCGCTGGGGGCGATCTTCCTGATGGGCCTGATCTTCACGGGGATCTCGGTCACGGGCGTGCGCACCTGGATCCTGCGCAACCTGCCGGCGGGCATCGCCCACGGCACGGGCATCGGCATCGGCCTGTTCCTGCTGCTGATCGCGGCCAACGAGGTCGGCCTGGTGGTGAAGAACCCCGGCCCGGGCCTGCCGGTGTCGCTGGGCGCTCTCGACGCCCTGCCGGCGCTGCTGTCCATCGTCGGCCTGGCCGCGATCTTCGGCCTGGAGCGCCGCCGCGTGCCTGGCGGCATCCTGCTGGTCATCCTGGCGCTGTCCGCGGTCGGCCTGATCTGGGATCCGGCCGTCACCTACAAGGGCCTGTTCGCCCTGCCGTCCTTCGGCGGCGAGCATTCGCTGATCGGCACGATGGACGTCGGCGGGGCGCTGAGCGCCGTGGTCATCCCCAGCGTGCTGGCCCTGGTCATGACGGCCGTGTTCGACGCCACCGGCACCATCCGCGCCGTGGCGGGGCAGGCCGGCCAGCTGGACGCGGACGGCCAGATCATCAACGGCGGGCGCGCCCTGACGGCGGATTCGGTGAGCTCCATCGTGTCGGCCGGCCTGGGCGGCGCCCCTGCCGCGGCCTACATCGAGTCGGCCGCGGGCACCGCCGCCGGCGGCAAGACCGGCCTGACGGCCACCATCGTCGGCCTGGGCTTTCTCGCGCTGATCTTCCTGTCGCCCCTGGCCGCGCTGGTGCCGTCCTACGCCACCGCGCCCGCGCTGATGTACGTCGGCCTGCTGATGCTGGGCGGCGTGCGCAAGCTGCACCTGGACGACACGGTCGACACCATGGCCGGCATGGTCTGCGCGGTGTTCATCGTGCTGACCTGCAACATCGTCACCGGCATCATGCTGGGCTTCTCCACCCTGGTCATCGGCCGCGTGTTCGCGGGCGAATGGCGCAAGCTGAACGTCGGCACGCTGGCCATCGCCATCGCGCTGGCCGTGTTCTACCTGGGCGGCTGGGCCATCTGAGCCCGGCGGGCGGGCCGCGGCCCGCCCCCGCCCCGGCTCAGTCCCGGCCCGGCGGCTGGCCCAGCAGGGCGCGGCCGCAATCCCCCAGCAGGTGCCTCAACCACTGATGAGAGGGTGCATGATGATTGCGCGCGTGCCACAGCTGATAAAAGCGCATGGGCGGAAAATCGATGGGCGACTCGACGATGGCCAGCGGCAGCAGGCCGGCGTAATAGCGGGCGAAATGCCGCGTCGTCGTGAACACCAGGTCCGTGCCCGGCAGCAGGTACGGGGCCAGCATGAAGGACTGCGCCTCGACGCATTCCTCGCGCTGGATGCGCAGCGAGGTCAGCACCGTGTCGATCATGCCACGCTGGGTCATGGAATACGGCGTGGGCACCACGTGCTGGATGCGCCGGAAATCGTCCACCGTCAGGCCGCGGGCCGCCAGCGGGTGGTCGGCCGACATCAGGCAGACGATCGGATCCTCCAGCAGCATGGACAGGTGCATGCGGTCGGGCGGCTCGGGCCAGTTGCCGATCACCACGTCCAGATCGCCCTCGGCCAGGGACCGCTCGAAATCGAATTCCGGCCCCAGGGCGTGCAGCACCAGCCGGGCGTGGGGCGCCTCGCGCCGGAAGCGCGCCACCACCGAGGCGGCAAAAGCCGGCGCCAGGTAGTCGGGCGAACCGATCCGGAACACCTGCCGGCTGCTGGCCGGCTCGAAGGCCTCGCCGGTCTCCAGCATGGTGTCGATGGATTCCAGCGCCGACTTGGCGTGTTCCAGGATGGCCAGGGCCCGGTCGGTGGGCACCATGCCGCCCTTTTCGCGCACCAGCAGCGGATCCTGGAAGATCAGGCGCAGGTTTTTCAGCGCCACGCTGATGGCCGGCTGGGACTGATTGAGCTTCAGCGCCGTACGCGACACGCTGCGCTCGGCCATCAGGATGCAAAAGACCTTCAGCAAATAGGTGTCCAGCGTTGCGCTGCTGCGTCGTATGGCCATCGTGACGGTTTCCTGTTCCGGGAATGCGGTTGAGCTTATACCACTTATACGCCGGAACACCCTTCTTTTGACGCAGGATACCCCTTAGACTTTCCACCATGACGCACACCATCACACCCACCATGACCCTGAACGAGCTTTGCGCGCTGCCGCAATCCGAATTCGCCCGCGAACTCGGGGCGATCTTCGAGCATTCCCCCTGGATCCCCGAGCGCGCCTGGGCCGCCCGGCCCTTTGCCGACGTGGCCGCCCTGCACCAGGCCATGGTCCGGGTCGTGGGCCAGGCCGATCCCGCCGAACAGCTGGCGCTGATCACCGCCCACCCGGAACTCGCCGGCAAGGAAGCCGCCGCCGGCACGCTGACCGACGCCTCGACCAGCGAACAGCGCGGCGCGGGCCTGGACCAGTGCAGCGCCGAGGAACTGCAGCGCCTGCGCCGCCTGAACGCGGCCTACCGCGAGCGATTCGGCTTTCCCTTCGTCATCGCCGTCAAGGGCCGCAGCCGCTACCAGATCATGGACGCCATCGAGGAACGGCTGCACAATGACCGGGATACGGAATTCGCCAACTGCCTGGACCAGATCGCCCAGATCGCGCGTTTCCGGCTGGACGCGCAATTCGCCTGACCCCTTTTCCACGGAACGCCCATGAGCACGATCACCCCCGCCCGCCTGACCATCGAGCCCCTGACCCGCGAGGCCTTCGCGCCCTTTGGCGACGTCATCGCGGCCGATGACGGGGTCCGGCATTTCACCATCAACGAAGGCAACACCGAGCGCTATCACGACCTGGCCCGCGTCGATCCTGGCGAGGACGGCCGCGCCATCGTGTCGATCTTCCGCGGCCAGCCGCGCGCCCTGCCGTTCACCGTCACCATGATGGAACGCCACCCCAAGGCCAGCCAGGCCTTCATCCCGCTGTCGGGGCGCCCGTACCTGGTGGTGGTGGCCGATCCCGCGTCCACGCCGACGGTGGACGACCTGCGCGTGTTCCTGTGCGCGGGCGACCAGGGCGTGAACTACGCGCGCGGGGTCTGGCACCATCCGCTGCTGGGCCTGGAGCAGGTCAGCGATTTTCTCATCATCGACCGCGCCGGCCCGGGCGAGAACTGCGACATCGTGCAGCTCGACGTTCCCGGCACGATCCCGGCGCTGGACTGATCCCGCCGGCGCCCCCGCACGGCGCCCTGACCGGGCGCCAGGGCGGGCGCTGTCGCGGGGCTCAGGCGCCCAGGTATTGCTGGCGGACCGCCGGGTCGGCCTTCAGCGCCGCCGAATCGCCGTCCCAGACGATCCGGCCCTTTTCCACGATGTAGTGATGGTCGGCCAGCTGCAGCAGCGGCGCGAGGTTCTTGTCGATCACCAGGATCGCCATGCCTTCGCGGCGCAGCAGCGCCAGCGCCAACCAGATTTCCTGGCGTACCAGGGGCGACAGGCCTTCGGTGGCCTCGTCCAGGATCAGCAGCTCGGGATTGGTCATGAGCGCCCGGCTGATCGCCAGCATCTGCTGTTCGCCGCCCGAGAGCTGGTTGCCGAAATTGCCGGCGCGCTCCTGCAGGCGCGGAAACAGCGCATAGACGCGCGCCAGGGTCCAGGGATTGGACTTGCGGCGCCGGTCGGCCGCCGTCGCCACCAGGTTTTCCTCCACCGTCAGGTTGGGGAAGATCTGGCGGCCCTCGGGCACCAGGCCGATGCCGCGCTGCGCCACGCGGTAGCTGGGCAGGTTGCGGATCGTCGCACCGCCGAACCGCACCTCGCCCTGCCAGGCCGGATGCATGCCCATGATGCTGTGGATGGTGGTGGTCTTGCCCATGCCGTTGCGGCCCAGCAGGGTCACGCACTGGCCGGCATCGATCTGCAGATGCATGCCGTACAGCACCTGGCTGCGGCCATAGCCCGACACCAGGTCCTCGACTTTCAACAGGGCGCTCATGCCGCCACCTCCTCGTCGCCCAGATAGGCCTCGCGGACCTCGGGGCTGCGGCGGATCGCGTCCGCATCCCCGCAGCAGATGACCTTGCCGTAGAACAGCACGCTGATGCGGTCGGCCAGGGAAAAGACGGCGTCCATGTCGTGCTCGATCAGCAGGATCCCGTAGCGGCCCTTCAGGCGCCGCAGCAGTTCCACCATCATGTCCGAGCCGGTGTCGCCGTGGCCCATGCCGGCCATGGGCTCGTCCAGCAGCAGGACCTGCGGCTTGCCGGCCAGCGCCATGGCGATCTCCAGCTGCCGCTGCTGCCCGTAGGACAGGGACATGGCCGGCGTGTCGCGCCGCGCCGACAGCCCCATCAGGCGGATCAGCTCGTCGGCCTCGTCCACCAGGCCGGGCGTGCGCACCGCCGGCGTCCAGAAACGGAATCCATGGCCGTGGGCCTGGCCGCCCTGGACGGCCAGCACGACGTTTTCCAGGACTGTGAACTGATGGATCACGGAGGTGATCTGGTACGAACGGCCGATCCCGGCGCGCACGCGCTGCGCCATGCCTAGCGCGTCGATGGACCGCCCGCCCAGGCTGATGGACCCCTCGTCGCTGGGGATCTCGCCCATGATCTGGCTGATCAGCGTGGTCTTGCCCGCGCCGTTGGGACCGATGACGGCATGGATCTCACCCGGCCGGATGTCGAGGTCCACGTGGTCGGTGACCAGCAGGCCGCCGTAGCGCTTGACCAGGCCGCGGATGGATAGCAGGGGCTGCATCTCAGTGGTCCTCCCGGGAATGGCTCATCATGCCCCACAGGCCGTTGCGCAGGAACAGGACGATCAGCACGATCACCGGCCCCATGACGATCATCCAGTGATCCGTCAGGCCCTTGAGGACGTCTTCCAGCAGCAGGAAACCCGCCGCGCCCACTACCGGCCCGACCAGCGTGCCCGCGCCGCCCAGCAGCACCATGATGATGAGCTCGCCCGAGGCCGTCCAGGCCATGTAGGCCGGCGAGGCGAAAGCCGTCAGGTTCGCCAGGAAGAATCCGGCCAGGCCGCACAGTTCGGCCGACAGCACGTAGGCCAGCAGCTGGTAGCCCAGCGGCGTGGTGCCGACGGCGCGCACCCGCCGCGCGTCCATGCTGCTGGCGCGCAGGACCAGGCCGAAACGCGACGCGATCACCCGGCGCAGCAGCAGCAGGCTGCCGCCCAGGCTGGCCAGCAGGGCCAGGTACAGGGCGGCATGGTTGCCGGTCAGCGCGCCGAAATGGCTGAGCTGGCGGATGGGCAGGCCCTCGTCGCCGCCGTATTGTTTCAGGCCGATGGCCAGGAAATAGAACATCTGCGCCAGGGCCAGCGTGATCATGATGAAGGCAATGCCGTGCGTGCGCAGGGCGATCAGGCCGACCAGCGCGGCCACCAGCGCCGTCACCGCCAGCACCAGCACGAGGTGCAGCACGCCGCTGTCGGCGCCATAGTGCGAGGCGACGGCGACGCAGTAGGCACCGATGCCGATGTACATGGCATGGCCGAAACTGACCATGCCGCCGTAGCCCAGCGCGAGGTTCAGCCCCACGGCCGCCAGCGCGAAGACCAGGATGCGGCTGAACTGCAGCAGCACGTAGGGGCTGTCGGCCAGGGCGGAATACACCGGCACCAGCGCCAGCAGCAGGAACAGCAGGGCGGTCAGGCACGCCGGCCAGTACCCCGCGGGAAACCGGCGGCCGGGGCCCGCCTGCGCGATGGAAGTGTCCATTTTCATCCGGTGCCTTTCAACGTTTCTTGACGGGGAACAGGCCTTCGGGCTTGAGGGCCAGCACGATGACCATCAGCACGTACACCGCCAGGGACGAGATCGCCGCCCCCAGCGTGCTGGCGAGTCCCTGGGCCAGGGACTGGCTGAGCAGCGCCGGCACGACCGTGCGCCCCAGGGTGTCGACCAGTCCCACCACCAGCGCGCCCAGGAAGGCGCCCCGGATCGAGCCGATGCCGCCGATCACGATCACCACCAGCGTCATGATCAGGATCGAATCGCCCATGCCGGGCTGCACGGACAGGATGGGGCCCACCATGGCGCCGCCCAGCCCGGCTAGGCCCGCGCCCAGCGCGAAGATGAAGGTATTGAGCCAGCCGATGTTCACGCCCAGCGCCGACACCATGCCGCGATTGCTGGCGCCGGCGCGGATCAGCATGCCGATGCGGGTGCGCTCGATCAGCAGGTACAGGCCCAGGGCGACCAGCAGGCCCACGCCGATGATCAGCATCCGGTACAGGGGATAGGGCGTGCCCAGCACGATGACGGTGCGGCTGAGCGCGTCGGGCAGGCTCATGAAGATCGGCGCCGAGCCCCAGATCATGCGCACGGCCTCGTTGCAGAACAGCATCAGGCCGAACGTCGCCAGCACCTGGTCCAGGTGGGCGCGGGGATACAGGCGGCTGAAGCCGCAGCGGTCCAGCGCCACCCCCAGCAGCATGGCGCCGGCCAGCCCCGCCAAGATCGCCAGCACGAAGGAATCCGTGTAGCGGAAGGCGGCGGCCGCGAAGTACGCCCCCATCATGTACAGGGCGCCGTGGGCCAGGTTGATGAAGCTCATGATGCCGAAGACCAGCGTCAGGCCGGCCGCCAGCAGGAACAACAGGATCCCGTACTGCAGGCCGTTGAGCGCCTGCATGAACAACAGCTGCGGACTCATGTCCGTCCTCCATGGCAGGCGGCCCGCGGGCCGCCTGCCCTTCAGGGCTCGGCGCCCGGGCCGATCAATACTTGCACTTCTCGAAGTACGCGTCCGAATGGTTCGACAGGGGTTTGGCGATGGTCTTCAGGGAGACCCGGCCCTGCGCGTCCTTGGCGACCTCGAAGGCGTAGAAATCCTCGATCGGGAAGCCGTTGACGTTGAACTTGTAGGATCCGCGCAGCGAGGCGTAGTCGGCGGCCCGCAGGGCATCCCGGAAGGCCTTCTTGTCGGCGGTGTTGCCGCCGGTCTTCTTCAGGGCGCTGTCGATCAGCAGGGCGGAATCGTAGGCCTGGGCGGCATACTGCGAGGGAATGCGGCCGTATTTCTTTTCAAAGGCCGCGACGAAGGATTCGCTGACCGGATTCTTGAAGTCCGGCCCCCAGAACGTCCCGGCGTAGGCGCCCAGGGCCGCCTCGCCCAGGGCCGGCAGGGTGCTGCCATCGACCGTGGAGACGGTCAGCAGCGGGATCTTGCCCATCAGGCCGAACTGCTTGTATTGCTTGACGAAATTCACGCCCATGCCGCCGGGCAGGAAGACCCAGACCGCGGACGGGTTGGCCGCCTGCAGGGCGAGCAGTTCGGCCGAATAGTCCTGCTGGCCGAGCTGGGTGTAGACCTCGCCGGAGACGCGGCCCTTGTAGAAGCGAGTGAAACCCTTGACCTGATCGCGCCCCGACTGGTAGTTGGGGGTGATCATGTAGACGTCCTTGTATTTCCGGTCGGTGGCGAACTGGCCCATGACCTCGGCCTGGCCGTCGTTCTGCCAGGACGCGAAGAAAAAGCCCGGATTGCACTGGTTGGCCGCCAGCGGCGCCGGTCCGGCGTTCGAGCCCACGAAGGTCATGTTCGCATCGGCCAGCGGTTTGGCGATCGCCATCATGACGTTGGAAAAGGTCACCCCGGCCACCAGGTCGACCTTGTCCTTCTCGATGAATTTCTGCACCGCCTGCACGCCGACGTCGGGCTTGAGCTGGTCGTCTTCCTTCAGGAAGACGATGTCCTGCCCGCCCAGCTTGCCGCCGTGCTCTTCGAGCGCCAGGTTGAAGCCGTCGACCATGTCCTGGCCCAGCGCCGCACCCGAACCGGACAGCGTCGCGAGAAAGCCGATCTTGACCTCGGCCAGGGCCGACCCCGCGGTCAGGCCCATCGAGAGGGCCAAAGCGGACACCAGCAGTGTTTTGCGAAACGCCATGTCTGTCTCCTCAAGGATTTAATAATTTAGTTTTAAAGTATCAGTGATCTTACACGAAAGTCAGTGACGTGCAAGACATTCCCTGCATGTGCAGGGCCACGTGGTCGCCCGGCTCGACGGCCACCGCCTCGGTGATGCCGCCGGTCAGGATCAGCGCGCCCGCCGGGATCGATTCACCCCGCCGCCCCAGGTGGTTGGCCAGCATCGCCACCGCATTGGCCGGATGGCCCAGCACGGCCGCGCCAGCGCCCACCGAGACGATCCGGCCGTTCTTTTCCATCACCACCCCCGTGGTCCGCAGGTCCAGGGAGCCGGGCTCGCGCATCACGCCGCCGACCACGAAGCGCGAGGACGAGCAGTTGTCCGCCACGACGCTTTTCAGGTCGAACTTGAAGTCGCGATAGCGGCTGTCGATCACCTCGATGCCCGCCAGCACGAAATCCGTGGCGGCCAGCACTTCCGCGATCGTGCAGCCCGGGCCCGCCAGGGGCGCCTTGGTGACGAAGACGATCTCGGGCTCGACCTTGGGATGGATCAGCTCGGCATGGCGGCACTGGCCGCCGTCGGGCACCAGGAAACCGTCGGCCAGGAAGCCGAAGATCGGCGTCTCCACGCCCATCTGGCGCATCTTGGCAAAGGACGTCAGCCCCGCCTTCAGGCCGACGATGCGCGCCCCGCGCGCCAGCTTGCGCCGGCGGATCTCGTCCTGGATGGCGTAGGCGTCGTCCCAGCCCATCTCCGGGTGATCAAGCGTGATCTTCAAGGTGTCTTGCGCCTGCAGTTCGCAGGTCTCCAGGCGCTCGGCCAGTTCGCGGATGATGTCGGGCGCGAGACTCATGATGCCTCCCTGGCGCGGCGCGCCAGACTGAGCGCCGTGTCCTCGATCATGTCTTCCTGGCCGCCGACCATGCCGCGCCGGCCCATCTCCACCAGGATCTCGCGCGCCGGCACCCCGTAGCGCTGCTCGGCCCGGCGGGCGAACAGCAGGAACGACCCGTACACGCCGGCGTAGCCCAGCGTCAGCGCATCGCGGCTCAGGCGCACCGGCTCTTCCATCATGGGAAAGACGATGTCCTCGGCCACGTCCTGGACCTTGAACAGGTCCACGCCGGTGTCGATGCCCATCAGGTTGCAGACCGCGACCAGCGCCTCCATCGGCGTGTTGCCCGAGCCCGCCCCCATGCCCGAGCAGGCGGCATCGATCCGGTTGGCCCCGGCCTCGATGGCGGCCATGCTGTTGGCCACGCCCATCGCCAGGTTGTGGTGGCCGTGAAAGCCGATCTCGGTCTCGGGTTTCAGAGCCTCGCGCAGCCGCGCGACTTTGTCCGCCACCTGGTGCGGCAGCATGTGCCCGGCCGAGTCCGTCATGTAGATGCAGTGGGCGCCGTAGCCTTCCATCAGCTTCGCCTGCGCCACCAGCCCCTCGGGCGTATTCATGTGGCTCATCATCAGGAACCCCACCGTGTCCAGGCCCAGGCCGCGGGCCACCTCGATGTGCTGCTGCGAGACGTCGGCCTCGGTGCAGTGGGTGGCCACGCGGATGGTGCTCACCCCCAGGTCGTGGGCCCGGCGCAGGTGCTCGACCGTGCCGATGCCCGGCAGCAGCAGCGCCGAGACGCGGGCGCGCTTCATCAGCGGGATCACGGCGCCCAGGTATTCCTCGTCGGTGTGCAGCGAAAAGCCGTAGTTCACCGACGAGCCGCCCAGCCCGTCGCCGTGGGTCACCTCGATCATGGGCACGCCGGCTTCGTCCAGCCCTTGCGCCACGTCCTTCATCTGCTGCAGCGTGATCTGGTGGCGCATGGCATGCATGCCGTCGCGCAGCGTCATGTCGTGCAGGGTGACGGATTTCTGGGCAACCGTCGGTGCAGTCGTGCTCATGGCAATCTCCTTTACGCCGCCGACAGGACGATCTCGCCCTTCTGGATGCGCTCGGCAAACATTTCGGCCGTGCGGGTGGCCGCCGCCGTCATGATGTCCAGGTTGCCGGCGGACTTGGGCAGATAGTCGCCCAGGCCTTCGACCTCCAGGTAGACCGAGACGCGCCGGCCGTCGAACACGGGCCCGTTGACGAGCTGGTAGCCGGGCACGTAGCGCTGCACCTCGGCGACCATCCGGTGCACGGATTCGGTGATGGCGGCCTCATCGGGGTCGCCGTCGGTCAGGCAGTGCACGGTGTCGCGCATGATCAGCGGAGGATCGGCCGGGTTCAGGATGATGATGGCCTTGCCCTGTCGGGCCCCGCCCACGCGTTCCACCGCACCGGCCGTTGTCTGCGTGAACTCGTCGATGTTCTTGCGCGTGCCCGGGCCCGCCGACTTCGAGGACACGGTGGCCACGATCTCGGCGTAGGCCACCGGCTGCACGCGCGAGACCGCCGCCACCATGGGGATCGTCGCCTGTCCGCCGCAGGTGACCATGTTCACGTTCATCTCGCCTTGCCGCAGGTGCGCGTCCAGGTTCACCGGCGGCACACAGTACGGGCCGATCGCCGCGGGCGTCAGATCCACCATCATCGCGCCGCAGGCCGTGACCTTGCGGCTGTTTTCGGCATGGGCGTAGGCCGAGGTCGCATCGAAGACGATCTGGATGCGGTCCTCCGCCATGTGCGGCAGCAGCCCGTCCACGCCCTCGGCCGTGGTCTTCAAGCCCAGGTCGCGCGCCCGCGCCAGGCCTTCGGACTGCGGGTCGATCCCGACCATCCAGACGGGCTCCAGCACCTCGCTGCGCTTGAGCTTGTAGAGGAGGTCCGTGCCGATATTGCCGGACCCGACCAGTGCACACCGGATCTTTTCCATGAGGTCTCCTTGTTTCCCGCTATGCAACAAACCGCACGCCGCAGCCGCCGATACCGCCGATCGACACCTGCAGGCTGTCGCCGGCCTTGACCGGGGTCATCGCCGCCAGCGCGCCCGACAGGATCACTTCCCCCGCCTCCAAGCCCACGCCGTGCACGCCCAGCGCATTGGCCAGCCAGGCCACGGCATTGGCCGGATGGCCCAGCGCCGCCGCCCCCGCCCCCGTGCCCAGCAGCTCGCCGTTCTTCTCGAACACCATGCCGCAGGTGCGCAGGTCCAGCCCGCGCGGGCTGACCAGCCGGTCGCCCAGCACGAAGACGCCGCACGAGGCGTTGTCGGCCACGGTGTCCTGGATCTGGATCTTCCAGTCGCGGATGCGCGAATCGACGATCTCGAAGCAGGTGGTCACGGCCTCGGTGGCCGCCAGCACCTCGCTCACGCCCACGCCCGGGCCCTTCAGGTCCTTCTTCAGGATGAAGGCGATCTCGCCCTCGGCCTTGGGCTGGATCAGCCCCGACATGGGGATCGCCTCGCCCGGTGCGTACACCATGTCGCTCAGCAGGTAGCCGAAATCGGGCTGGTAGACGCCCAGCATGTCCATCACCGCCTGGCTGGTCACGCCGATCTTCTTGCCCACCACGCGCGCGCCCGCCTGCCGGCGCCGGCCGGTCATGCGCTGCTGGACGTGATAGGCGTCCTCGATGGTGATGCCGGGGTGGCGCTCGGTCAGCGGCGCCACCGTGCGGCATTCCGACCAGGCCGCGTGCAGCTCGTCGCCCAGTTGTTCGATCAGGGACTGTTCCATGGTCATTCGCTTCCGTCTCGATCCAGGTTGAAGAAGGCTCTGGCGTTGTCCGCCAGGATGTTGCGCTTTTCGACGGCGGACAGGCGGTCGGTGCCGGACACCAGGTGGCCGATCTTGTCCTCGCCCAGCGGATAGGGATAGTCCGAGCCCAGCATCACGCGTTCGCTGCCCATCACGTCCACCAGCAGGCGCAGGGCGCCCGGATCGAAGACGGCGGAATCCACCGAGAACCGGTCGCAATAGGACGAGGGCGGGTTGGGGCAGTCCTGGCGCACGATGTCCCGGTATTTCCAGGCATTGTCGACGCGGCCCAGGGTGAAGGCGAAAGCCCCGCCGCCGTGCGCGAAGCACAGCTTCAGGCTGCGCGGCAGGCGCTCGAAAGCGCCCGACAGGATCAGCGAGAGGATCCCCAGGGACGTTTCCGCGGGCATGGCCACCAGCCAGGGCAGCATCCATTTGCGCATGCGCCCGCGTCCTCCCATCATGTCCCAGGGGTGCACCAGCACGGGAATGTCGCTGACGGCGCAGTGGTGCAGGAATTCCAGCAACTGGCCGTCGTCCAGGTCGCGGTCGCCGACGTGATTGCCGATCTGGACGCCGACGTGGCCGTCGGCCTTGGCGCGGGACGCCTCGCGGCAAGCCAGTTCCGTGTCCTGAAGGGGCACCTGGGCCAGGGCCTTCAGGCGGCCGGGATGCCCGGCGCAGTATTCCAGGGTCAGGTCGTTCATGCGGGCGGCCCAGCCGGCGACCTTGCGGGCCTCGAGTTCGTAGCCGAACATGACCGGCGTGGCGCTGACGATCTGCACGTCCAGGCCCAGGCGGTCCATGTCGGCCACGCGCAGCGCGGGATCCCACAGCACCGGGACCACGGGGCGGAATTCGCTGTCGCCCTTCATGATCATGCCCTCGCCGGAGTCGAGGATCTTCAGCCAGGGCGCCTGGACGGGGTCCAGGGCCAGGGCGTCCGCGCGGCTGATCCGCGGAAAGATATGGGCGTGAATGTCGATCATGCGAGTGTCCGGTTCCTGGGTTGATTCGCGGCGCCGCGCTCAGACGCGCAGCGGCGACTCGCCGAGCTGCCGGTGCCAGATGGTGTAGTCCTTGCCGGGGTGCTGCGTGCCGCAGTCAGGACACACGCGCTCGGCCTCGCCAAGGGCATAGAACTGCCGGAAGATCACGGGCAGGTCGTCCACCAGGCTTTCCAGCTGCTTTTCGGCGCGCCAGATCCGGGCGCCGCAATGGGCGCAGTGCCACTGCATGGCGTCCATCGCCCCCTGGGGCCGGGGGCGCTCGATCAGCAGGCAAAGGCCGTTGGGGTCGGGGCGCTGCGGCGAATGGATCAGATGGGGGGGCTGCAGGAACACGTCGCCTTCTTTCAGCACGATGCGCTCGTAGCGGCCGCGATCCCAGATCAGCACCGAGGCCTCGCCGCGCAGCTGATAGAAGAATTCCTCGGTGGGATTGTCGTGGAAATCGGTGCGCTGGTTGCCGCCGCCGACCATATTGATGATGTAGTTGCCGTCCTCGAACACCGCGGCGTTGCAGACCGGCGGGGACAGCCGCTCGCGGTGCTCCCCGACCCAGTTCATGAGGTTCTTGGGCAATCCGTATTTCAGTTCCATCAGCGTCTCCTGATATGCGCGCCGGCGGGTTCCGGCGCCATCCGGGCCGTCCCGCCTCGGGCGGCCCTTTGTTCTGGTTCGGGCGGGTTCAGCGCGCGGGGCTGTAGGCGACCGCCTTGATTTCGATGCGCAAATGCGGGTGCGGCAACTGGTGGACGGCCACCGTGGTGCGCGCCGGGCCGTCGTAGCCGAAAAACTCGCCGTAGACCTCGTTGTAGCCGGCAAAGTCCGCCATATCCACCAGGTAGGCGCTCACCTCCACGACGTCCTCCAGGCCGGCGCCGACGCTGCCCAGGATGTCGCGGATGTTCTCGATCACGGCGCGCGTCTGCTCGCGGATGTCCAGGCGCATCGCGCCCATGGCGTCCATCGGCTCGACGCCCGCCAGGGTGTTGTCGGCGCGGCGCGAGCTGGTGCCCGACACGAACAGGAAATCGCCGGCGCGCTTCACGTGGGGGAATTTCCCGCGCGGGGCGGCCTTGCCGGCGACGACCTTGGCGTCCGATTGACTCATGGGGCAGCTCCTTTCAGGCGATGCGGCCGGGATCAGACCTGGACGCAGATGTTGGTGACTTCGGAATAGAAATCCAGCGAACTGCGGCCCCCCTCGCGGCCGATGCCGGACCGACGCACGCCGCCGAACGGGGTGCGCAGGTCGCGCAGGTACCAGGTGTTGACCCAGACCAGGCCGCTGCGCATGCGCGGCGCCACCCGGTGGGCACGCGAGAGGTCCCGGGTCCAGATCACGGTGGCCAGCCCGTATTCCGAATCATTGGCGCGGGCGACGGCCTCTTCCTCGGTGTCGAAGGGCGCGACGTGGCACACCGGCCCGAAGATCTCCTCGCGCACGCAGCGGGCGTCGTCGGGCAGGCCGGTCCAGATGGTCGGGCGCACCCAGAAGCCCTGGTCGCGCGCGTCGCCGAACACCGGCACCTCGCCGCCGGTCACCACCGTCGCGCCTTCCCGGCGGGCCAGCTCGAAATACGACGCCACCTTGGCCTGGTGCTTTTTCGAGATCATGGGACCGATGTCCGTGGCCGGATCGTCCGGGCGGCCCAGCACCAGGGCCTCGGTGCGCGCCTTCAGCGCGGCGACGAAACGCTCGAAGATCGGCCGCTGCACCAGCACCCGCTCGCTGCACAGGCAGACCTGGCCGGAATTGGTGAACGTGGATTTCACGACGCCGTCCACCGCCGCATCGAAATCCGCGTCCTCGAAGACGACGGCCGCGTTCTTGCCCCCCAGCTCGAAGGAGACGTCCTTGACCCCGTCGGCCACGGTCTTCATGATGCGCGCCCCGGTGGCCGAGGCCCCCGTGAAGGTCACGGCGTCGATGTCCGGATGGCTGACCATGGCCTGGCCGGCCGAATCGCCGCCGAATCCCTGCAGCACATTGAAAGCGCCCGCCGGAAAGCCCGCCTCGTGCGCCACCTGGGCCAGCAGGAAGGCGGACGTGGGCGTTTCCTCGGACGGCTTGGCCACCACCGCATTGCCCAGGGCCAGGGCGGGCGCGACCTTCCAGCTGAACAGCAGGATCGGCAGGTTCCAGGGCGAGATCGCCGCCACCACGCCCAGGGGCTTGCGCACGGTGTAGTTCAGCGCGCGGCCGCCGTCGGCGGTGATCGTCTCGAAGCATTCGGTGTGCGCCTGGCGCACCAGATTGGCGAAGAAACGGAAATTGGCGACGGCGCGCGGCACGTCCAGCGTGCGGGCCTGGCGCACGGTGCGGCCCGTGTCCCGTACCTCGGCCTGGACGAATTCCTCGAAACGCTGCTCGATGCCCGCCGCCAGCCTGTCCAGCCAGTCGGCCCGCTGGGCCGGGGAGCACCGGCCCCATTCGCACTGCAGGGCCGCCTGGGCCGCCCGCACCGCCAGGTCGACCTGGGCCGCCGAAGCCTCGCACACCTCGCCGACGATCGAGCCGTCCACCGGATCGATGTTGGCGAACTGCTTTTCGCTGTCCACGAAACGGCCGCCGATGTAGTGCTGGATACGCTGGGCCACGGTGCTTGTCCCCCGCTGGGTTGGGTTTCGAGCACTGTAGAACGGCTTGGGATTATTTTCTAATCAAAATAAAGGACGATGAGATTCCATATTGGAATCTCACAGGCTGGCCCGTCGCTCGTTCCACCTCAGGCGCGTGCGCCGACTTCCTTCAGCACCTGCACGAAGGTGGCCGCCGCCGGCACCAGTGGCCGGTCGGCCCGCACGCTGTAGCCGATGGTGCCGAACGGCACCCGCACGTGGATGGGCACCTCGAACAGGACGCCGACCTGGATCAGCGGGCGGGCCGCGACGCTGGGCAGCATGGCCAGCGCATCCGAACGCGCCAGGATGCCCAGATTGGTCAGCATGGACAAGGAGACGATCTGGTTTTCCGGAATCGGCAGCGCCCGTCCCAGGAAGAACTGGTCCACCTGCTTGCGCACCGGCGAGGCATTGGACGGCACGATCCAGGGATAGTCCAGCAGGTCGCCGGGCGCGCAGTCGGGCTGCCGCGCCAGGGGGTGGCCGGCCCGCGCCACGATCATCAGCTCGTCCTGGTAGATCGCATGCACCTCCACGCCCTCGCCCGGGTTTTCGGGCAGGCGGCCGACGATCACGTCCAGTTCGCCCACGCGCAGCATGGGAAACAGGATGTCGTTGGTGGCCTCCTGGATGGACAGGCCGACCTTGGGATGGCGCGCCTTCATCACCGCCACGCTTTCCGGCAGCAGCCAGGCCGAGGCCGAGATCAGGGTGCCGACCGCCACCAGCCCCCCCTCGCCGCCGCGCAGGGCGGTGAGTTCCTCGCTCATGGCCCGCGCGTCGCCCAGCATGGGGCGGATGCGCTGCAGCAGGTGCTCGGCGAACACCGTCAGCCGCACGCCCTTGCTGTGGCGCTCGAACAGGGTGACGTCCAGCACGTCCTCCAGCTGGCGCACGATCTTGACCACGTTGGGCTGGGTCATGTGCACGGCCTCGGCCGCCTTGTGCATGGAGCCCAGGGTGGCCACCCGCTCGAAGACCAGCAGCTGCTTGAATTTCAGCTCGCGGATGCGCGACAGGTGGTCGTCGGGGATCATGGAACGCGCCCGCTATTTCCCCGAGCGCAGGCTGATCACCACCAGCGCGACGGCGATCATCACCATGCCGGTCAGTTCGAGGGCGCCGGGCTGCTCGCCCAGCTGCAGCCAGCCCGCCAGCACGCCGACCACCGGCACGCCCAGGGCCGACATGCTGGCCACCCCGGCCGAGAGGTGCTGCAGGGCGAACAGCCACAGGAACCAGGCCAGCGCCGTGGCGATGACCGCGTTGTAGATCAGCGCCCCGTAGAAGTACGGCACGGGATCGATGGGTTTCTCGGGCACCAGCCAAGCCGCCAGGCACAGCGACACGGCGCCGAACAGCATCTGCCAGGCCGTCAGGGGCAGCGCGTCCATGGGATGGTCACGCTTGATCCACTTGGCCACGATCGTGGACAGGGCCCAGCACAGCCCCGCGGACACCGCCAGCAATTCGCTCGCGAAATCGGCATGCAGGGTCCAGGGCTCCAGGATCAGCACCAGGCCGGCGGCGGCCAGCGCCAGCGCCAGCCACTGCAGCCCGCGGACCCGCTCGCCGAACGCGATCCAGGCCATGGGGATCACCCAGAACGGCATGGTGTAGACCAGGATCGAGGTCTTGCCCGCGCCGCCGTGCAGCAGCGCCACCTGGATCAGGGCGGAGAACGCCCCGGTCTGCAGCACGCCCAGCAGGGCCACCCGCGGCCAGGCGCGCACGCGCATCGGCCGGCGCAAGACCGCCAGCACCGCCAGCAGGACCAGCGCCCCGAACAGCGTGCGCAAGGCCGAGAAATCGAAGGGCCCCACATAGGCCAGCACCGACTTCATCACCACCCAGTTGTAGCCCCAGCCGAAGGCCATCCCGGCCAGGGCCAGCAGCGCCAGGCGCTCGTTGCGGCGCGCCGTGACCCGCCCCGATGCCTCGGCGACCGGGTCCGGGTTTCCGGCGGCGGCTGGTGTCTGATCGTCTTGCTTCAAGATTTCCCCTGTCCTTCCCAGTAACCCGGCTCATGATAATGGTTTCTGAGGTCATCAATGAAATAGCGGACCTTGGCGGGCAGGTAGCGCTGCTGCGGATAGACCGCCTGGATGTCGTAGGCCGGCAGCGCGAATTCGTCCAGCACGGTGACCAGCTCGCCGCGCTTGAGTTCGCGCTGGATCTCCCAGGTCGAGCGCCAGCCGATGCCCTGGCCCTGCCGCACCCATTGGTACAGCAGCTCGCCGTCGTTGCAGGCCAGGTCGCCGCGCACCCGCACGGCAAAGGGCTTGCCGTCGCGCACGAAGGTCCAGCCGCGATGCTGCCCGCCCTGCAGGTTGAACGCCAGGCAGTTGTGGCGCGCCAGGTCCTCCGGCACGCGCGGCACGCCGTTGGCCTCGAAATAGGCCGGGGTGCCGCAGACGACCCGCCGGTTCGGGAACAGACGCACCGCCACGTAGTTGGGATCCGTGACCTCGCCGATGCGGATGGCCATGTCGTAGCCCTCGCGCACCAGATCCACCACGCTGTCGGTGAAATTGAAGGACAGCGCCAGGTCCGGATACCGGGCGCGAAAGGCCAGGGCGTGCGGCGCCACGTGCTGGCGTCCGAACGAGGCGGGCGCCGACACCACCAGGTGGCCGCTCAAGGTGCGCCGGCGCGCCATGATGCTGGCATCGGCATCGTCGAAATCCTGGATCAGCTGCTGGCACTGCTCCAGGTAGCGCTCGCCCAGCTCCGTCAGGACCAGGCCGCGGGTGGACCGGTGCATCAACTGGACCCCCAGGCGCTTTTCCAGGGCCGTCAGGCGCCGGCCCATGACCACCGGCGTCACCCCCTCGACCAGCGCCGCGGCCGCGAAACTGCCTTTCTCGGCAATCAATACAAAACTGCTGATGTCGGTATAGCGTCCCAAGATACTCCCCTGTCGCCAAAAATTGCCGTATCCATTGAGAAATCAGGGTTTCAGGCCCTGCATCGGCACCGTCCTCGTTCCAGGATTCTACCCTAGGCCGGTGTCACAACATACTTAAAGTATCGGCAGAAACGAGGTCCGCGGGGATTCCTGATCCGTCCGGCTTTCCTTATTCTGGCGCCATACCCGTAGACCCATCGAATCAGATCAAGGAGCAAGCATGGCTCGGATGAGAGCAGTAGACGCCGCCGCGGCGGTCCTGCAAAAGGAAGGCATCACCACCCTGTTCGGCGTGCCCGGCGCGGCCATCAATCCCCTGTATTCCGCCCTGCGCAAGAACGGCAGCTTCAAGCACGTGCTGGCGCGCCACGTCGAGGGCGCCTCGCACATGGCCGAAGGCTACACCCGCGCCCATCCCGGCAACATCGGCGTGTGCCTGGGCACCTCGGGCCCGGCCGGCACCGACATGATCACCGGCCTGTATTCCGCCTCGGGCGATTCCATCCCCATCCTGTGCATCACCGGACAGGCGCCGCGCTCGCAACTGCACAAGGAGAGTTTCCAGGCCGTGGACATCGAGACCATCGCCAAGCCGGTCACCAAGTGGGCCGTGATGGCGCGCGAGCCGGAACTGGTGCCGCGCATCCTGCAGCAGGCCTTCCACGTCATGCGCTCGGGCCGCCCCGGTCCGGTGCTGGTGGACCTGCCCTTCGACGTGCAAATGGCCGAGATCGAATTCGACATCGACACCTACGAGCCGCTGGCGGTCTACAAGCCGGCGGCCACCCCGGCCCAGGCTGCCAAGGCCGTGGCCATGCTGAACGCCGCCGAGCGGCCCCTGCTGGTGGCCGGCGGCGGGATCTTCAGCGCCGACGCCGCCCCGCTGCTGCAGGAGTTCGCCGAACTGACCGGCGTGCCCGTCATCCCCACCCTCATGGGCTGGGGCGTGATCCCCGACGACCATCCGCTCATGGCCGGCATGGTCGGCCTGCAGACGGCGCACCGCTACGCCAACGCCAGCCTGCTGGCCTCGGACTTCGTCATGGGGATCGGCAATCGCTGGGCCAACCGCCACACCGGCTCGACCCCGGTCTACACCGAGGGCCGCACATTCGTGCACATCGACATCGACCCCACGCAGATCGGCAAGGTCTTCGGTCCCGACTACGGCATCGCCTCGGACGCCGGCGCCGCGCTGAGCCTGATGATCGAGGAAGCCCGCCGCCTGAAGGCCGCCGGGCAGCTGCGCGACCGCGGCGCCTGGGCTTCGGCGTGCCGCGCCCGCAAGGGCGAGAAATCGATGCAGCGCAAGACGCACTTCGACCAGTCGCCCCTGAAGCCCCAGCGCGTGTACGAGGAAATGAACAAGGCCTTCGGCCGCGACGTGCGCTACGTCACCACCATCGGCCTGTCGCAGATCGCCGCCGCACAACTGCTGCACGTATACGGCCCGCGCCACTGGATCAACGCCGGCCAGGCCGGCCCGCTGGGCTGGACCGTGCCCGCCACGCTGGGCGTGGTGGCCGCCGGCACGGGCGACGAGATCGTGGCCCTGTCGGGCGACTACGACTTCCAGTTCATGATCGAGGAGCTGGCCGTCGGCGCGCAGTTCAACCTGCCCTACATCCACATTGTGGTCAATAATGCCTACCTGGGACTCATCCGCCAGTCGCAGCGCGGCTTCGACATGGACTACTGCGTGCAGCTGGCCTTCGACAACATCAACGCGCCGGAAACCGACGGCTACGGCGTGGACCACGTCAAGGTCGCCGAAGGCCTGGGCTGCAAGGCGATCCGCGTGAAGACGGTCGAGGAGATCCAACCCGCCCTCGCGCAGGCGCGCGCCTGGATCCGGGAATTCCGGGTGCCCGTCGTGGTGGAGTTCATCCTGGAGCGTGTGACCAACATCTCCATGGGCAACGACATCAACGCGATCAACGAGTTCGAGGAACTGGCCGAGCGCGGCGCGGACGCCCCTACCGCCATCACCCTGCTCGACTGAGATCCACTGGAGACACCACATGCCGAAATTCGCCGCCAACCTCTCGATGCTGTTCACCGAGATCGACTTCCTCGACCGTTTCGCCGCTGCCGCCAAGGCCGGCTTCAAGGGCGTGGAATACCTGTTCCCCTACGCCTATCCCAAGGAAACGCTGGTCCAGCGCCTGAAGGACAACGGCCTGGTCCAGGTGCTGCACAACCTGCCTGCCGGCAACTGGGAGGCGGGCGAGCGCGGCATCGCCTGCCATCCCGACCGCGTCGAGGAATTCAAGCAGGGCGTGGCGCAGGCCATCGACTACGCGACCGCGCTGGGCTGCCCGCAGGTCAACTGCCTGGCCGGCAAAGTGCCCGAAGGCGTCGACCTGGCCGCTGCGCGCAAGACCTTCGTGGACAACCTGCGCTACGCCGCCGCCGAACTGAAGAAGGCCGGCATCCGCCTGGTGATCGAACCCATCAACACCTTCGACATCCCGGGCTTTTTCCTCAGCCGCACGGACCAGGCCCTGGCCATCATCGAGGAGGTCGGCTCCGACAACCTGCGCGTGCAGTACGACATCTACCACGCGCAGCGCATGGAAGGCGAGCTGGCCAACACGATCCGCACCCACCTGGACGCCATCGGCCACATCCAGCTGGCCGACAACCCGGGCCGCAACGAGCCCGGCACCGGCGAGATCAACTACCCATGGCTGTTCCGCCACATCGACAAGGCGGGCTACGAGGGCTGGATCGGCTGCGAATACAAGCCGGCCGGCCGCACCGAGGACGGCCTGGGCTGGATCCAGGCGCTGGCCTGACCCCGGCGGCGCCAAGCAACCGGCCGGGCGACATTCCATTGCGCCAAGCATCCGGCCCCCACAGCATCAACAAGGAGAAACTCACATGGCCAACATCGGCTTCATCGGACTGGGCATCATGGGCACCCCCATGGCCGCCAACCTCATCCAGGGCGGCCACACCCTGGCCACCTTCACGCACGGCAAGACGCCCCAGAGCCTGCTGGATGCCGGCGCCAAGGCGCTGGCCAGCAGCACCGAGGTCGCCCGCGCCTCGGACATCATCATCGTCATGGTGCCCGACACCCCGGACGTCGAAGCGGTGCTGTTCGGCGAGAACGGCGTGGCGGCCGGCCTGTCCAAGGGCAAGACCGTCATCGACATGAGCTCGATCTCGCCCGTGGCCACCAAGGAATTCGCCAAGAAGATCAACGCCCTGGGCTGCGAGTACCTGGACGCCCCGGTCTCGGGCGGCGAGGTCGGCGCCAAGGCCGCGAGCCTCACCATCATGATCGGCGGCAGCCAGGCCGCCTTCGACCAGTGCAAGCCGATCTTCGAGCTGATGGGCAAGAACATCACGCTGGTGGGCGGCAACGGCGACGGCCAGACGACCAAGGTCGCCAACCAGATCATCGTCGCCCTGACCATCGAGGCGGTGGGCGAGGCCCTGGTGCTGGCTTCCAAGGCCGGCGCCGACCCGGCCAAGGTGCGCCAGGCCCTGATGGGCGGTTTCGCCAGCTCGCGCATCCTGGAAGTGCATGGGGAGCGCATGGTCAAGCGCACCTTCGATCCGGGCTTCCGCATCAACCTGCACCAGAAGGACCTGAACCTGGCCCTCACCACGGCCCGCCAGCTGGGCCTGTCGCTGCCCAGCACCGCCGTGGCCCAGGAATTGTTCAACGCCTGCGTGGCCCACGGCGGAGCGGCCTGGGACCATTCCGGCATGGTGCGCGCGCTGGAAATCCTGGCCAATCACGAAATCGGCCAGTAAGCTGCCAGGGACGCCGCGGCCCACGGCCGTGCGCCCCGAGAACACCCGCGGCCCCACCCGCGGCGCCGCCGGGCGACCGGCGGCCCCGCCGTTTCGCACCGCCTTTTGCACGGACGTCCCATGACAGAACCCCGCGACCTCCTGACCCGCATGTTCCACGCCGCCGTGCGCGCCGCCCAGCCGGAACACTGCATTCCCGCCTTCCTGCCGCAACACCCCAAGGGGCGCACGCTGGTCATCGGCGCCGGCAAGGCCTCGGCCGCGATGGCCCAGGCTTTCGAGCGGCACTGGTCCGGACCGCTGGAGGGCCTCGTCGTGACACGCTACGGCTATGCCGTGCCCTGCGAGCGGATCGAGATCGTCGAGGCGGCCCATCCGGTGCCCGACGAGGCGGGAGAGCGCGCCGCGCACCGCCTGCTCGACCTCGTCCGGGGGCTGACGGCCGACGATCTGGTGGTCTGTCTGATCTCGGGCGGCGGATCCTCGCTGCTGCCCATGCCGGGCGCCGGCGTGACGCTGGCCGACAAGCAGGCCATCAACCGCGCTCTGCTCAAGTCCGGCGCCACGATTTCCGAAATGAACTGCGTGCGCCGCCACCTGTCCGGCATCAAGGGCGGGCGGCTGGCCGCCGCCTGCGCGCCGGCCCGGGTGGTCAACCTGCTGATCTCCGACGTACCGGGGGACCAGCCCTGCGACATCGCCTCGGGTCCCACCGTCGCCGATCCCACGAGCTGCGCCGACGCGCTGGACATCGCGCGCCGCTACGGCATCGATCTGCCCGACGGCGCGCGCCGCCTGCTGGAATCGGGCGAGGGCGAGACCCTGAAACCGGAAGACCCGCAACTGGCGCGCGTCGAGACGCACCTGATCGCCACGCCCCAGATGGCCCTGGAGGCCGCCGCCTCGGTGGCCCGCAAGGCCGGCGTCACCCCGGTGCTGCTGGGCGACCGCATCGAGGGCGAGGCCCGCGACGTCGGCAAGGTGCTGGGCGGCATCGCCTTGCAGGTCCGCGCCCACGGGCAGCCCGCCGCGGCGCCCTGCGTGCTGCTGTCCGGCGGCGAGACCACCGTCACCGTGCGCGGCCAGGGCCGCGGCGGACGCAACGTCGAATGCCTGCTGTCGACCGCCCTCGTCCTGGATGGCGCCGAGGGCATCTACGGGCTGGCCGGCGACACCGACGGCGTGGACGGCCAGGAGGAAATCGCCGGCGCGCTGATCACGCCCGACACGCTGGCACGCGCCTGGGATGCCGGCATGCCGCCGCGCGCGCACCTGGACGACAACGACGGCCATGGCTTCTTCGAACGATTGGGCGATTCGCTGGTGACCGGCCCGACCCTGACCAATGTGAACGATTTTCGCGCCCTGCTGATCCTGTGACCGGCGACGCGCCTAGGAGACAACCGATGAAAACGACACGAGTCCTGACCCTGGAAGACGCCCGGCGCATGGCCGCGGCGGCCGAGGCCGAAGCCCGCGCCAACGGCTGGAACGTCAGCATCGCCATCTGCGACGCCGGCGGCCACGCCCTGTGGCTGCAGCGCATGGACGCCGCGCCCCTGATGAGCGCCCAGGTGGCGCCCGAGAAGGCGCGCGCCTGCGTGCTCAGCGGCAAACCCAGCAAGATCTACGAGGACATGGTCAACCAGGGCCGCATCGCCGCCCTCTCCATGCCCGTCATGCCCCTGGAAGGCGGCGAGCCGGTCTATTACGACGATCTGGTCATCGGCGCCGTGGGCGTGTCGGGCGTGCAGGCCGGCCAGGACGCCCAGGTCGCCCGCGCCGGCGTCCGCGCCCTGGACGGCGCCGAACACTCTGACGAAGGACGGCAGCCGTGAACCGCGAACGCCGCGCCCGCATCCTGGCGACCCTGGGCCCCGCCAGCTCCACCGCCGAACGCATCCGCGCCCTGGTCGACGCAGGCGCCAATGTCTTCCGCCTGAATTTCAGCCACGGCACCCACGAGGACCACGCCGAACGCCACCGTCTCATCCGCGGCATCGAACAGGAAACCGGGCGGCCGATCGGCATCCTGATGGACCTGCAGGGCCCCAAGCTGAGGGTGGGCAGGATGGCCGGCGGCAAGGCCTTGCTGCAGGCGGGACAGGCCTTCCGCCTGGACCTGGACCCCGCCGAGGGCGACGCCCGGCGCGCCCACCTGCCGCACCCCGAGATCTTCGCCGCCCTGGAGGACGGCACCGACCTGCTGCTGGACGACGGCAAGCTGCGCCTGCGCGTGGACCGCCATGGCCCGGACTTCGCCGAGACCACGGTGATGGTGGGCGGCCCCCTGTCCGACCGCAAGGGCGTCAACGTCCCCGGCGTCATCCTGCCGATCTCACCGCTGACGCCCAAGGACCGGGACGACCTGGCCTTCGGCCTGTCGCTGGGCGTGGACTGGGTGGCCCTGTCCTTCGTGCAGCGGCCCGAGGACATCGTCGAGGCCCGCGGCCTGATCGGCGACCAGGCCTGGATCATGGCAAAACTGGAAAAGCCGGCGGCCATCGAGCATCTGGACGCCATCGTCGAGCAGGCCGACGGCATCATGGTGGCGCGCGGCGACCTGGGCGTGGAACTGCCGCCGCAGCGCGTGCCGGTCCTGCAGCAGCGCATCGTGCGCCGCGCCCGCGCCGCCGGCAAGCCGGTGGTGGTCGCCACGCAGATGCTGGAATCCATGATCACCGCGCCGGTGCCCACCCGCGCCGAGGCCTCGGACGTGGCCACCGCCGTCTACAGCGGCGCCGACGCCGTCATGCTGTCGGCCGAATCCGCCTCGGGCCAATACCCGGTCGAGGCGGTCGCCATCATGAACCACATCATCCAGGAAGTGGAATCCGATCCGTCCTGGCGCGCCAATCTGGACGCCACGCACAGCCCGGCCGAGGCCAACATCCCCGACGCCATCTGCTGCGCCCTGCGCCGCGTGGCGGGCCTGCTGGAGCCGGCCGCCACGGTGGCCTACACCGCCTCCGGATTCAGCGCCCTGCGGGCCAGCCGCGAGCGGCCCATCACGCCGATCCTGGCCCTGACCCCGGAACAGGCCACCGCCCGCCGCCTGGCGCTGGCCTGGGGCGTGCGCCCGGTGCACTTCCCGGCGCAGCTGGAGGAATCCAGCGAGATGATCCGCTGCGCCACGGACGCCGCCCGCCAGGCGGGGCTGGCCGCCGCCGGCGACACCCTGATCGTCATCGCGGGGCTGCCTTTCGGCCGCAGCGGCAGCACCAACCTGCTGCACATCGCCCAGGTGCCGGACGAATAAGCAGTATCTGCCCCGGCATATAGCTGGCCCGCATCCTGGGGATGCGGGCTTTTTCTTTTTGCGTCAACGGCTTGCGCGCACGCAGCCCGGACACCGGCTGCCGGCCGCGCCCTTTAACTCTTATAGAAGACTGCCTATAATCGATGGCTGAACCCAAGATCATCCCCAAGGACCATCATGACCGATCGCATCTCCAGCCATGGACTCCAGGTCGCAGCCGTGCTGCACCAATTCCTCGAACAGGAAGCCCTGCCCGGCACCGGCGTGCAGCCCGCCGCCTTCTGGGAAGGCCTGGCCGCGATCGTGCATGACCTCGCCCCCAGGAACCGCGCCCTGCTGGCCGAGCGCGACCGCATCCAGGCCGCGATGGACGAGTGGTACGGCAAGCACCCCGGCCCCATCGCCGATCCCGCCGCCTACCGCGCCTTCCTGCGCGAGATCGGCTACCTGAAGGACGCCCCGGCCCGGGTCACGGTCACCACCGCCCACGTCGATACGGAAATCACCGAGCAGGCCGGCCCGCAGCTGGTGGTGCCGGTCATGAACGCCCGCTACGCCCTGAACGCCGCCAACGCGCGCTGGGGCAGCCTGTATGACGCCCTGTACGGCACCGACGCCATCCCCGACACCGACGGGGCTGCCCGCACCGGCGGCTACAACCCGGTGCGCGGCGCGCGCGTCATCGCCTTCGCCCGCCAGTTCCTGGACGACAGCATCCCCCTGGCCCGAGGTTCGCACCGCGACGCCACCGCCTATGCGGTCGCCGGCGGCGAACTGCAGGTCACGCTCAAGGACGGCGCCGTCACGAGCCTGGCCGCCCCGGCGGCCTTCCTCGGCCATCGCGGCGCGGCCGCCTCGCCCGAGGCCCTGGTCTTCCGCCACAACGGCCTGCACTTCGAGGTCCAGTTCGACGCCGAATCCCCCATCGGCAAGACCGATGCCGCCCACATCAAGGACGTGGTGATCGAATCGGCGCTGACCACCATCATGGATTGCGAGGACTCCGTCGCCGCCGTCGATGCCGAGGACAAGGTCCTGGCCTACCGCAACTGGCTGGGCCTGATGAAGGGCGACCTGACCGAGGACCTGGTCAAGGGCGGCAAGGTCATCACCCGCCGCCTCAACGCCGACCGCGAATACACGGCCCGCGACGGCGGCCGCGCGACCCTGCACGGCCGCTCGCTGATGTTCGTGCGCAACGTCGGCCACCTGATGAGCAATCCGGCCATCCTCGACCGCGACGGCCGCGAGATCCCGGAAGGCATCCTGGACGCCGTCTGCACCTCGCTGATCGCCATCCATGACCTGAAGGCCCGCAAGAACTCCCGCACAGGCTCGATCTACATCGTCAAGCCCAAGATGCACGGCCCCGACGAGGTCGCCTTCGCCAGCGAGGTCTTCGCCCGCGTCGAGCAGCTGCTGGGTCTGGCGCCCAACACCGTCAAGATGGGCATCATGGACGAAGAGCGCCGCACCAGCGTCAATCTCAAGGCCTGCATCGCCGCGGCCACCGAGCGCGTGGTGTTCATCAACACCGGCTTCCTGGACCGCACCGGCGACGAGCTGCACACGTCCATGCGCGCCGGCGCCATGGTGCGCAAGGGCGACATGAAGACCCAGGACTGGATCCAGGCCTACGAGCTGAACAACGTGCAGACGGGCCTGGAATGCGGCCTGCGCGGGCACGCCCAGATCGGCAAGGGCATGTGGGCCATGCCGGACCTGATGGCCGCCATGCTCGAGCAAAAGGTCAACCACGTGAAGGCCGGCGGCAACACCGCCTGGGTGCCCTCGCCCACGGCCGCCACCCTGCACGCCCTGCACTACCACCAGGTCGACGTGGTCGAGGTGCAGAAATCCCTGGAAGGCCGCCACGAGGACTACACGGACCGCATCCTCACGGTCCCGGTCGCCCGCGACACGAACTGGACGCCCGAGCAGATCCAGCAAGAGCTCGACAACAACTGCCAGGGCATCCTGGGCTACGTGGTGCGCTGGGTGGACCAGGGCGTGGGCTGCTCGAAAGTCCCCGACATCCATGACGTCGGCCTGATGGAAGACCGGGCCACGCTGCGCATCTCCAGCCAGCACATCGCCAACTGGCTGCTGCACGGCATCACCACGCGCGAGCAGGTGGAACAGACCCTGCGCCGCATGGCCGCCGTGGTGGACCAGCAAAACGCCGGCGACCCGGTCTACGAGCCCATGGACGGCCATTTCGACACGTCCTGCGCCTTCAAGGCCGCCAGCGACCTGATCTTCAAGGGTCTGGAGCAGCCCAACGGCTACACCGAGCCGCTGCTGCACCATTGGCGCCAGGTCAAAAAGGCGGAACTCGCCGCGAAGGCCTGATCGCGGGCGCCCCGTCCCTGCCGGGACAGGGCACTCGATCAGGCGTCGCCCCAGACCTCGCGGGCGGTTTCCACCACAAGCCGCAGCTTGGCGCGCTGGTCCTCGACGGCCACGTTGTTGCCATGCACCGTGCTCGAGAACCCGCACTGCGGCGACAGGGCGAGCTGCTCCAGGGGCGCGTGCTTCGCCGCCTCGTCGATGCGGCGCTTGAGCTCGTCCTTGGATTCCAGCGCGCCGAACTTGGTCGTGACCAGGCCCAGCACCACGATCTTGCCGGCGGGCAGGAAGCGCAGGGGCCGGAAGTCGCCGCTGCGGTCGTCGTCGTATTCCATGAAATACGCGTCCAGGTTCATTTCCGACAACAGGGCCTCGGCCACCGGTTCGTAGTTGCCCTCGGCCGCATAGGTGCTCTTGAAATTGCCGCGGCACAGGTGCATGGCCAGCACCATGCCCTCGGGCTTGCGCGCGACCACCCGGTTGATGAAGCCGGCGTACCGGTGCGGCAATTCGTTCGGATCGTCGCCGCGCGCCTTGGCCGCCTCGCGCATGCGGCCATCGCACAGATAGGCCAGGTTGGTGTCGTCCATCTGGACGTAGCGGCAGCCGGCGGCGTACAGGCTGCGGAGCTCCTGGCCATAGGCCTCGGCCACGTCCTCGTAGAAATCGGGATCGAGTTCGGGATAGGCCACCTTGTCGATGCCGGCGCGTCCTCCCCGGAAATGCAGCATGGTGGGCGAGGGGATCGTGACCTTGGGCGTGTGGCCCGCCGACACCTGGCTGGCCAGGTATTCGAAGTCGGCGCGCTGGATGTCGCGCGCATGGCGCACCTTGCCCGTCACCAGGATCGAGGGCGGCGCCAGGTGGTCCTTGCCGTCCGGCCCCGTCACCACCTTGGGGTCGTCGGTGGTCACGCCGTCGAGCTGACGCAGGAAATCCAGATGGAAATACGTGCGGCGGAACTCACCGTCCGTCACGGATTTCAGGCCGACGTCCTCCTGGAAGCGCACGACTTCGGCAATGGCGCGGTCCTCGACGGCGCGCAGGGCGGCGGCATCGATCTCGCCCTTGGCATGGCGCTCGCGCGCCTCGAGCAGATAGACGGGTCGCAGGAAGCTGCCGACATGGTCGGCGCGAAACGGCGGGACGGTGCGTGCGGACATCGAGGTCTCCTTGGGGGGAAAACCTCAGTGTACTCATGAACCATCCCGACGCATGCATCATCCCGACGAATCGGACGGCGAGCCGGTCTCCCGGTCAGCCGCGCACCTGCCGGATCAGCGCATCCAGCCATTCCAGCATGGTGTCGATCTCCTGGGTGGAGACGTTCAGCGCCGGCATGAAGCGCAGCAGGTTGCCGCGCGGCGCGTTCAGCAGCAGGCCTTCCGGGGTGCGGTCGCGGGCGGCGGCCACCAGCGCGGGGCCGTCGTCGCGATCCATGATGAGCGCGCGCAGCAGGCCCTGGCCGCGTTCGCCGTGCATGCCCCATTTGTCGGACAGCGCCATGAGGCCCGCCGACAGATGGTTGCCGAGGGCATTGACCTGATCCAGGAAGCCCGGCGCCGCCAGCGCGTCGAACACCGCCACGCCCACGGCCGTCATCAGCGGATTGCCGTTGTAGGTGCCCCCCTGGTCGCCGTGCTCGAAGCAGCTGACCGCCTCGCGCGCGCAGAGCGCCGACAACGGCACGCCGCCGCCGATGCCCTTGCCCAGCGTCATGATGTCGGGCTCGATGCCCGCGTGCTGGTAGGCGAACATGCGGCCGGTCCGGCCCATGCCCGTCTGCACCTCGTCGACGATCAGCAGCAGCCCGCGCTCGCGCGTCAGCGCGCGCAGGCCCTGCAGGAACTCGCGGGTGGCGGGAATGACGCCGGCCTCGCCCTGCACGGGTTCGAGCATCACGGCCACGGTACGGTCGTCGATCAGGGCGCGCACCGAATCCAGGTCGTTGAGCTCGGCCTTGGGAAAGCCGTCGACCTGCGGCGCGAATTTCGTGTCCCAGCCCGCCTTGCCCGAGGCGGACATCGTCGCCAGCGTGCGGCCGTGGAAGCTGTGGTCGAACGTGATGATCTTGTAGGCGCCCTGGCGGTGCAGCTGGCCCCACTTGCGGGCGAGCTTGATGGCGCCCTCGTTGGCCTCGGCCCCGCTGTTGGCAAAGAACACCCGGTCGAAGCAGGACGCGTCGACGATGCGCCGCGCCAGGTCGATGGAAGGCTGGTTGTAGAAGGCGGGCGAGGGATTGATCAGCGCCTGGGATTGCCGCGCCAGCGCATCGATGATGGGCGCCGGGTTGTGCCCCAGGCAGTTCACCGCCCAGCCCTGGATGAAGTCCAGATAGCGCTTGCCGGCATTGTCCCGCAGCCAGGATCCCTGGCCGTCCACGAACACCAGTTCGGGACGGGACGTGATTTCCATCAGGGCGTTGATCCCTGCGCGATCAATGGTCATGGGTGTGCATTCCAGAAAGAAACGAGGATTCCGGCGCCGGGCCGCGCCCTTGCGGCCGCCCGCGCCAAAGGCCCCATTTTAGGTCTGTTCCGATGGTTCCCGCAGCCTGCGCGCCCAGCGGGCGCCAAACAGGTTGACCGTCAGTCCGATCAATACCACAGCACCGCCCACCCACTGCCAGGCGCCCAGGCGCTCGTCCAGGATCCAGTCGGCGCACAGCAGCCCCACGACCGGGATCAGCAGGCTGAGCGGGGCCACGCGCGCGACGGGATGGCGGGCCAGCAGCCGCCCCCACAGCACGTAGCCGATCAGGGTCGCTACCCCCGACAGGTAGACGATGACAAAAACGCCACGCCAGCTGACGTGCATGAGGCTGTCGAGCATCCGGTCCGGCCCCTCGAACAGCGCCGACAGCAGCAGGAAGGGAATGGGCGGCACCAGCGCCCCCCAGACCACCATCGACAGCATGCGCACCTGGCCGGCGCATTTCAGGACGATGTTGCCGCAGGCCCAGCTGAACGCCGCCAGCAGCGTCAGCACGAAGCCCACCAGAGGCACGGCCGTCGCCGAATCCGCGCCGGCGTCCAGCATTGCCAGGCCGGCGATGGCCAGCGCAATGCCCAGCACGTGGTGCCAGCGGACCGCCTCGTGCAGCACCAGCGCGGCGATGGCCACCGTGAAGAAGGCCTGGGCCTGCAGCACCAGCGAAGCCAGCCCCGCGGGCATGCCCAGGTAGATGGCCAGGAACAGGAACACGAACTGGCCCAGGCAGATCGTCGCGCCGTAGGCTGCCACGTAGCGCCAGGAGACCTTGGGGCGGGGCACGAAGAGCAGCGCGGGAAAGGCCACGAAAAGAAAACGCAGGGCGCCCAGCAGCATGGGCGGGAACTCGTCGACGCCGAACTTGATCACGACGAAATTGGCGCCCCACACCACGATCACGACCAGGGCGGCCAGCATGTCTTTGAGGGGCATGATTCTCCTGTCCCGCCGCCGCGGCGGCGCGTCGATTTCAATCCGGCATGCTACGACATTTTTTCCGCGGGCGCGGCGGCCCGCCGCTCCGGGACGGCCGGGCGCAACGTTAGAATGAGCGCTTGCCCCTCACCGGACCGCCGTCATGCCCCTGGCCATCCACAGCCTCTACAGCTACCCCGTCAAATCCTGCGGCGGCATCCGCCACGACCGCGTCCGCGTCACCGGCGCGGGACTGGAATACGATCGGCACTGGGTCATCGTGGACGCTCAGGGCATTTTCATGACGCAACGCCAGCACCCGCGCATGGTGCTGATCCAGCCCGACCCGCAGGCCGATGGCCTATGGCTCAAGGCGCCGGGCCTGCCGGACTGCTTCGTGCCGGTCACCGGATCGGACGAGCCAGCCGTCGAGGTCGCCATCTGGGGCACCGGGACCCTGGGCGCCGACCAGGGCGACGAGGCCGCGCTCTGGCTGAGCACGTTCCTGGGCGTCTCGTGCCGGCTGCTGCACGTGCATCCGCAGGCGCACCGGCTGGCCAGCATGCGCCACATGACGCAATGGATCCAGACGCACCCCGACTGGCCGCAATCCTTCCTGCCGGTGGACCGCCATGCCTTCGCCTTTGCCGACGGCTTTCCGTTCCTGGTGACCAACCAGCACTCGCTCGACGAGCTGAACGGCCAGCTGGCCCAGGGCGGGCACGCGCCGGTCGACATGATCCGATTCCGGCCCAACATCGTGCTGCAGGGCCTGGAGCCCTACGACGAAGACCACCTCGCGGGCTTTCGCGCGGGCGGCCTGGGTTTCGCCTTCGTCAAGGCCTGCGCCCGCTGTCCCATCCCCAACGTGGATCCCCTGACCGGCGACACCGCCCCCGAACCGGGCCGCACCCTGGCCCGGCACCGGCAGTTCGAGCAGGGCGTCCTGTTCGGCATGAACGCCATCGCCGCCCTGCCCGAAGGCGAGCACTGGCTGCAGGCGGGCGACGCCATCGAGGCCGAATTCGACTTCTGAACTGCCGGAGTCAGATGTCCTCGTCGGCGCCCAGCTGCCGGGACAGCCGCGCGCAGATGTCGGCCTGAATCTGGCGCACCTGTTCCATGGACGGCGCTGCCGCCGCGTCGATACGGGCGATGTAGGGCACGTTGATGGCGGCGACCACCTTGTGATTGAGGCCATGCACCGGGAAGGCGATGTTCGTCACCCCCTGGATCTGCTTGCTGGGCATCAGCGAGCAGCCGGCCTTGCGCACCTCGGTCAGCATCGAGAAGAGTTGCCCTGGGTCGATGTCGAGCTCGCCTTCGACGCGGCGGTGGTTGCGCAGCATGCGCGCGCGCCCGACCTCGTCCTCGTAGGACAGCAGGATATGGCCTGAGGAGGTGTCCGTCAGCCCCATGAAGGCGCCGGTCTTCAATCCGAAGGACCAGCGCTCGGGGCTGTCGACCTGGGCAATCACCACGCTGCGCCCCTGTTCATAGACCGCCAGGTGGCAGGACTGGCGCGCCCGCTCGGCCAGCTCATCGAGCAGCGGCAGGGCCGTCTGGATCAGCCGCTTGACGGGCGGCTGGCGATGCGCCAGGCAGAACATCTTCAGGGTCAGGGTATAGCGGTCATTGCCGTCGACCTGGATGTACTCGCGCCGATGCAGGGCGACCACCATGCGGAAAATCTGGCTGGGACTGCGGTGCAGGGCATCGGCCAGCTGTTTCAAGGTGCAGCCGTCCGGCGAGCGGCTCAGGACCTCCAGGATATCCAGGCCCTTGTCGAGCGCGGGGGCGTGATAGCGGTTCTCTGCGGGCTCGGAAAGACTGGGGGAGTCGGTCATGGGGTTGGCGCGGGCCGCGGTATAGCGGCTCGAAATCGTTTCTTATTTGAAATTCTATATTCATATACCAAATTACAGGCGCGGAAAATACGCTTTTCAAGGCCTGGCTAGGGAAAACGCTAGCCGGAAAGCCGGAAAACCCCCTTGGTTTTCAGGAGATCCCGTCTGTATCATGCAATGGAATATCAAATTAGAAATCAGTTTTCATATAAGAAATCATCCTTGCGCAGTTCCCCTGGCCGGCCAGCAGGTCAACTGTTCCTCGCACGCATCCTGACCGGTCCCTTACAAGGAGTCAGCACCATGGCTGGACGTCTCTCCGGCAAAGTCGCCCTGGTCACCGCCGCCGCCAACGGCATCGGCAAGGCGACTGCACAGCAGTTCCAGCGCGAAGGCGCCCGGGTCATCGCCACGGACATCAACGAAGACGCCTTGCGCGCCCTGTCGGATTGCGAGCCCCGCCGGCTCGACGTCACCGACGCGGCCGCCATCGCAGCCCTGGTCTCCGACGTCGGCGCCATCGACGTCCTCTTCAATTGCGCGGGCTATGTCGACAGCGGCTCCATCCTGGACTGCAGCCGTGAGGCCTGGGATTTCTCATTCGGTCTCAACGTCACCTCGATGTACGAAATGTGCCGTGCCGTCCTGCCCGGCATGCTCGCCCGGGGCGCCGGTTCGATCGTCAATGTCTCATCGGTCGCCTCCAGCATCAAGGGCGTGCCGAACCGCTTCGTCTATGGCGCGACCAAGGCGGCGGTGATCGGCCTGAGCAAGTCCATCGCCGCCGACTTCGTCGGCCGGGGCATCCGCTGCAACGCAATCTGCCCCGGCACCGTCGAGTCTCCATCCCTGCGGGACCGCATGCAGGCGCAGGCCCGCGCCCAGACCGCCTCTCTCGAGCAGGTGCGCGACTCCTTCGTCGCCCGCCAGCCCATCGGCCGCCTCGGCACGCCGGAAGAAATCGCCGCGCTGGCCGTCTATCTGGCCAGCGACGAATCCAGCTACACGACCGGCACTACCCACATCATCGATGGCGGCTGGATCAACTGAACCTTTTTAGTCCGGAGACTCTCCATGAAACTGTTGCGTTATGGCCCCAAGGGGCAGGAAAAACCGGCGCTGCTCGACGGCGAGGGCCGGGTGCGCGATCTGTCCTCCGTGATCGCGGACATCACGGCGGAATCGCTGCAAGCGGACCGGCTGGCCGCGCTGCGGCGCACGGACCCGCAGTCTCTGCCCATCGTCGAGGCCCCGGGCCGGATCGGCGTGCCGCTGCGCGATCCGGGCAAGTTCATCTGCGTGGGGCTGAACTACAGCGATCACGCGGCGGAGACGGGCGCCGAGGTCCCCAGCGAGCCCGTGCTGTTCAACAAGTGGTCGCGGCCCTCCGGCGCCAATGACCCCATCGTCATGCCGCAAGACTCGATCAAGACCGACTGGGAAGTCGAGCTGGGCGTCATCATCGGCAGCAAGGCGCGCTATGTCTCCCGCGAAGACGCCCTGTCGCACGTGGCCGGCTACTGCGTCATCAACGACGTCTCCGAACGCGAATACCAGCTCGAGCGCGGCGGCACCTGGGACAAGGGCAAGGGTTGCGACACCTTCGGCCCCATCGGCCCCTGGCTGGTGACCGCGGACGAGATCGCCGACCCGCAGAACCTGGCCATGTGGCTCGAGGTCAACGGCCGGCGCTACCAGAACGGCAACAGCAAGACGATGATCTTCGACATCGCCACGCTGGTGCACTACATCAGCCGGTTCACGACGCTCTATCCGGGGGACATCATTTCCACCGGCACGCCGCCGGGTGTCGGGCTCGGGCAGAAGCCGCCGGTCTACCTGAAAGCCGGCGACTCCGTGCGGCTGGGCATCGAAGGACTGGGCGAGCAGTGCCAGCAGGTGCAGTCCTGGGACGCCTCCGCGCTCGACTGATCCATGCGCCGGCGGCGGGGGTCCTGAATCACCCGGCCGGACGGAACCGGTAGCGTTCCAGCGACTCGCGCTTCATCTCGCCCGAATAGCCCGGCCGTGCCGGCGGCATGTACGCCGCATTGCGGATCCGGCACGGATCGACGAAGTGCTCGTGCAGATGGTCGACGTACTCGATGACGCGGCCTTCCCGGGTGCCGGCAAAGCACAGGTAGTCGATCATCGAGAGGTGCTGCACGTATTCGCACAGGCCCACGCCGCCGGCATGCGGGCAGACTTTGAGACCGTGCTGGGCGGCCATGAGCATGACGGCCAGCGCTTCGTTGACCCCCCCCAGCCGGCAGGCATCGATCTGCACGACGTCCAGCGCCGATTCCATGATGAACTGCTTGAAGAGGATGCGGTTCTGGCACATTTCCCCCGTGGCGACCTGCATCCGGCCCTGGATGGCCTGGCGGATGCGCCGGTGTCCGGCGATGTCGTCCGGACTGGTCGGCTCCTCGATGAACCAGGGGCGCGCAAAGGCCAGTTGCTCCAGCCAGGGGATGGCCTGGTCGACTTCCCAGACCTGATTGGCGTCGATCATCAGGTGGCGGTCCGGCCCCAGGACCTCGCGTGCGATCCGGACCCGGCGGATGTCGTCCTCGAGATCCCGCCCGACCTTCAGCTTGATGTACGAAAAGCCGGCCTCGACCGCCTCGGTGGCGAGCCGCCGGAGCTTCTCGTCGCTATAGCCCAGCCAGCCCGCCGAGGTGGTGTAGCAGGGATAGCCGTTGCGCTCCAGGTCGTCCAGGCGTTCCGACTTGCCGGCCGCCCGCTCCGTCAACAGCCGCAGCGCCTGTTCTGGCGTGATGCAGTCGGTGATGTAGCGGAAATCGATCAGGCTGACGAGCTCGGCCGGCGTCATGTCGGCGACCAGGCGCCAGACCGGCTTGCCCTCGGCCTTGGCCCACAGATCCCAGACCGCGTTGACCAGGGCGGCCGTGGCGAGATGGATGACCCCCTTGTCGGGCCCGATCCAGCGCAGCTGGCTGTCGGAGGTCAGGTGGCGCCAGAAGCGCCCCATGTCCTGGGTGATCCAGTCCAGGTCCCGGCCGATCAGCAGGGGCTTCAGGGCTTCGATGGCCGCGCAGCAGACTTCGGTGCCGCGCCCGATCGTGAAGGTGAGACCATGGCCCTCCAGCCCCTCCGTGTCGGTATGCAGGACGGCATAGGCCGCCGAATAATCGGGATCCGGGTTCATGGCGTCCGAGCCGTCCAGGTGCATGGAGGTCGGGAAGCGGACGTCGAGGACTTCGATGGATTGGATGATCGTCATGGTCCCGCCTCGCCTACTTGCCTTCCGCAACGATCTCGGCCGGCAGATCCGCACCGTGATATTTCTTGTAGATGGTGTTCAGCTCGCCGTTCTTGAGGTTCTTGCGGATCAGCTCGTTCATCTTGTCGAGCAGTTCGGGATTGTTCTTGGCCACGCCGATGCCCAGCATGGAGGTCGCCATGACGATCTTGGTGACCAGGGGCGGCTTGCCGCTGTCGGCCAGCTGCTTGTTCAGCGATGCGATGATCGCCGGCGCCCCCGAATAGATGTGGCTGCGTCCGCTGGTGACGGCCGTCATGGCGGTGGCGTCGTTCTCGAAACGCACGATGTCCGTGCCGGCGGGGGCGAGCTTGGTCACGTTCGCGTCATTGGTGGTGCCGCGCGCCGTGACCACGGTCTTTCCCGCCAGGTCGTCCATCGTCTTGATGTTCTCGCTGGCCGGCGCGGCGATCACCGACTGGATGGCCGCGTACGGGATCGTGAAGTCGACCACTTTCTGGCGCTCGGGGGTGATGGTCAGGCTGGACACCACGACGTCGGCCTTGTTCGTCAGGAGAAACGGGATCCGGTTGGCCTGGGTGGTGGGCACGATGTCCAGCTTGACGCCCAGGTCCTTGGCCAGCAGTTGCGCCGTCTCGACGTCCGAGCCGATTTCCTTGAGGCTGGCGTCCTTCATGCCATAGGGCGGCGCGTTGAGATCGACGGCGACGCGCAGGGTCTTCTGCTGCTGCACCTGCGCGAGGCTGGCGGCCTGCGCGGGCGACAGGGCGACGCACAGCGTGGCGGCCGAGACCGCCAGGGCGGCGAAGCCGCAGTTCAGGGGAAAGCGCTTCATGGTGAGTCTCCTATGAAATATCGGACCTTGCCGGGGGATGCCCAGGCGTTCAAAGCCCGTTGCTGACGAATTGCTGCAATTCCGGAGTGCGCGGCTGGCGCAGGATGTCGGCGTCGCCTTCTTCGTGGATGCGGCCTTCGTGCATGAAGATCACCCGATGGGCGACCTTCATGGCGAACGCCATTTCGTGCGTGACCAGCACCATGGTCATGCCGCCGGCGGCGAGCTTCTCGATCACCCGCAGGACTTCTCCGGTGAGCTGTGGATCCAGCGCCGACGTGACTTCGTCGAAGAGCATGAGCTGAGGATCCATGGCCAGGGACCGCGCGATGGCGACGCGCTGCTGCTGGCCGCCGGACAGCTGTTCGGGATAGCAATCGGCCTTCCCGGCCAGGCCCACCTCGGCGAGAACGTCGGCGGCGATGCGGCGCACCTGCTCGGCCGGCAGCTTGCGCACGGACCGGGGCGCGAGCGAGATGTTCTGCTCGACCGTCAGGTGGGGAAAGAGGTTGTAGCTCTGGAAGACGATGCCGACGTCCTGGCGCAGCTGCTTGAGGTCGCCCTGGGCGATCCCCGCCCCGAAGGTATGCCCGCAGACCGTGATCTGGCCTTCGTCGATGACCTCAAGGTGGTCCATGCAGCGCAGGGCCGTGCTCTTGCCCGAGCCGCTCTGGCCGATGATCGCAATGATCTGCCCTTGGGAAACGCTCAGGTCGACCCCCTTGAGGACGTGGTTCTTGCCGAACCATTTGTGGACGTTGCTGAGGCGGACGACTTCTGTCATGCGGAAACTCCGTGGCGGTCTTTACGAGCGGGCGAGCGTCAGCTTGCGTTCCAGCTTCAGGCTGAACCAGGACAAGGGGTAGCAGATCAGGAAATACAGGACCGCCGCCGCGCCGAAATACAGGAAGGGCTTGAACGTGGAGTTGTTCAGGATCTTGGCGTTGTAGGACAGCTCGGCAAAACCGATGACCAGCGAGGCGAACGAGGTGTTCTTGACGATCTGGACCATGAAGCCGACGGTGGGCGGGGTGGCGATGCGCAGCGCCTGCGGCAGGATGATCCTGAACATGCGTTGCACACGGTTCAGTCCCAGGCATTCGGCGGCTTCCCATTGATTCCGGGGCACCGACTCGATGCAGCCGCGCCAGATCTCGCCGAGAAAGGCGCCGGCATGCACCGTCAGGGCCAGCACGGCGGCAAACAGCGGCGAGGTCTCGGAAAATCCCAGGATGGCCGGGCCGTAGAAGCAGATCCCCATGATGACCAGCAGGGGCGTGCCCTGGATCACATTGATGTAGCCGAAGGCGCCGGCTCTTGCCCAGGGCCGGTCCGACACCCGTAGCAGCGCGATGGCCAGCCCCAGCAGCGCCGAAAAGGCGAAAGTCAGCACCGACAGCAGCACGGTGCCCCAGGTCCCCTGCAGCAGGTACAAAAATTGTTCGTGGTTCATGGCGCCCCCTTTTGTCACAGCGGTGTGCCGAGCCGGCGCCGGCGCACGAACAGGACCTTGCCGGCCAGCGCGAAGGCCGCGCGCACCAGGGCCGACATGGCCAGGTACACCACCCACAGCACGATGAAGACCTCGAAATTGCGGAAGGTGAGGGCCTGGATGTTCCCCGAGATGCCGAACAGGTCTTCCGTGCCCACCGCCGACAGCAGGCTGGTGACGAGCATCAGCAGGACGAACTGGCTGGTCAGCGCCGGGTAGACGCGCTCGAGCGCCGGCACCAGGATGATGTGCCAATAGACCTGCAGCGGCGACAAGCCCAGGCATTCCCCGGCCTCGCGCTGGCTGCGCGGCACCGACTCGATGCCCGCGCGGACGATCTCGCAGGTATAGGCCGTGATGTTGATCACCAGCGCCAGGACGGCGCCGGTGAGGATGGACAGGGTGAAACCGACGCTGGACAGTCCGAAGATCAGGAAATAGCTCTGGATGATGAGGGGCGTGTTGCGGATGACTTCCACGTAGGCCCCCACGACGCGGCGCAGTAGCGGCCCGCCCGAGGTGCGGGCGATGGCGCACCCCACCCCCATGACGAAGCCCGCCAGCGTGGACCAGAAGGACATCACGAGCGTGGTCTCGGCGCCCTGCAGGAACAGGGGCCAGTACTGAAGCACCGCGCTGAAATCGAATTGATAGGTCATATCCCGGCCTGCTCGCCCCTGGGCGCTGATTCGATGGCTGTTGATAGTCTAAAAGGACTGACCGGTAAAACCAGTTATGGATTTCCCTAGTTTTTGTAAAACCGGTCTGACCAGATAAAATGAGGCCCACAGCAGTCGGGCAAGGCGGGGAACGCACCATGAACAAGACCGAATCACTGATCCACACGGCGGACCGCACGCGCGGCTATCTGCACGTCGCCGATGCGCTGCGACGGGCAATCCTCGACATGCAGGTGCCCGAGGGCGCCCGCCTGCCTTCCGAACGCGAGCTCGCGCAACAGCTCAAGGTCTCGCGGCCCAGCCTGCGCGAGGCCCTGATCGTGCTGGAACTTCAAGGCGAGATCGACATCCGGGTCGGCTCCGGCATCTACCTGAAACAGGCCGGCCCGGCCAGCGCCGGTCCCGAGCCCAGGGACGAGTCCGCCGTCGATGACGCGCTGATGGGCCACAGCCCCAAAGACGTCAGCCAGACCCGGTACTTCCTGGAAGGCGGCGTGGCCGCCCACGCCGCGCGATTCATCTCGCGCGAGCAGCTCAAGACCCTGGCGGCCAGCGTCGCGGCCATGCGCCAGGCCATCGGACGCAGGCAGGAAACCGGCGACCAGCCGCTGGCGGACGCCGACCGGCTCTTTCACGTCACGCTGGCGTCCACGACGGCCAACCGCCTGCTGACCCAGACGCTGGAAGGGCTGTTCGACCAGCGCTACACCCCGATCGGCGGCTCCATGCACCGCCTCTTCGACACGGAATCGGTCTGGCACGATGCCGTGCGCGAACACCAGGACATCTACGACGCCGTCGCGGACCGCGATCCGCTGCAGGCGCAGGCCGCCATGTACCGCCATCTCACCCGGGCGCATGCCCGATTGATGGCCGTCATCGGCTGAGGCCGGACGGTCCTTCCCACGCCCTCTCCATCCGGAGCCTCGATGAAGACCACGCTACGCCTGAACGAAGCCGACAATGTCCTGATCGCCACCGAACAGCTGATGGCGGGCGATACCGTCCAGGGCATCCGGGTGCAGGGCCTGATTCCGCCCGGGCACAAGCTGGCCGCCCGCGCGATCGCCGCCGGCAGCCCGGTCTACCGCTACGGCCAGGTCATCGGCATGGCCAGCAAGGACATCGAGGCCGGCCAGCACGTCCATGTGCACAACCTGCACATGGCGGATCTGCAGCAAGACTATGAATTCTGCACCCGGACCCGGGCCGTGCCCACGGATCCGGACCGAGATGTCTTCATGGGCATCCGCCGCCCGAACGGCCAGGTGGCGACCCGCAACTACATCGGCATCCTGACGACGGTCAATTGCTCCGCGACGGTGGCGCGCGCCATCGCGGACCATTTCAGGCGGGACATCCACCCCGACGCCCTGCAGGACTATCCCCAAGTGGACGGCGTCGTGGCGCTGACGCACACGACCGGCTGCGGCATGGCGGCGCAGGGCGAGGCCATCGACGCGCTGCGCCGCACCCTGGCCGGCTATGCGCGGCATGCCAACTTTCATTCCGTGCTGCTGATCGGGCTGGGTTGCGAGACCAACCAGATCAGCGGGGTGCTGGCGGCAGGCGGCCTGCGGGAAGGCCCGCAACTGCACACCTACTCCATCCAGGACGCCGGCGGCACCGGCAAGGCCGTCGCCCAGGGCGTCGCCAAGGTGCACGAGATGCTGTCCTCGGCCAACCAGGTCCGTCGGCAGCCCGTGTCCGCGTCCCACCTCGTGGTCGGCCTGCAATGCGGCGGATCCGACGGCTATTCCGGGATCACGGCCAATCCGGCCCTGGGCGCCGCCATGGACCGGCTCGTCCAGGCGGGCGGCACCGCGATCCTGTCCGAGACGCCGGAAATCTACGGGGCCGAGCACCTGCTGGTCCAGCGCGCCGCGAGCCGGGCGGTGGGCGAAAAGCTCATCGCGCGCATCGACTGGTGGCGCGACTATTGCGCGCGCAACCGGATGGAGATGAACAACAATCCCTCGGCCGGCAACAAGGCGGGCGGGTTGACGACCATCCTGGAAAAGTCCCTCGGCGCCGTGGCCAAGGCCGGCACCACGAACCTGAATGACGTCATCGGCTACGCGGAGCCCGTGGCCGCTCGCGGCCTGGTGTTCATGGATTCACCCGGCTTCGATCCGGTCTCGGCGACGGGCCAGGTGGCCTCGGGTGCGAATCTGATCTGCTTCACCACCGGCCGCGGCTCGGCCTACGGCTGCATGCCCGCTCCCTCGCTGAAATTCAGCACCAACACGGCGTGCTGGGAGCGCCAGCAGGAAGACATCGACCTGGACTGCGGCACGATCATCACGGGCCAGGATTCGGTGGACGGCGTCGGGGAACGCATCTACCGCCTGATCCTGGAGACCGCATCCGGCGCCCCCAGCAAGAGCGAGATCCACGGCTACGGGCAGAACGAATTCGCCCCCTGGCAGCTGGGCGCCACGGTCTGAGCCCGGGCATCGTCCAAGTCGGCCCGGCGTCGCCGCCCGCGCCGACGCAGCCCGCAGAGCGCGCCATTCAATACAGCGAGAGCTGTACCGGTTGCGCCGGCGCGCCGTTCTCGTCCAGCGGCTGCAGCTTGCTCACCCGCACGCCCAGCAGGCGCAGCCGGCGATCCAGCGTCACGCGCTTCAGGCAGCGGCCGGCCGCCCGGTGGATGGCGTCGGCATCGGCAATGGCGGCGTCCAGCGTCAGGTCGCGCGTCACGATGCGGAAATCGTCGAAACGCAGCTTGATGCCCACCGTCGCGCCGCAGACCCGCTTGCGCGCCAGATCGCCCGCCAGGTGCACGCACAGGTCCCGGAAGATCGCGGACAGCTGCGTGCGGTCCCGCACCACGTGCAGATCCCGCTCGAAGGTCGTCTCCCGGCTGATGGATCGCGGCTCGGACTCCATGACCACCGGCCGCTCGTCGACGCCGTGGGCCACGTCCAGCAGCCATCGGGCGGTGCCCAGGCCGAAGGCGTCCTGCAGGCGGTCGGGGGCGGCGGCGGCCAGCTGCGCAATGGTCTCGATCCCCATGCCCTGCAGGCGGCGCGTCGCCTTGGGGCCGATGCCGTTGACCTTGGACACGGGCAGGGGCCAGATGCGCCGCTCGAGATCGCCCGGGCCGATCAGCGTCAGGCCGTCGGGCTTGTCCAGGTCCGAGGCGATCTTCGAGAGCAGCTTGTTGGGTGAAATGCCGATCGAGCACACCAGACCGGTCGCCTCGCGCACGGCCTGCTTCAGCCGGCGGCCCAGCGTCTCGGAGTCCTGCGGCAGCGCGGACAGGTCGATATAGATCTCGTCGATCCCGCGGTCCTCGACATGCGGGGCGATCGCGGCGACCGCCGCCTTGAAGAGGCGGGAATAATGCCGATAGGCGGGAAAATCCACCGGCAGCAGGACGGCGTCCGGCGCCAGGCGGGCGGCCTTCATCATGCCCATGGCCGAATGCACGCCCAGGGCGCGCGCCTCGTAGGTCGCCGTGGTGATGACACCTCGCCCCACGTAGTCGCCCAGCCGCGCATAGCGACCTTCGGAGGGACGTCCGGCCCCGCCGCCGATCACCACCGGGCGGCCGCGCAGGTCCGGATACCGCAGCAGTTCCACGGACGCATAAAAGGCGTCCATGTCCAGGTGGGCAATGCGGCGGGTCGGGGATTCAGCCATGTCGAGGTCTGCCCGGCTTGTGGCGGGGCGCGCGCCGCGGTCAGCGGAAAGACCGTGTCGGGATGCGCCGGCGGTTTCGGGCACTGCTATACTAGCCGACTCTTAAGGTATATTTATAATGTATCTATAACCCCGCCCCGTTCAGGGGCTTTTCCCCGCTCGCGAGGACCCCATGCAAGCCGAAACCCTGAAACGATCCGCCCAGAAAACCGACACCATGCGCCTGGTGGGCCTGCGCGGCCCCGAATGCGCCGACAAGCTCGACCGCGTCCTGTCCGCCCTGCCGGGCGTGGCCCAGGTCAGCGTGTCCCTGGCCGACGAAAAGGTGACCGTCACCTACGACACCGCCAAGGTCTCCACCCAGCGCCTGCAGGTCGCCGTCGCCGACGCCGGCTATGAGGCCCTCAAGCCCGTCCACGGCCAGGACGGCAACTGCTGCGGCGGATGCGGGGGATGATTTCGGACGAGTGACAGCCCCTGCGGGCTGTCACTCGCCGAAATCATCCGAGCGGCATACAGGCCGCGAGGTGGGTAGGTGCCACGCGCCATAACAATCGGCTGTTCACTGCCGAAATCATCCGAGCGGCCTGCAGGCCACGAGGTGGGGAGGCATCACGGCCTGAGAAATCCGCCGCCGAAATCATCCGGCCATCGGGTCGCTCAGTTCCGTGCCGGCGCGCGGCGTCCGCCGGTACGAATAGTGCATGAACACCAGTGATACGCAGACGGTCCCGTACAGCAGCATGAAGGCGCTGGAATACACGCCGGTGATGTCCAGCAGGGCGCCGAACAGGATCGGCAGGACGAAACCGCCCAGCCCGCCCGCCAGGCCCACCACGCCGGACACCGCGCCGATGTTGTCGGCATAGTCGTCGCTGATGAACTTGAAGACCGAGGCCTTGCCGATCGCCATGGCCACGCCCACGACGAACAGCAGCACCGTGAATGCCGTGGCGTTCAGGCCGATATGCAGCGACACCGGCCCGCCCAGCGTCTGGATGGTCATCTGCGTCTGCGGATAGGACAGCAGGAAAAAGCACACCCAGCAGACCCACATCACCCACCAGGTCACCGTGTAGGCGCCGAAGCGGTCCGAAAACCAGCCGCCCAGCGCGCGCAGCACGCCGCCCGGCAGGGAAAAGATCATGGCCAGGAACGCCGCCAGCGTCAGGTCGAAGCCGTATTCGGCCACGTAGTATTTGGTGATCCACAGCGCCAGCGCGACGTAGCCGCCGAAGACCACGGAATAGTATTGGCAATAGCGCCAGACCCGGGGATCCTTCAGGACGCCGAGCTGCTGCAGGATGCCGGTGCCCGCCGGCATGCGGTGCGCCGGATCGGAATGGCTGAACAGCCAGAACAACACCGCCGTGCCCAGCATCAGCGCCGCGTACGCCTTGGGCAGCATGGTCCAGCCGAAGGCCCCGATGATCAGCGGCGCCACGAACATGTTCAGCGCCGACCCCGAATTGCCCGCTCCGAACACCCCCATGGCGAAACCCCGCCGCTGCGGCGCGAACCAGCGGGCCACGTACGGCGTGCCCACCGAGAACGTGCCGCCCGCCAGGCCCACGAACAGCGCCAGGACGAGGAACTGGGCATAGGTCTGGGCATGAGCCATGAGGTAGAGCGGCGGCACGCAGATCAGCAGCACCACGAAGAACACGATGCGTCCGCCGAAGCGGTCCGTCAGCATGCCCAGCGGCACCCGGACCAGCGAGCCGCTGAGCACCGGCGTGGCGATCAGCAGGCCGAACTGGGTTTCATTGAGGGCCAGCTCGGCCTTCAGCGGCACGCCCAGGACCGAGAACATCGTCCAGATGGCAAAGCAGATCGTGAAGGCGAAGGTGCTGGAAAACAGGACGGACAGCGCCTGGCGCGACGCCGGCCGGGATGCGGCCTCTGATGACATGATGATCTCCCTGACGAAAGCCGTTCGTTCACGGAAGATCATATCCACACTGCGCGTGCCGGTATATGACATGGATCAGCCCGCGGCGGGAATCCGGTCCCTCCGGCGTCCCCGCGCCACCCCGGAAGAAAACACCCCGAAAGCCGGTTGGCGTTCGGGGTGCGGTGCGTGGACCGGCCCTGGGCCCGGTCCCCCAGGGGACGGCGGCCGGCCGGCTTACTGCACGGTCAGCGTGACCTTGATGTTGTTGCGGGTGGCATTGGAATACGGGCAGACCACGTGCGCCTTTTGCACCAGGTCGTTCAGCTTGTCGCGGTCCACGCCGGAGGCGGAGATCTTCAGCTCGACGGCCAGCCCGAAGCCCGTCGGGATGGGGCCGATGCCGACCGAGCCCGACACCTGGGTGTCGGCCGGCAGCTTCACGTTTTCCTTGCCGGCGACCAGCTTCAGCGCCCCAAGGAAGCACGCCGAATAACCGGCCGCGAACAGCTGTTCGGGATTCGTGCCGGGGCCGGCGTCGCCGCCGATTTCCTTGGGCACGGACAATTTGACGTCCAGGCGGCCATCCGAGGATTTGGCGCTGCCGTCGCGGCCGCCGGTGGCGGTGGCATGGGCGGTATAGAGAACGTTTTCGACTGTCATCTTGGGACTCCTGGTGGTGCGGTTCGAAGAAAAGGCCTCGGCACCACAAACGGCGGCCTTCCTGACGGCGGGAGATCTGGACGGACGAGTCCCGGCGCACGCGCCGGATGACCGTCCCTCAGGCCCCCGCCGGATGTTCCTGTGTGGCGCACGCACCCTGCAGATGCGCGCGCAGAGATTCGAGTTCGGCCTTGAGCCCATTTGCCTGGGCCGGCGTGCAGCCCGTGGCGCACATCACCCCCTGGGGGACCGCCCCCGCCCGTGCGCGCAGCGCGCGGCCCGCCGGCGTCAGCGAGATCAGGACCTGGCGCTGGTCCTGCACACCGCGGTCGCGGCGCAGCAGGCCCAGGACTTGCAGGCGTTTCAGCAGCGGCGTCAACGTGGCCGAATCCAGGTACAGGCGCTCGCCCAGGGCCGAGACCGTCAGCCCGTCGGATTCCCACAGCACCAGCATGACGAGGTACTGGGGATACGTCAGGCCCAGGTCGGTCAGCTGGCGGCGATAGATCTTGGCCATCGCCAGTTGCGCGGAATAGAGCGCAAAGCACAACTGGGCATCCAGCGTGAGCGGGGCCGGTTGCGAAGACTGGGGCGTGGGGTTTGACGTGTCCATGACGAAGATATTAAATCGCACACTATTTAATTGCAAGCGATTAATGTGACGAGATGCACCCGCAGAGTCCTGCCAGCGGAGGCAGCCGCCCCTCACGGTAAAATGCGGCCCGACAAGATCCGCGCAAAGGAAAGCTCCATGACCGACACCCTCGACACGGTCGTCATCGGCGCCGGCGCCGTCGGCCTGGCCGTGGCCCGCGCCTGCGCCCGGGCGGGACGGGACACCCTGGTCGTCGAGGCCGAGTCCGCCATCGGCACCGGCACCAGTTCGCGCAACAGCGAGGTCATCCATGCCGGCATCTACTATCCGCAGGGCTCGCTGAAGGCCCGCCTGTGCGTACAGGGCCGCCAGGCGCTGTATGACTTCTGCGAGACCCACGGCGTCGCCCACCGGCGCTGCGGCAAGCTGATCGTCGCCACCGACGATATGCAGACCGCCCGCCTGCGGGACATCGCCGCCGCGGCCGCCGCCAACGGCGTGGACGACCTGCGCTGGCTGGACCGCGATGAGGCCCGGACCCGCGAGCCCGCCCTGCAATGCGCCGCCGCCCTGGAATCCCCCTCCACCGGCATCGTCGACAGCCACGGCCTCATGCTCGCCCTGCTGGGCGACCTGGAAAACGCCGGCGGCCTGCTGGCCCTGCGGGCCCCCGTCCTGGGCGGCGCCGCCGCGGACGACGCTGGCATCCTGCTGCGCATCGGCGGCGACGAACCCATGGAACTCCTCGCCCGGCAGGTCATCAATTGCGCCGGGCTGCACGCCCAGGCCGTGGCCGCCCGCATCGAGGGCGTCCCGCCCGCCAGCATCCCCGCCGGCCGCTACGCCAAAGGCAATTACTATTCCCTGTCCGGCAAAGCGCCCTTTTCGCGCCTCATCTATCCGGTGCCCGAGCCCGGCGGCCTGGGCGTGCACCTGACGCTGGACCTGGCCGGCCAGGCCCGCTTCGGCCCCGACGTCGAATGGGTGGACGCCATCGACTACGCCGTCGATCCCGGCCGGTCCGCCGGATTCTATGCCGCCATCCGCCGCTACTGGCCCGAGCTGCCCGACGGCGCGCTGCAGCCCAGCTACGCCGGCATCCGGCCCAAGCTCGTCATGCCGGCCGGCCAGGACGCCGATTTCTTGATCCAGGACCGCACCGCCCACGGCGTCGACGGCCTGGTCAACCTGTACGGCATCGAATCGCCCGGCCTCACCTCCTGCCTGGCGATCGCCGACGAGGTCCTGCACCGCCTGGACCGCTAGATCCGCCGCCGGCGCTTTTCGCGGGTTCCAGACTGCATGATGCTGGAGATCCACCGGCGGCGCGCGCGGTGCATAATCATGGCCTCGTCCCTTTTTCAGATACAGGAATCCGACATGATCCGCGAAATGGCCCACATCACCGTCAAACCCGGCACCCAGGCCGATTTCGAGGCCGGCGTGCAGAAAGCCATGCCCCTGTTCCGGCGCGCCCGCGGCTTCCATCGCCTGGAGCTGCATCACGTCATCGAACATCCCGAACAGTACGTGCTGCAGATCCACTGGCAGACCCTGGAAGACCACATGCAGCACTTCCGCGAATCCGAGGACTTCCAGGCCTGGCGCGGCCTGGTCGGCGGCTGCTTCGCCAAGGCCCCCGAGGTCGTGCATACGCAGGTGGTGGGGGAGTAAATCCCGACCGGAGAGCCCAGCCGACAAGGCCGGACTATTTCCCGATACAGAACCGCGAAAAGATCTCACCCAGCAGATCATCGCTGGTGAACTGTCCCGTGATCTCGCACAGCGCCTCGTGCGCCAGACGCAACTCCTCGGCGAACAGGTCCAGCACCTGATCGCTGTGCGAGGCATGCTCGCGGGCCATCACCAGATGGCTGCGGGCCGCCTCCAGCGCCCGCACGTGCCGCTCGCGGGCCAGCCAGGGGGACTCCGCCCCCGGCGTCCAGCCGGCGATCTCCAGCAGGCGCCGCCGCAAGGCGGCCAGTCCGGCTCCGGTGCGCGCCGACACGCGCATTTCGCCGGGCCCCGCAGCGCCCTCCAGGCCTTGGCCGGCCTGCCGCTCCGGTCCACCAGTCGCGAAATCTTCCGCAGGGGCGGCCCCGTGTCCCGGCTCATCCAGCAGGTCCAACTTGTTCAGCACCCGCAGCACCGGCGTCCCGGCCGGCAGCCGCCGTACGATGTCGGCATCCAAGGGATCGTCCGGCTGGCGCGCATCCTGCAGGTGCAGGATCACCTGCGCCCGGGCGATCTCCGCCCAGCTGCGCTCGATGCCAATGCGCTCCACCGTGTCCTCGGTCTCGCGCAGGCCCGCCGTATCCACGATGTGCAACGGGATGCCGTCGATGTGGATCTGCTGGATCACCCGGTCGCGGGTCGTCCCGGCGATCGGCGTCACGATGGCCACGTCCTCGCCCGCCAGCGCATTGAGCAGGCTGGACTTGCCCACGTTCGGCTGGCCGGCCAGCACCACGTGCAGCCCCTCGCGCAGCACCATCCCCTGGCGCGCCGTGCGCAGCACGCCGTCCAGCGTCGCCGTCACCCCGTCCAGCCGTTCCGCGGCCTGGTACTTTTCCAGGAAATCGATCTCTTCCTCGGGAAAATCCAGCGTCGCCTCGACCAGCATGCGCAGCTGCACGATGCGCTGGCTCAGCGCATCGACCTCGGCCGAAAACGCCCCCGACAGCGAAGCCATCGCGCTGCGCGCCGCCGCCGTGGAACTGGCCTCGATCAGATCCGCCACGGCCTCCGCCTGCGCCAGATCCAGCCGCTCGTTCAGGAACGCCCGCTGCGTGAACTCCCCGGGCTGCGCCAGCCGCAGGCCGATCTCCCCGCCGCGCGCCAGGCAGTCCTCCAGCACCCGGCGCAGCACGGCCGGGCCGCCGTGGCCCTGCAGCTCCAGCACGTCCTCGCCCGTATAGGAATGCGGCCCCGGGAAAAACAGCGCCAGCCCCTCGTCCATCACCTCGCCGCCCTGAGTGCGGAACGGCAGGTAATGCGCATGCCGGGGCCGCAGCACCTGGCCGCACAGCGATTCCGCCCAGGCCCGCAGATTCGGCCCCGACACCCGAAGCACGCCGATTCCGCCCCGGCCCGGGGCGGTGGCAATGGCAATGATGGGATCCGTGGAAAAAGTACTCATGGACTTCGCAAGGCAAAGAATCGGAGGGGATTGAAAACACCACCCGGCCAGCATGCCGGCGGGCAAATAAACATCCAAAGCATCATATCGGGAATCGCCCCCGATTGCCGGCAGCGCGTCCGCGCTACAGCGGAATCACCCCCCAAGCAACGCCTTCGCCAACCGCGAAATCCCGCCCATCCCCACGGCGCCACCCCATATCCCCCTCCAAGCAAGAACGACGCCGTCACGTCCCGCGACCACAGCGCCGATCTCAGATGGGGTCTGGGCGGGGCCGGTCTGGACTCACGGTCGGCCGGTGCCGGGTGCTGACGAAGGGAAGGCGGGGGCAGTCGGCGGACGTGTCTGAGGCCGAAGGCCGAGTTCGTCCGCCGCCCGCCTGGACGAGGCAGACCCGGGAAGCCCGAAGGGCCACCGGCTGGTGAGTCCAGACCGGCCCCGCCCAAACCCCATCCTCAAGAACCCAAACTCGGCCGCCCAGCAACAAGAACCGTCATCCAAAGCAAAACGGCGCCCCCAAAGAGCGCCGTCAAGTAAAACCAGCAGACCTCAGCTGGACGCCGCAGCCGCCTTTTCCCGGTCCAGGCGTTTCATGATCACCCGCTGCTGGATGATGGACACCGTATTGTTCACGCACCAGTACAGCACCAGACCCGCCGGGAACAGGAACATCATCCCCCCGAACACCAGCGGCATGATCATCATGATCTTCGCCTGCGTCGGATCCGGCGGCGTCGGATTCAGCTTGATCTGCAGGAACATCGTCAGCATCATGAACGCCGGCAGGATGAACCAAGGGTCGCTCACCGACAGATCGTGAATCCACAGGATCCAGGGCGCCCCGCGCATCTCCACGCTGCCCAGCAGCACCCAGTACAGCGCGATGAACACCGGAATCTGCACCACCATCGGCAGACACCCACCCAGCGGATTGATCTTCTCCGTGCGGTACATCTCCATCATCGCCGCGTTCAGCTTCGCCTTGTCGTCGCCGAACTTTTCCTTCAGGTGCTTCATGCGCGGCCCGACCAGCTTCATCTTCGCCATCGAGCGGTAGCTGGCCGCCGACAGCGGATAGAACACCAGCTTGATCAGCAGCGTCAGCAGCACGATCGTCCAGCCCCAGTTGCCCACCAGGCTGTGCAGCCAGATCATGAACTTGAACATCGGCTTGGCGATGATCGTCACCCAGCCATAGTCGACCACCAGATCCAGGCCCGGCGCCACCGTGCTCATCGCCCGCTGGTCCTGCGGGCCCACCCACAGCTGCGACTCCACCGACTTGTGCGCCCCCGGGGCGATCGTGCCGACCGGCTCGATCGTGCGGATCGCGAACAGCCCGTCGGGCAGCGCCAGCGCCTGATTCGTGCGCACCGCGCCCTGCTGCGGCACCCAGGCCGTGGCGAAATAATGCTGCACCATGCCGATCCAGCCATTGTCCGCCTTCTGGACGTAGCTGGCCTTGCCCTTGGTGATCTCCTCGAACTTCACCTTCTGGAACTTGTCTTCCTCGGAATAGACCGCCGCCCCGGTGAACGTGCTGTAGAAACCCGTCGTGTTCACCGGCTCGTGGCCGTCGCGCGTCAGCTGGAGGTACAGCGAGGGATCGATCGGCTGATCGCCCAGGTTGTAGACGTCGTTGCGCACGCGGATGTCATAGCCGTTCTGCGGCAGGATGAAGGTCTTCACCACCCGCACCTGGCCGGCCGTCGCCTCGAAGGCGATCTCGGTCGCGCCGTCCTTGACCACGGGCCCCGACCCCACCACCGAGAACGGCGTCAGGTGCGTCGGATAGCCTTGCCCCTGAGGCGCGCCCACCAGCCCGGTCTGGGCCACGTACATGTCCCCCGGCTGGTTGTTCAGCAGGTACATCGCGTCGCCGGCGTCCTGCGGCGGCTTGTGCCCCATCAGGCCCTTGAACCACGGCAGGATGCCCGTCGTGGCCTCCTGGTTCTTGTAGTCCAGCAGCTCGGCCCGCACCAGTTGCGCACCCAGCGTGTCGAAGGTCAGGTCATAGACGCCGGTCTTGACGTGCACCGGCTGCCCCTGCGGGGCCGCGTCGGACGCGGGCACCGTGGCCGGGGCCGCCCCATCGGCCGGCGCCGCGGCCGGCACGCCATCCTGCCCCGCAGGCGCGGCCGGCGCAGCGGCCTTCTTGCCGGCGTCGGAGGCCGGCTGCGTCATGGAGAACAGGGACGGCTGACCCTGGTACACCTGCCAGTTGTTCCACAACAGCAGGAGCGAAAAAGAAAAGATCATCCAGAGGATGGTGCGTCGAATGTCCATTGGCGCCTGTTTTCGAATAGGGTCGGAGCAAAAGCTCACCAGTTTAACGCAGGGCGGCTGACAGGGACTTGATTCCCTGCCGGGCGTGCCGCCCCGTCATCCATGGCCGGACGAGGACGTCCGGGCCGGCGGCACCGGATCGTGTCCGCCCGGGCAGCCGGGGTGGCAGCGGGCGATGCGGCGGATGCCCAGCCAGATGCCGCGCGCCACGCCGTGCGTCTCGATCGCCTCGATCGTGTAGGCCGAGCAGGTGGGTGTGAAACGGCACTGCTGCCCCACCCACGGGCTCAGGAAATAGCGGTAAAAACGGATCGGCGCGATGAACAGCGTCCGGATCAGCATCGCCCTATCCTGTCCAGCAGCGCATCGGCCTCGGCGCGCACCTGGCGCTTCAGCGCCGTCAGGCTGCCCGGCGCGGGCCGGCTGACCAGCCGGAACACCAGATCGCCATCCGGCAAGCCGGTGCGCCGCAGGCGGAACGCCTCGCGCAGGACCCGCTTGATCGCATTGCGCGTGACGGCCAGCGGCGCATGCCGCTTGGGCACGACCAGGCCCAGCCGGGCGGGGCCGTCGCCCGCTTGCCGCGGGCCGGAGACGATGAACAAAGCCCCTCGGGCGATCCGCCGGCCTTTCAAGGCCGCTGCGTATTCCGAGGGGCGATGCAGCCGGGCCGCCGAGGGAAAGTCGGAAGGCATGGCGGTCCATGGCGGCGTGCCCGGCAAAGGGGCCGCGCCGCAAATGAGGATCAGACGGCCAGGCGCTTGCGGCCCTTGGCGCGGCGGGCGCTGAGGACGGCACGGCCCGCACGCGTCTTCATGCGGACACGAAACCCGTGGGTGCGCTTGCGGCGGGTAACAGAAGGCTGGAAAGTGCGTTTCATGGCGAATCCAAAAGAGCTTGGGTGTAAGGGGTACAGAAAAGCCCACTATTTCAACAAATTTTTGACGTGCCGTCAATTACTTGGGAACTTATCCCCCGCGATGCCGCGCCGCGTCCGCCGCGGTCTGTGGATAACTCACCACGGGAAAGGGTAGAATCGAGGTTTCGCACGATGACCCCTATGAATGAATTCTGGCAGGCCTGCCTCCAGCAACTGGCGCAGGAACTTCCCCCCCAACAGATCAGCGCCTGGATCAAGCCCCTGGTTCCGCTCGGCTACGACGAGGAACTGGCGATCCTGAGGATCGGCGCGCCCAATCGATTCAAGCTGGACTGGGTCCGCAAGAACTTCTCCACCCGGCTCGAGACCCTGGCCGCCGACTGGTTTTCCCAGGCCGTCCAGGTGCAGTTCGAACTCAGCGCCGCGCCGCCTCGCCCGGCGGCGGCCGCCAGCCGTCCGTCCTCCCCGACCCCGCCCGCCCCGATCAACGGCGCCGCGGCCCAGCCGGCAGCGGCCGCGCCATCCCCGGCCGCCATGGCCGCCGACGAGGCCGTGCAGGACCGTTCCCGCCTGAACCTGGACCTGACCTTCGACAACTTCGTCATCGGCAAGGCCAACCAGCTGGCGCGCGCCGCCGCGCTTCAGGTCGCCGAAAACCCCGGCGTGTCCTACAACCCGCTGTTCCTGTATGGCGGCGTGGGCCTGGGCAAGACGCACCTCATCCACGCCATCGGCAATGCCCTGCTGGCCAGCGGCACCAGCCCCCGCATCCGCTACGTCCACGCCGACCAGTACGTGTCCGACGTGGTCAAGGCCTACCAGCGGCGCGCCTTCGACGACTTCAAGCGCTACTACCACTCGCTGGACCTGCTGCTGATCGACGACATCCAGTTCTTCGCCGGCAAGAACCGCACCCAAGAGGAATTCTTCTACGCCTTCGAGGCCATGGTCGCGCAGCGCAAGCAGATCATCATCACCTCGGATACCTATCCCAAGGAACTCGCCAACATCGACAGCCGGCTGATCTCGCGCTTCGATTCCGGCCTGACCGTCGCCATCGAGCCTCCCGAACTGGAAATGCGCGTGGCCATCCTGCTGCGCAAGGCCCAGACCGAAGGCATCACCATGCCCGAGGAGGTCGCCTTCTTCATCGCCAAGCACCTGCGCAGCAACGTGCGCGAGCTCGAGGGCGCCCTGCGCAAGGTGTCCGCCTATGCCCGCTTCCATGGCCGCGAGGTCCTGACCGTCGAGGTCTGCAAGGAAGCCCTCAAGGATCTGCTGTCCGTCTCCAACAGCCAGATCACGGTGGAAAACATCCAGAAGACCGTCGCCGACTTCTATAAAATCAAGGTCGCCGACATGTACTCGAAACGCCGGCCTGCCAATATTGCGCTGCCGCGCCAGATCGCCATGTATCTGGCCAAGGAACTGACGCAAAAGAGCCTGCCGGAGATCGGGGACCTGTTCGGCGGACGCGACCACACCACCGTGCTGCATGCGGTGCGCAAGATCACCGATCTGCGGGCCAAGCAGACCGAATTGAACCACGCACTTCACGTACTAGAACAAACGCTCAAAGGATAGGAAACATGCTACTGATCCAAGCAAACCGCGATGCCGTGCTCAAGCCCCTGACGACCGTGGTCGGTATCGTCGAACGGCGCAACACCCTGCCCATCCTCGCCAACGTGCTGATCCGCAAGCAAGGCAATCAGGTTTCTTTCCTGGCCAACGACCTCGAGGTCCAGATCACCACCCAGGCCGATTTCGGCGTCGGCGACGAGGATCAGTCCACCACCGTGGCCGCGCGCAAGTTCCTGGACATCCTGCGGGCCCTGCCCGAGACCGGCGAGGTCCGCCTGTCCCTGGACGACGCCAAGCTCTCCGTCCAGGCCGGGCGCAGCCGCTTCGCCCTGCAGACGCTCAACGCCGCCGACTACCCTACGGTGTCCCAGGCGGAACAATGGACCGCGTCCTTTTCCATGCCGCAAAAGGCCCTGAAGCAGCTCTTCAACCAGGTGCACTTTTCCATGGCGCAGCAGGACATCCGCTACTACCTGAACGGCCTGCTGCTGGTGCTCGAACCGGGCCACGTGCGCGCCGTGTCCACCGACGGCCACCGCCTGGCGCACAGCGGCGTCGCGGTCGAGGGCCTGGATGCCCAGCTCGACGCGATCATCCCGCGCAAGACCATCCACGAGATGCAGCGCCTGCTGGCCGACGACGACACGCCGGTGCAGATCGACCTGGCCACCGGCCAGATCCGCTTCCAGTTCGGCCAGATCGAGCTCGTGTCCAAGCTCGTCGAGGGCAAGTTCCCCGACTACAAGCGCGTGATCCCCACCGGCTACACGCGCCACATCCTGATCGCACGCGAGACGCTGCAGGCGAGCCTGCAGCGCGCCGCCATCCTCACGACCGACAAGCTCAAGGGCGTGCGCATGCAGCTGGGCGACAACCTGCTGCGCATTTCCTCGTCCAATGCCGAACAGGAAGAGGCCCGCGAAGAACTCGAAGTCGACTACGCCCAGGAACCGCTGGACGTCGCCTTCAACGTCAGCTACCTGCTCGACGTGCTGGCCAACCTCAAGACCGAGTCGATCCGCTGGTCGGTGCAGCCCGACGTCAACGCCTCGGTGCTGATCACCGTGCCCGACGACGAGGAATTCAAGTACGTCGTCATGCCGATGCGCATCTGACCCCGGCCGCGCCCGCCCGACACCCATACAGGATTTACATGTCAGACCCCACTCAGAACACCCCCGCCGCCGGCTACGGCGCCGACTCGATCAAGATGCTCAAGGGCCTGGAGGCCGTGCGCAAGCGCCCGGGCATGTACATCGGCGACACGTCCGACGGCACCGGCCTGCACCACATGGTCTTCGAGGTGGTGGACAACGCCATCGACGAGGCCCTGGCCGGCTACTGCGACGACATCGTGGTCACCATCCACGCCGACAACAGCATCTCGGTCTCGGACAACGGCCGCGGCATCCCCACGGCCATCCACAAGGACGACGAGCATCACCGCAGCGCGGCCGAGATCGTCATGACCGAGCTGCATGCCGGCGGCAAGTTCGACCAGAACTCCTACAAGGTGTCGGGCGGCCTGCACGGCGTCGGGGTCTCCTGCGTGAACGCCCTGTCCGAGTGGCTGCGGCTGACCATCTGGCGCAACGGCGAAGAGCACCAGATGGAATTCCGCCGCGGCGAGCGCGTCGCCCCCCTGGCCATCACCGGTCCTGCCGACCGTACGGGGACCCGGGTGCAGTACCTGGCCGACGCCGAGATCTTCAACAACATCGACTACACCTACGAGATCCTGGCTCGCCGCCTGCGCGAGCTGTCCTTCCTGAACAACGGCGTGAAGATCCGCCTGGTGGACGAGCGCACCGGTCAGGACGAGAACCTGGCCTTCCTGGGCGGGGTCAAGGGCTTCGTCCAATACATCAACCGCGCCAAGACGCCGCTGCACGAGAACATCTTCGCCGTCTCCACCGAATCCGACGCCGGCGGCACACGGGTCGGCGTCGAGGTCGCCATGCAGTGGAACGACAGCTACGCCGAGACCGTGCTGTGCTTCACCAACAACATCCCGCAGCGCGACGGCGGCACCCACCTGACCGGCCTGCGGGCGGCCATGACTCGGGTGCTGAACAAATACATCACCGACAACGACCTGGCCAAGAAGGCCAAGGTCGACACCACCGGCGACGACATGCGCGAGGGCCTGTCCTGCGTGCTGTCGGTCAAGGTGCCCGAGCCCAAGTTCAGCAGCCAGACCAAGGACAAGCTCGTCTCCAGCGAGGTCCGCCCCGCCGTCGAAGACGCGGTCAGCCGCACCCTCGAGACGTGGCTGCTGGAAAATCCCAACGACGCCCGCGCCCTGTGCGCCAAGATCGTCGAGGCCGCCCGCGCCCGCGAGGCCGCCCGCAAGGCCCGCGAGATGACGCGCCGCAAGAGCGTCCTGGAAGGCGCCGGCCTGCCCGGCAAGCTGGCCGACTGCCAGGAAAAAGACCCGGCGCTGTGCGAGCTCTACATCGTCGAGGGCGACTCGGCCGGCGGTTCGGCCAAGCAGGGCCGCGACCGCAAGTTCCAGGCGATCCTGCCGCTGCGCGGCAAGGTCCTGAACGTCGAAAAGGCGCGCTTCGACCGCCTGCTGGCCAGCGAGCAGATCACCACCCTGATCACGGCCCTGGGCACCAGCATCGGTCCGGACTTCAATCTCGACAAGCTGCGCTACCACCGCATCATCATCATGACCGACGCCGACGTGGACGGCGCCCACATCCGCACGCTGCTGCTGACCCTGTTCTACCGCCAGATGCCGGCGCTGATCGAGCACGGCTACGTCTACATCGCCCAGCCGCCCTTGTACAAGGTCAAGGTCGGGCGCGAGGAACGCTACCTCAAGGACGACGCGGAAGAAGCCCAGTTCATGCTGCAGCTGGCCCTGAAGGACACCGAGCTCGTCCCGAACGAGGGCGCGACGCCCATCCGCGACGACGCCCTGATGGACCTCGCCCGCCAGTACGTGCTGGCCGACAGCGTCATCGCCCGCCTGTCCCGCATCCTCGACACCGAGGCCCTGTCGGCCATGGCCGAGGGCGTGGCAGTCAGCCTGGTCGACGAGGCCGCCGCCCGCGCCAGCGCGCAGGCCCTGGAACAGGCCCTGCTCGATCCGGCGGACCCGCACGGCGTCCACGTCGAAGCCCAGTTCGACGAGGTCGAGGAAGCCTGGCGCCTGGCGGTCATCCGCCCCCACTTCGGCAACCTGCGCGTCAGCGTGTTCGACCGCGCCTTCGTGCGCGGCGGCGACTACGCCACCCTGTCGCGCACCGCCAAGACCTTCATGGGCCTGCTGGGCCAAGGCGCCGTGGTGCGCCGCGGCACGGGCGACAAGATGAAGGAAAAACCCGTCGCCGACTTCCGCGAGGTCATGCAGTGGCTGCGCGCCGAGGCCGAACGCGGCATCAGCAAGCAGCGCTACAAGGGCCTGGGCGAAATGAACCCGGGACAGCTGTGGGAAACCACCATGGACCCGTCCGTGCGCCGCCTGCTGCGCGTCGAGATCGCGGACGCCATCGCCGCCGACGAGATCTTCATCACCCTGATGGGCGACAACGTCGAACCCCGGCGCGCGTTCATCGAGGCGCATGCCCTGCAGGCGGGGAATATTGACGTGTAAGTTGTAGGATCTCGCGAAAGCTTAGATCCGTCTCACGTAAGTTAGATTTTCTCGTTTGAGAATAGATCCAGAGGGCTGCCGGCAGGTGGCCCTTTTTTCGTCGACTGTCCTCGCTGTCATCGGGTAGGAACGGGTAGTAAATAAACCTCTGTCGGACCGTCTGAGGTTGACATATTTAACTTATACAGGTAGATTACAACCTGTTGATTTAAAACGATTTTTTGTTGATCGCGTTCGTATGATTTGCTATCCTTAACGGCTAGGATATGATCAAACGAGACGTGCGCTGTGAGAAGACCGAGAATCAAGCGATATGACGCAGTGAAGATAGATCGCAACATAACTTCGCTGTCTACACTTTGCCATCATGAGCCCGTTCTCTGCCTACCTGCGTAGGCTACGGCTCAAGCGAGGCCTCAAGCAAAAAGAGGCCGCCCTTCTGCTCGGATACGAACAGAGTTATCTGTCTGCGCTCGAACGAAGCGCAAAAGGCCCACCCAGACAGGCCTTTATCAAACGACTCATCCGAAAGCTCTCCCTATCCCCCGACGAGCAGGCCGAACTTGTGCGCGCCTTGTCGCAATCAAAACGGCACTTCTCGCTGCCGTGCGATGCGTCGGCTGAAGAGTATGAACTCATCCAGGCCCTGAGCCCCCGGCTGGGGCATCTGTTGCCAATACAGGTTGAATCGACCCGGAACCTCTAGACACCCACCTGCCTCATAATGAGGCGATGAGGAGTTGTCATGAGTACGAATGCCATGCAAAAGCGATTTTCCGAGGAATTCAAGATCGAAGCGGTGCGCCAGACGACTGAGCGTGGCCA
>DASSTS010000018.1:0-44846 GCA_035707805.1 Castellaniella sp. | reverse complement strand
GGAACTGGGCATCGATCCGGTGCACCTGGGCATCATCATGGTGATCAACCTGGAAATCGGCATGGTGACCCCGCCGGTGGGCCTGAACCTGTTCGTCACGGCCGGAATCACCAAGATGAGCATCGCCCAGGTCATCCGCGCCGCCCTGCCCTGGCTGTCGCTGCTGCTGGTCTACCTGGTGTTCATCACCTACGTGCCCATCGTCAGCCTGTGGCTGCCGGGCCTGTTCGGCTAGACATCAGGCGCAGTGTCGCAACGAAGACGGCCGCCCCACCTGGGACGGCCGTCTCGTTTGCGGGGCCGCTGCCGATGCGGGTCGGCAGCGGGCAGGGGCGCGAGAAGGGGGCCCTTTAGCCCTTTAGAACAGTTTTCCGAACTGATTGATCAGCAGGTAGATCGAGAACCCGCCATAGAACAGCACGGCCCACAGGATGGCCACGTAGCGTCCGCCCGCAAGGCCGATGGCCCGGGGCAGCATGCCGCGGTTGAGCTGGATGAGCAGGACCGAGTACACGAACATCACCAGGCCGTTGAGCGCCGAAGCGATCACCAGCAGCAGCAGCGGCTGGCTGACGCCCGAGAGCAGGATGATCGAGCCGAAGGCGACCATCAGCCAGACCACCAGGAAATACAGGCGGCTTTCGGTCCAGGTGGTGCTGTCCCGCAGCCAGTTGTTCTTGGCGATGTCCGCCACGATGCGGCCGATCATGTCCAGCACGGTGAGGTTGGTGGACAGCAGGACCACGACCCCGGTGAACCAGAAGGCCGGTCCGACCCAGCTGCCCACGCGCTCGTTCAGGGTCTCGCCCAGCAGGCGCACGAAATCGAAATTCTGCGCGTTGCCGCCCAAGCCCACGTAGGTGTAGGCCAGCATCATGAACAGCAGGATGGCGAACAGCCCCAGCACGAAAAAGGTGATGAACTGCTCGCGGTTGGCCACCCGCCACCAGCCATGCCAGCGCTGCATGTTGGCCTGGTCCTGGGGAAAGAAGTGGCCGATCGCGGCGCCGGCGGTTTCCTCGCCGGTGATGGGCGACACGATCTTGGGCAGCAGCGCACCCATGCCCATGCCCTTGTCCCGCACCCAGTTCGATTGCGCGAGGTTCATCACGCCGCCGGCGCCGGCGAAGGCGATGGCGCCCAGCAGCAGGGCGATGGGCAGCTTGCCGATCGATTCGGGGATCTTGGGGACCTCGGTCGTGAAGCCGGCGACCAGCGCGGACCAGGATTCGCCGTTCAGCAGGCCGACGACGATGTAGATCATGAAGATCACGATCAGGGCCACCAGGAAGAACTGGATCTTTTCGACGGTCTTGTAGACCACCGGCGAGACGGTCAGGATGATGCCGATCAGCACCAGCGAGGCGATGGTGATCGGCACGACCGCGCCCTCGGACAGGCCGAAGGCGTAGGTCAGGGCGGTCGAACTGCCGGTCGCCCAGCCAGGCCACATCCAGGGAACCACGGCCATGATGATGAACAGCCAGCTCCAGGGCTTCCAGAGGCGCGTGAAGCCCGTGACCGCGGTTTCGCCGGTCGCCAGGGTGTAGCGGGTGATTTCCATGTTGAGGAAATACTGGGTGAGGATGCCGATCGTGGCCAGCCAGACCAGCGCCAATCCGGTCTGGGTCGAGATGTAGGGCCACAGAACGAATTCGCCCGAGCCGATCGACCCGGCCAGCAGCAGCACGCTGGGGCCGACCACCATTTTCAAGGGTAGCGGCTCGGGCAGGTCTCGGTAGGTGACTCCGGGCAGGTTCGTGCTGCGGATCTCGGCAGCGGGCTGGCCAGGAGCGGCGGAACTGACGACAGGATCGACCATGTGCAATACCTCTTTGAAATGAAAGACGTTTGCAAGGAAGGCCGTGCATGCAGCCACGGCGATCACCGGCGGCTTGCGATGTTCAGCAAGATGTCAGAACATGCTAGGAGCGGGGATGGGATTGGTCAAGGCTTGACCACGGGGATCGAGGGTTAACACCGATCCAGGGTCAGCGAGCGCAGCAGCTGCACGGTCTCGTGCGAGGGCAGCCCCATGACGCCGCTGTGGCTGCCGGACAGATGCTCGACGAAGGCGGCCGCGCGGCCCTGGATCGCGTAGCTGCCGGCCTTGCCGAAGGGCTCGCCGCTTGCGCAGTAGCGGTCGATGTCCCGGGCGTCCAGGACCTGAAAGCGCACCTCGCTGACCTGGCGCGTCTCCAGGATCCGGCCCTGGAAGGCCACGGCGACGGCCGTGTGAACCTGGTGCGTGCGCCCCGACAGGCGCGCCAGCGTGGCGGCGGCATCGGCCGCGTCGGCCGGCTTGCCCAGCACCTCGCCGTCCAGGATGACGGTGGTGTCGGCGCACAGGATGGGGGATGCCTCCCAGCCGGCCGGCCACGCGGCAGGGACGGACCCGGGCCGCCCGCCCGCCGCCAGCCATTCCATGGCCTGCAGGGCCTTGTTGCGGGCGGTCCGGCGCACGTATTCCTCCGCCGTTTCGCCGGGGATGCCGGGCTCGTCCTCGCCGTCGGGCGGCGGCACGCGCAGCACGCCGTGCGCGATGCCCAGCTGGTCCAGGATCTCGTGGCGCCGCGGGCTGGCCGAGGCCAGCAGGACGAAAGCCGGCATCATGGGTTCACGCGCAGGATCTTCAGGCCGTTGGTGCCGCCGCTGTCGCTGTAGAAATCGCCCTTGGTCAGGATGATCCAGTCGCCCGCCTGCAGCAGGCCGCGCTGGCGCAGGATGTCGATGGCGGCCTCGCTGACTTCGGACGGCGGCAGGGCGGCGGCGTCGAAAGGCACGGTGTAGACGCCGCGGAACAGGGCGGCGCGGCGCTGGGTGGCCACATGACGGGTATAGCAGTAGATCGGGACGCCCGAGCGGATGCGCGACATGATGAGCGGCGTATGCCCGCTTTCGGTCAGGCTGATGATGGCCTTGATGCCCGGAAAGTGGTTGGCGGCGTACATGCTCGCCAGGGCGATGGTCTCGTCGCAGCGGGTGAAGGTCTCGCCCAGGCGGTGATGGGACTTGACGTTGGTGGGTTCCTGTTCGGCGCCCAGGCAGATCCGGGCCATCGCCTGGACGGCCTCGACGGGGTACTGGCCGGAGGCCGACTCGGCCGACAGCATGACGGCGTCGGTGTAGTCCAGCACGGCGTTGGCGACGTCCGAGACCTCGGCGCGGGTGGGAATCGGGCTGTCGATCATCGATTCCATCATCTGCGTGGCCGTGATGACCAGCTTGTTGAGCGTGCGCGCGTGCTGGATGATGCGCTTCTGGATGCCGGCCAGCCGGGCATCGCCGATCTCCACGCCCAGGTCTCCCCGGGCGACCATCACGCCGTCGCTGGCGCGGATCAGGTCGTCGAGCGCCGCGTCGTCGGCGACCGCCTCGGCCCGTTCGATCTTGGCGACGATCCAGGCCGCGCTGCCGGCCGCATGCACCAGCCGCCGGGCCTGTTCGATGTCGGCGCCCGAGCGCGGAAAGGACACCGCCACGTAGTCCAGGTCCAGCTCGGCAGCCAGGCGGATGTCTTCGCGGTCCTTGTCCGTCAGGCTGGGCGCGGAGATGCCGCCGCCGCGGCGGTTGATGCCCTTGTTGTTGGACAACGGCCCGCCCACCACGACGACGGTGTGGACGGCCGCCTCGTCGACCGACTCGACCCGCAGGATGACGCGGCCGTCGTCCAGCAGCAGCTCGTCGCCGGCGGCGCAGTCGCGGACCAGCGGCGGGTACTCGATGCCGACGATGGCGGCCGTGCCGGCATCCAGCGGGTGGCGGGTGGAGAGCGTGAACCGGTCGCCGGCCCGCAGCTCGATGGCGCCGTCCGTGAACCGCGCGATGCGGATCTTGGGGCCCTGCAGGTCGCCCATGATGGCGACGTGGCGGTCATGGCGCGCGGCGATCTCGCGCACCAGCCGGACCCGCTCGCGGTGATCGTCGGCCTGGCCGTGCGAGAAATTCAGGCGCGCCACGTCCAGGCCGGCCAGGATCAGGGCCTCGATGCGGGCGGCGCTGGACGTGGCGGGGCCCAGCGTGGCGACGATCTTGGTGCGGCGGCGTGCGGTCATGCAGGCTTCCTCAGGCGCGGTGATAGGGGTGGCCTGACAGGATACTCCAGGCCCGGTACAGCTGCTCGGCGAGCAGGATGCGGACCATGGGATGCGGCAGCGTCAGCGACGACAGGCGCAGGGTCTGCCGGGCGGTCCGCTTCAACTCGGTGTCCAGGCCGTCGGGGCCGCCGATGATGAAGGCCACGTCCTGGCCGCCGGCCCGCCAGTCTTCCAGGTGGCCTGCCAGGTCGCGGGTGCTCAGGTCGCGGCCATGCTCGTCCAGGATCACGCGCCAGACGGCCTCGCCGTGCAGCGCGGCTTCGATGCGCTGCGCCTCGGCCTGCATCATCTGCGTCGTCGTCTTTCCCTGGGTCCGCGGCTCGGGCCGGATCTCGTGCAGTTCGATCGCGCAATCCCGGGGCATGCGCTTGGCGTAGTCCTGCCAGGCGTCCTGCACCCAGCCGGGCATGCGGGTGCCCACGGCATAGACGCGCAGCCTCATGCCTCGAAGTCGTCGCCCGCGGGACCGGAGGCCTGGGCCGGGCCGGTGGGCAGCAGCCTGACGCGCACCGGTTTGGCGCCCCAGATTTCCTCGAGGTTGTAATAGCTGCGGATGGCTGGCTGCATGCAGTGGACGACGATGTCGCCGAGGTCGATCAGGACCCATTCGCCGGTGTCCTCGCCCTCGAAGGCAACCACCTCCAGGCCGTGCTGCTTGGCCTGTTCGGCCACGCGGCTGGCGATGGCCCGGGTCTGGCGGTTGGAGGTGCCGCTGGCGATGATGACGCGGTCGAACAGGCCGGTCAGGCCGGTGGTGTTGAAGACCTTGATGTCCTGAGCCTTGGTGTCTTCCAGGGCATCGATGACGAGGCGTTGCTGTTTTTGCAGGTTCATGAAGTTCCAGGACTGTCCGGCTGGCGTGCCGGATGTTGGTAAAGCCGATGGGCGCGGATGTAGTCGAGCACCCGCGGGTCGAGCTGCGCCTCGGGGACGCGTCCCGCGGCCAGAGCCTGGCGGATGGACGATGCCGCGATGTCCCGGGGCGGAAAGGGAATGTACGCCAGTCCGTCGGGCCGCAGCGCGCGGGCCAGTTCGTCGGGCGGTTCGGGCAGCGAGCCCGGGCGTTGCGCCACCGCCAGGCGGACATGGTCCAGGATATCGCGCCAACGGTGCCAAGTACAGAAGTTGGCCAGCTGGTCGGCGCCCAGGATCCAGGTGTAGTCGGCCGTGGCGGGCAGCGCCAGGAGCGTGTCGATGGTGTAGGTGGCGCCGGGACGCCGCAGCTCGACCGGATTGACGCGCAGGCGGGGGTCGCCGCCGCAGGCGAGTTCCAGCATCGCCAGGCGGTGCTCGGGCGGCGCGCCCAGCTGTTCGCGCTGCCAGGGGCGGCCGGCGGGCAGCAGCTCGACGTGTTCCAGTTGCAGCGCCTGGCAGGCGGCCCGGGCCAGCGCGATGTGGGCGCGGTGGACCGGGTCGAAACTGCCGCCCAGCAGGCCGACCTGGGGCTTCAAAGCCATGCGCGGGGTTTCAGGTAGGCGGCCAGCGCTGATTCGGGCGAGCCCGGCTCTGGTGTCCAGTCGTAGCGCCACCGGGCGATGGGCGGCATGGACAGCAGAATGGATTCGGTGCGCCCGCCCGATTGCAGGCCAAAGAGCGTGCCGCGGTCGTAGACCAGGTTGAATTCGACGTAGCGCCCGCGCCGGTAGGCCTGGAAATCGCGTTCCCGTTCGCCGTAGGGGGTGGCGCGGCGCGCCTGGACGATGGGGACGTAGGCGGGGATGAAGCAGTTGCCGACGGACCGGGTCAGGGCGAAGCAGGTTTCGAAATCGGGCGTGTTCAAGTCGTCGAAGAACAGGCCGCCCACGCCCCGGGTCTCCTGGCGGTGGCGCAGCAGGAAATAATCGTCGCACCAGGCCTTGTAGCGTGGATATTTATCCTCGCCGAACGGCGCCACGGCGTCGTGGCAGACCTGGTGGAAATGGCGGACGTCCGCGTCCACCGGATAGTAGGGGGTCAGGTCCAGTCCGCCGCCGAACCAGAACACGTCCTGGTCGCCGCCAAGGCCGTGAGCGACGAACAGGCGCACGTTCATGTGCGTGGTCGGGACGTGGGGATTGCGCGGGTGCAGCACCATCGAGACGCCCATGGCCTCCCAACTGCGTCCGGCCAGCTCGGGGCGGTGGGCGCTGGCCGAGGGCGGCAGGGCATGGCCGTGCACGTGGCTGAACAGGACGCCGGCGCGCTCGAAGACCGCGCCGTCCTCGCAATGGCGCGTCAGGCCGCCGCCGCCTTCGGGACGCGTCCAGGGATCGTGGCCGAAGGGCGCGCCTTCCAGGTCCTCGAGCGCGCGGACGATGTCCTCCTGCAGGCGGGAGAACGTATCGTGGACGAGTTCGACAGGAACATGCATGCGGGCCTCCGGGGTGTCAGTCGTGTTTCCTGGCGCCGGCCAACGCGCGCCAGCCGATGTCGCGGCGGAACTGGCGGCCTTCGAAGAGCGTCTGGTTGACGGCGTCGTAGGCCGCCTGCTGGGCGCGGCGGATGGAATCCGCCAGGGCCGTGACGCACAGAACGCGGCCTCCGCTGGTGCGCAGCTGCCCGTCTTGCAGCGTGGTGCCGGCGTGGAAAGTCACGCAGTCGTCGGCGTCCGGCGCCAGGCCGGTGATGGCGTCGCCCTTGCGCGGGCTGTCTGGGTAGCCGGCAGCGGCCAGCACTACGCCGACCGCCGTACGCCGGTCCCAGTCGATGTCGGCCTGGTCCAGGGTGCCGTCCAGGGCATGTTCCAGGGTCTCGGTGAAATCGCTCTTGAGGCGCAGCATGATGGGCTGGGTCTCGGGATCGCCCATGCGGCAGTTGAACTCCAGGACCTTCAGCGGCCGGGTGGCGTCGGGCCCTGGGCCGATCATCAGGCCGGCGTACAGGAACCCGGTGTACGGGATGCCGTCGCGCGCCATGCCCTGGATCGCCGGCTGGATGACCTCGCGCATGATGCGGTTGTGCAGGGCGGGCGTGACCAGCGGGGCGGGGGAGTACGCCCCCATGCCGCCGGTGTTGGGGCCGGCGTCGCCGTCCAGCAGGCGCTTGTGATCCTGGCTGGTAGCCAGCGGCAGCACGTGGTGGCCATCGCACATGACGATGAAGCTGGCTTCCTCGCCGTCCAGGAATTCCTCGACCACCACGCGGGCGCCGGCCGCCCCGAAGGCGCCGTCCTCGCCCAGCATCAGGTCGATGGCGGCCAGGGCCTCGTCCTCGGTCTGGGCCACGACCACGCCCTTGCCGGCGGCCAGGCCGTCGGCCTTGACGACGATGGGCGCGCCCTGGGCCTGGATGTAGTCCCTGGCCAGGCCGGCGTCGGTGAAGGTCTGGTAGGCCGCGGTCGGGATGCCGTGGCGCTGCATGAAGGCCTTGGCGTAGTCCTTGGAGCTTTCCAGCTGGGCCGCGGCGCGCGTCGGGCCGAAAATGCGCAGCCCGGCCGCGCGGAAGGCGTCGACGATGCCGGCCGCCAGCGGGGCCTCGGGACCCACCACCGTGAAGGCGATCTTCTCCTCGCGCGCGAACGCGATGAGGGCGTCGATGTCCTGCAGCGGCAGGTTCTCCAGCAGGGCCGCGCGCGCGGTGCCGCCATTGCCGGGCGCGACGTAGATCTTCTGCACCCGGGGAGACTGGGACAGCCGCCAGGCCAGGGCGTGTTCGCGGCCGCCCGAACCGATCACCAGGAGTTTCATTCGTCGTCCATGACGGCTGTGGTGTAGACCTCCTGGACGTCGTCCAGGTCTTCCAGGAGATCGATGATCTTCTGCATGCGCTCGGCATCCTCGCCGGCGAGCTCGACCTTGGAGAGGGCCTTCATGACCACGCCGTGGATCTCGGCCTGCAGCCCCGCGGCGTCGAAGGCCTGCTTCAGCGCCGTGTAGCCGCCTGGTTCGCAGGTGACCTCGATCACGCCTTCCTCGTCGGACTGCACGTCGTCGGCGCCGTTCTCCAGCGCGACCTCCATGACCTGTTCCTCGGAGGTGCCCGGGGCGAAGATGAACTGGCCGCAGTGCTTGAACATGAACACCACGCTGCCGTCCTGGCCCAGGTTGCCGCCGTGCTTGCTGAGCGTGTGCCGGACCTCGGAGACCGTGCGCTGGCGGTTGTCGGTCATGCAGTCGATCACCAGCGCAGCGCCGCCGATGCCGTAGCCTTCGTAGCGGATTTCCTCGTAGTTGGCGTCGTCCGCGCCGCCCGCGCCGCGCTGGATGGCGCGCAGGATGTTGTCCTTGGGCATGTTGGCGCTGGTGGCCTTGTCCCAGGCCAGGCGCAGGGCGGGGTTGGCATCGGGGTCGGGGCCGCCGGCACGGGCGGCCACGGTGATTTCACGGATGATCTTCGTCCAGAGCTTGCCGCGCTTGGCGTCCTGGCGCCCTTTGCGATGCTGGATGTTTGCCCACTTGCTGTGTCCGGCCATGATGTGTCAACTAGGAAAAACAGAGAATCGGAGATTTTAACGCCTCGGACCGCTTCAGTCCGCCGGAGATGATTCACGCCCAGTCCGCGGGAGGCCGGCCGGTCCGCCGGGATCGGGTGCGGCGCGGCGCAACCCCGCCCAGACGATCGCGCCCAGGATCAGGGCGCCGCCCGCCAGCGCGCGGCCTGAAGGGTATTGGGCGAACAGGATGGCGGCGAAGACGATGGCATAGACGGGCTCCAGGGCGATGACGATGCCCGCGGTGCGGGCCTTCACGCGGGCCAGGCTGGAGACCAGCAGCGTATGCGGCAGGGCCGTGCAGAATACGCCCAGCAGGACGAGCCAGAGCCAGTCCGGCGCCCGCAGCGAACCGAACGCCGGCGCGCACCCCGGCAGGATCAGCAGGGCCACGATCAGGTTCTCCCCGCAGGCCAGCTCGCGGCCCGGCATCAGGCCGACCGCCTTGCGGTTGGCCAGGGCGAACAGGGCGAAGCTCAGGCCCGACAGGACCGCCCAGGCCAGGCCCGCCGCGGCCTGGTCGCGCCAGTCGAAGGAGGGCGCCACGAGCGCCAGTCCGGCACTGACCAGCACCACCGCCATCCATTCGGCCGGGCGCGCTCGTTCGCGAAACAGCAGTCCCTCCAGCACGGTGGTGAAGGCGGGAAAGCTGGCAAAGCCCAGCGTGGCGACGGCGATCCCGCCCAGCTTGACCGCGGTGAAGAAGCTGATCCAATGGACGGCGAGCAGCACGCCCGCCAGGGCCAGCGGCGCCCGGGCCGCGCGCGGCGGCCCCTGCAGCCGGCGGCCCGCCCGCCGGATGAACCACAGCAGGGCCGCCGCGGCGAACAGGGCGCGCCCGCCCGTGATCAGGGCCGCGCCGGCCCGGATGAGCTCGCCCAGGATGCCGCTCAGGCCGAACAGGACGGCGGTCAGGTGGATCGCGAGCCGGGCTTGGCGGGAATTCATGCTATTTTGATTGGATTCGGCAATTTTCGGCAATGCGAGCCCGCGAGGGGCAGGAGGAAAAAGCGATGGACAAGGCGCAGGTCATACAGATCAGTCAGCACGGCGGGCCCGAGGTCATGCAGCTGGCGCAGATCGAGGTCCCCCCGCCCGCGGCCGGCGAGGTGCGGATCCGCCAGAAGGCGATCGGCCTGAACTTCATCGACATCTATTGTCGCACGGGCCTGTACCCGCATGCGCTGCCGCACGGCCTGGGTTTCGAGGCCTCGGGCATCGTCGAGGCGGTGGGTCCGGACGTCCGTCACGTCCGGGTCGGCGACCGGGTGGCGTACGGCCAGAGCCCCCTCGGGGCCTATGCGAGCCTGCGCAACGTGCCGGGCGACCGCGTGGTGGCCATCCCCGACGCCGTCAGCTTCGAGCAGGCCGCGGCGCTGATGCTCAAGGGCCTGACCGTGCAGTACCTGTTTCGCCAGACCTACCGTTTGCAGAAAGGCGAGACCATCCTGTTTCATGCCGCCGCGGGCGGCGTGGGCCTGATCGCCTGCCAATGGGCCCGCGCCCTGGGCGTGCGGCTGATCGGCACGGCATCGTCGCCTGAAAAGGCCGAGCTCGCGCGCCGCCACGGCGCCTGGGAGGTCATCGACTACACCCGCGAGGACGTGCCGGCCCGGGTGCGCGAGCTGACCGAGGGCCGCAAGGTGCCGGTGGTGTACGACGGGGTCGGCCGCGCGACCTGGGAGATGTCCCTGGACTGCCTGCGGCCGCGCGGCCTGATGGTCAGTTTTGGCAATGCCTCGGGGCCGGTCGAAGGCGTCAATCTGGGGATTCTGGCGGCCAAGGGCTCGCTGTACGTCACGCGCCCCATGGTCTCGGCCTATACCGCGACCGCCGAGGCCATGCAGGCGGCGGCGGCCGAGGTCTTCGAACTGGTCACCGCGGGCAAGCTCGACATCGTGATCGGCCAGCGCTTCGCGCTGAAGGACGCCGGCCAGGCCCATGAGGCGCTGAAGTCCCGCCGGACCACCGGCGCCACGATCCTGACGCTGGACTGAGCCGCCGGCCCGCCCGGTCCGCGTCGCGTGTGGCCGAGCGGCCGGACCTGTGCGGGCGTTCAGCCGGCCCGGTGGTAGCCCTGCACGCGCTCGACTTCCTGACGCGAGCCCAGGATCACGCCGATCCGCTGGTGCAGGGCCTCGGGCTGCACGTCCAGGATGCGGGTCGCGCCGTCGACCGCGAGGCCGCCGGCCTGCTCGACCAGGAAGCTCATGGGATTGGCCTCGTACATCAGGCGCAGCTTGCCCTTGCGGCCCGAGGCGCGCGCATCGCGCGGATACATGAAGATCCCGCCGCGCGTCAGGATGCGGTGGACGTCGGCCACCATCGAGGCGATCCAGCGCATGTTGTAGTTCTTGCCCAGGGGGCCGGTCTCGCCCTGCAGGCATTCCTCGATGTAGCGCCGCACCGGGGCTTCCCAGTGGCGCATGTTCGACATGTTGATGGCGAATTCGGTGGTCTCGTCGGGGATGCGGATGTTTTCGTGCGTCAGCAGCCAGGAACCCATCTCGCGGTCCAGGGTGAAGCCCATGACGCCCGCGCCGACGGTCAGCACCAGCATGGTCTGGGGACCATAGACGGCGTAGCCCGCCGCCACCTGGCGGGTGCCGGGCTGCAGGAAGTCGGCCTCGGCGATCTCGCGCCCGGCGGCCTCGGCCGGCGCCTGCAGCACCGAGAAGATGGTGCCGATCGAGACGTTGACGTCGATGTTGGACGAGCCGTCCAGGGGATCGAACAGCAGCAGGTTCTGGCCCTTGGGATAGTGGTTGGGGATGCGGTGGATGGTCTGCATTTCCTCGGAGGCCATGGCCGCCAGGTTGCCGCCCCATTCGTTGGCCTCGAGCAGGATCTCGTTGGACAGCACGTCCAGTTTCTTCTGGATCTCGCCCTGCACGTTCTCCGTGCCCTGGCTGCCCAGCACGCCGCCCAGGGCGCCCTTGCTGACGGTGTGGCCGATGGCTTTGCAGGCCCGCGACACGGTTTCGATGAGCAGCCGGACTTCCGGCGAGACCGCCTTGTGTTCCCGCTGCTGCTCGACCAGGTACTGGGTCAGTGTCTTGAATTTCAAAGTGTTCCCCATCAAAAGAAAATCAGTGTCCGGGCCGCCGCCCGCGATCAGGCGTCCAGGGCCTTGGAGACGATCTCGTGCACGTTGCGCGACAGCCCGGGCGCGGCGCGCACGCGTTGCAGGGCCGCCCGCATGCCTTCGCGGCTGGCGGGCTCGAAGCGCGCCCAGTTGTCGAAGGCGCGGGCGAGCCGCGCGGCGACCTCGGGATTCAGTTCGTTGAGCGCCAGCACCTGCTCGGCCCAGAAATCATAGCCTTCGGGCGTGTGCAGGTTGGCCGGGTTGTCCATGACGAAGCGGAAGATCACCGCGCGGGCGCGGTTGGGTGTGCGCAGGGTGAAGTCCGGCAGCGCCATGAGAGCGCGGATTCGCGCCACGGAGCTGGAGGGCGCGGCGGCCTGGATGCTGAACCAGCTGTCCAGGACCAGCGGATCCTGCCGCCAGCGGCGGTGGAAATCCTCCAGCAGGCCCGCGCAGTCCTGCGGCGCGTGCTGCAGCAAGGCGCTCAGCGCGCCCAGGCTTTCGGTCATGTTGCGCGCGCCGGCGTATTGCTCGCGCGCGCTGCGCACGGCGCCGGTCTCGCCGCCGGCCAGCAGGTATTCCAGGGCCAGGCCGCGCAGGGCGCGTCGCCCCGAGGACACGGGGTCTGGGGAATAGGGGCTGCCGTCGTCGGCCAGGGCGTCGTACAGGTCGCGCCAGCGCGCGGCCAGGGCGGCCCCCAGCGCCGCCTGGGCGCGCCGCCAGACCGTCACCGCCGCCTGGGGATCCATGGGTTTGCTGCGCTCGATCAGCTCGCGCAGGGCGGGCAGCGCCAGCAGCCGGGCGCGGTAGGCGGGCGAGAGTGTGTCCTCGTCCAGCGCGGCCTGCCACAGCTGTGTGAGCGCGGCGTCGTCGGGTGGCGTCGTGGTTTCGCGCTGCGCCCGGATGCCCTCGAGCAGATGACGCAGGGCGGTCTCCTGCGTCGCGTCCCAGCGGGCGAAGGGATCGGGGTCGCAGCGCGCCAGCAGGGCGAGATCCGCGGCGCTGCGCCCCGATTCGATGACCACGGGAGCGGAGAAGCCGCGCAGCAGCGACAGGACGGGGGCCCGGTCCACGTCCTCGAAGATCCAGGACTGGCGGGCTTCGCGCAGTTCGAGCACCACCGTGTCGTGCGCCTGGCCCTGCCACTGGATGGGCATGGGACGCCCGTCGCCGTCCAGCAGGCCGACGGCCACGGGGATGTGCAGGGGCGGCTTGTCGGCGGCCGGCGTGCGGCGGGCCTCCAGGCCGACCGGGTCGCAATGCTGGCGCAGCGTCAGGCGCAGGCGCCGCGCGGCCGGGTCGTAGTCCTGCTCGACGCGGACCCGCGGCGTGCCGGCCTGCTCGTACCAGCGGCGAAAGACGCCGAAATCCTGTCCCGCGTTCCGGCGGACGTAGACCGATTCCATGGCGTCGACGAAGTCGTCGCAGGTGACGGCCTGGCCGTCATGGCGGCGGAAATATTCGTCCATGCCTTCGCGAAAGCCGGATTCCCCCAGCAGCGTGTGCTGCATGCGGATGACCTCGGCGCCTTTCTCGTACACCGTCGCGGTGTAGAAATTGCCGATCTCCTGGTAGCTGTCGGGGCGGATGGGATGCGCCATGGGGCCGGCATCCTCGGGAAACTGCATCATGCGCAGCACGTGCACGTCGTCGATGCGTTTGACCGCGCGGGCGCTGGCGGCCTCGCGTTCGGGCAGGCCTTCGGCCAGCATGTCGGCGGAGAACTCCTGTTCGCGAAAGACGGTCAGGCCTTCCTTCAGCGACAGCTGGAACCAGTCGCGGCAGGTGACGCGGTTGCCGGTCCAGTTGTGAAAGTATTCGTGGCCGATGACGTCCTCGATGCGGCGGTAGGCGCCGTCGGTGGCGCTGGCGGGATCGGCCAGCACGTAGGCGGCGTTGAAGACGTTCAGGCCCTTGTTTTCCATGGCGCCCATGTTGAAGTCCCGGGCCGCGACCACCATGAAGCGGTCCAGGTCGAGTTCCAGTCCGAAGCGCCGCTCGTCCCAATGCAGGGCGCGGGCCAGGCAGTCCAGCGCCCAGCGGGTCTGCTCGCCGCAGCCCCGGTCGCTGTAGACCTGCAGCAGCACGGCGCGGCCGCTGTGGGTGGTGTCGGTGCGCTCGATGCAGTCGAAATCGCCGGCGACCAGCGCGAACAGGTAGCAGGGCTTGGGGTGCGGGTCGCGCCAGGTCGTCTGGTGGCGGCCGTCGGACAGCCTGGACTGCTCGACGAGGTTGCCGTTGGACAGCAGCGTGGGGTAGGCCGCGGGGTCGGCGCGCAGCACCACCTCATAGCGGGCCATGACGTCGGGTCGGTCCGGAAACCAGGTGATCCGCCGGAAGCCCTGGGCCTCGCACTGCGTGAAGAGCTTGTCGCCTGAGACGTACAGGCCCATCAGCGTGGTGTTGCGGGCGGGGTGGCACTCGCTGAGGATCTCGACCGTGAACGGCTGCCCGTGCGCGGGCGGCGTCAGCTGCAGCGCGGTCTCGTCCAGCGTGTAGTCGGGCTCGGCGAGCGCCTGCCCGTCGACCCGGACCTCGATCAGGGTGAGGTCCTCGCCCTGCAGCACCAGCGGCGTCCCGGGCCGGGTGCCGGGTCCCGGCTCGAAGCGCAGGGTCGATCGCACCCGGGTGGTCTCGGCCGCCAGGTCGAATTCCAGCCGGACCTCGGGAAGCCGGTAGGGGAAAGGGCTGTAATCCTGGCGGTAGATCGTCTGGGCCACATCGGTGCGCATGGTATTTTCCATCAAGCCTTCGTCAAGGCCCTATTGTAGTCGGCCGCGGGCGGCGGGCGGACATGCGGCGGCCTGCGACAGGCTGTATCCGAGTGCAATCGGCGGCTTTCGTTCCGCAGGGGCTGCGTCTATGATGAAGGTGTTGCGTCTGCGGGTTTGGCTTTTGATGTCACGGCTGGAAAATATTCTGCGCGCGGTGTTGCGCTGGCTGAGCCTGGTCTGCCTGGGAATCGCCCTGGGGGGCTGCGCCAGCGTCTTTTCGGCCCAGGTCACGCGCTATCAGCAGTGGCCGGCCGACAGCCAGGGCGCGCGCTACTGGATCGAGCCCGATGCGGCCCAGCAGAACAATCTGCAGTTCCAGTCATTCGCCGATACGGTGCGCGCCGCGCTGGGGCCCACCGGGCTGGTCGAGGCGCAGTCCTCGAGCCAAGCCCGTTTCACGGTTCATATCGACTATGGCAGCCACCAGGAACAGGCATGGCGGCAACGCCTGGTCGACCCTTATTTCTACGGCGGATTTCCCGGACCGGGATTCGGATTCGGGTATCGCCACTATTGGGGCGGCGGCTGGGGACCCGGCCCCGTGGTCGAAACCGTCCCGGTCGTCGTCAATCAGCTGCAGCTGTCGGTGAGGATAGACGACCGGTCGCAGCAGGGCCGCGAGGTCTATCGCGCCACGGCGGTGACGACGGCCGGCGAGGACCAGATGGGCGCGGCGATGCCGTATCTGGCCCGGGCGGTGTTCGACCGTTTCCCGGGCCGCAACGGCCAGGTGGTGCGGGTGAAATACCCGCTGCAATGAGGCGGCGCGGCCGCCCTTATGCCGCCTTGTCGATCAGGAACGTATCGCGCGACACCCCGGCGGCCTCGGCCTCGGACACCCAGCGCGGCGGCTTGCCGCGGCCCGTCCATTCGGCCTGGGTTTCAGGATGGCGGTATTTGGGCGGAATCACGCGCTTGGCGGCCGGCGCTGCCTTGCGGACTGCGCTGCCGGCGCGCGAAGAGGCCTTGCGGTCGAATGCGGCGGCGATTTCTTCGGGAGTAATGCCATAATCACGCATGGAACGCACGATGGATGTGATCACGGGCTTGCGCTGCTTGGCTTGCAGCGTTTCCAGCTGTTTTTCGATTTTGGCTTTTTCTTTTTCGAGCCGGGTTTTTTGTGAAGCGTAGTTGGTACGGGCCATGCGGTGCTCCGAGGATGGAAGTCGGGGTTTATCGGTATTCGGAAAACCCTGGATCTGGCATTCTGCAGAATACGATTCAGGTCGGTTTGGATTTTAATCGGTTTCTTATTGTCTTGCATATATCGCGGCGCGGTTCATTATGTATCAGATATTGAATTCCGGGCAGCCGCGAACATTTTCACGGGAGTCGGCGGATGTCCGATGCGCTGGATAAATCGCTGCGGGTGGCGGCGGTACAAATGGTCTCGGGGCTTTCCGTCCCGGATAATCTGCGGCAGGCCGGGCAGGGGATCGAACAGGCCGCAGGAGATGGCGCCCGCCTGGTTTGCCTGCCGGAATATTTCTGTTTCATGGGCCGTCGCGATCAGGACAAATTGGCGCTTGCCGAAATGCCGGGGAACGGCCCCATCCAGGATTTTCTGGCGGAACAGGCACGCCGCCACGAAATATGGCTGGTCGGCGGAACGCTGCCGCTGCGCAGTCCGGATGCCGGCCGGATTTATAATGCCTGCCTGGTGTTCGGGCCCGACGGGCAATTATGCGCCCGGTACGACAAGATTCATTTGTTCGGTTTTCGCAAGGGCGAGGAATCCTATGATGAATCCGTCGCCATCCGGCCAGGGGACCAGCCGCCGCAGGTATTCGACATGCCGTTTGGCCGTGTCGCCCTGGGAATCTGCTACGACCTGCGGTTTCCCGAATTCTTCCGCGCGCAGGGAGACGTCCGCCTGATGGTGCTGCCGGCGGCTTTTACGTGGACCACCGGTTCGGTACACTGGGAAGTGCTGCTGCGCGCAAGAGCCATCGAGAACCAGTGCTACGTCCTGGCCAGCGCCCAGGGCGGCACGCATGAAAACGGCCGGCGCACCTGGGGGCATTCGATGCTGGTCGACCCCTGGGGCGAGGTGCTGGACTGCCTGCCCGAAGGTCCCGGCCTGGCCGCCGGCGTGCTCGATGCCGCCCGCCTGGATTCCGTGCGCCAGTCGCTGCCGGCGCTGCGGCATCGGGTCCTGTAATCGTATTGATGGATATCGTCTCTGATGAAAGTGATTGAACCGGGCCTGGATGCCCTGAATACCGCCCGCTCGCTCTTGCTCGACCCCTGGGGGCTGGATGAATCCCATTTGGCCCGCGCGCTGTCGGAAATCCACAGCCATCGGGTCGATTATGCCGACCTGTATTTCCAATATAGCTGCTCCGAAGGCTGGAGCCTCGAAGAAGGCATCGTCAAGACGGGCAGTTTTTCCATCGACCAGGGGGTCGGCGTGCGGGCGGTCAGCGGCGAAAAGACCGCCTTCGCCTATTCGGACAGCCTGTCACCCGCGGCGCTGCTGTCGTCCGCCCAGGCGGTGCGCACCATCGCGCGCCAGGGGGCTGGCCGACGCCGCGTGGGAGGCGGTCCCGACACTCCCCATCACCTGTATCCCGCAGTCAATCCGGTTGATTCCCTGTCGGCACCCGACAAGGTCGCCCTGCTCGAGCGCGTCGAGGCCATGGCGCGCGCGGCAGATCCCGAGATCATCCAGGTCATGGCTGGCCTGGCGGCCGAATACGACGTCATCCTGGTCGCCGGCAGCGACGGCCGGCTGGTCGCCGACGTGCGCCCGCTGGTGCGCCTGTCGCTGACGGTGATCGCCGAACGCAAGGGCCGCCGGGAAATGGGGCATGGCGGCGGGGGCGGGCGCACCGGCCTGGCGTATTTCACCGACGAGGTGCTGCGTGGCTACGTGGATCGCGCCGTGCACGAGGCCCGGGTCAACCTGCAGGCCCGTCCGGCGCCCGCGGGGCAGATGACCGTGGTGCTGGGGTCGGGCTGGCCCGGCATCCTGCTGCACGAGGCGGTGGGCCACGGCCTGGAGGGCGACTTCAACCGCAAAGGGTCCAGCGTATTCTCGGGCCGCATCGGCGAACGGGTGGCCTCGCGCGGCGTGACCGTGGTCGACGACGGCACGCTGCCGGACCGCCGCGGTTCCCTGAACGTCGATGACGAGGGCCATCCGACCCAGCGCAACGTCCTGATCGAGGACGGCATCCTGCGCGGCTATATGCAGGATTCCCTGAACGCGCGTCTGATGGGGCAGGACCCTACCGGCAACGGCCGGCGCGAATCCTACGCGCATCTGCCCATGCCGCGCATGACCAACACCTACATGCTGGCGGGGAAGGCCGATCCGCAGGAGATCGTCGCCTCGGTCGATCGCGGCCTGTACGCGGTGAATTTCGGCGGCGGCCAGGTCGACATCACGAGCGGGAAATTCGTGTTCTCCGCCTCCGAGGCCTATCTCATCGAGAAGGGCAAGGTCACCCATCCGGTCAAGGGCGCGACGCTGATCGGCAGCGGCCCCGAGGCCATGCGCCGCATCGGCATGATCGGCCACGACCTCGCGCTGGATTCGGGCGTGGGCACCTGCGGCAAGGAAGGCCAGAGCGTGCCGGTGGGCGTGGGCATGCCGACCCTGCGCATGGACGGGCTGACGGTGGGCGGCACGGCCTGAGGCGCCGCCCGGGCGCTCAGCGCCCGCCCGCCGTCCGGCCGAACACCTGCCGCAGATAGGCGAGGAAGGTCTCGTCCGTGCAATGTTCCTTGCCGGGGCTGTCGGCCAGCTTGGCCGTGGGCATCCCATTGCATTCGAACAGCTTCATGACGATGTTCAGCGGCGTGGGCCCCAGGTCGTTGGTGAGGTTCGTGCCGATGCCGAAGGCCAGCTGGACCTGGTCGGCGAAGTGCCGGTAGATCTCCAGTGTCCGGGGCAGGTCCAGCGCGTCGGAAAAGACGAAACGCTTGCTGGCCGGGTCGATGCGCAGCGACCGGTAGTGCGCCAGGGCCTTTTCGCCCCACTCGATGGGATCGCCCGAGTCATGGCGCAAGCCGTCGAAGAGCTTGGCGAAATACAGGTCGAAATCCGCCAGGAAGGCGTCCATGCCGACCACGTCGGTCAGCGCGATGCCCAGGTCGCCCCGGTATTCCTGCACCCAGTCCTCCAGCGCGCTGCGCTGGAAATCCCGCAGCCGCACCTTGCCGAAAGCCTGGTAGGACTGCAGGTATTCGTGCGCCATGGTGCCGACCGGGACCAGGCCCTGGGCGCGCGCCAGGGCCACGTTGGAGGTGCCGGTGATGATGCCTGGCACGGCGGCCCGCAGCCGCTCGACGACCTCGGCCTGCCAGGCGCGGGAAAAGCGCCGGCGCAAGCCGAAGTCGGAGATCTGCAGGGGAAATCGGCGCGGCGGTTCCTGGGAGAATGCCTGCAGCAAGTCGATCTTGGTCTGCAGCCGGCGGCGCCCCTCGGCCAGGACCCCGGGGGTCTGGTAGCGGCGGAAATAGAGCTCGTTGACGATGGCGAGCACGAAGATCTCGAAGCCCATGACGTGGACCTGCGGCCCCCGGGCGACGATGCTCAGTTCGTCGCCGTCCGTGCCGATCTCGATGAAGCGGCGCTGGAAATGGAAGAGCGACAGGAAATCGACGAAGTCGGACTTGATATAGCGCAGGCGGCCGAGATAATCGAGTTCGTCCTGGGTGAAGCGCAGGCTGCACAGGTGGTCGATCTGCGCCTCGATCTCGGGCGCCAGGGCCGCCAGGGAATGCTCGGGCCGCGTGCGGGAGATGAACCGGTATTCCGCCTGCGCGGCCGGATGCCGGTGCAGCATGGCCTGCCACATGGTGAATTTGTACAGGTCGGTATCCAGCAGGGATACGACGATGGGCCGGAATGCGGCAAGGCTCATGGCATGCGTCTGAATGAAATCTGCTCGGGTTCATGTTAGCGGATTTCAAACGCCGGCTTGGGGTATAAGACGCACAGAAGCACAATGATCCCGCAGGAGACCCTTCATCATGTCGTCCCAGTTCCCGGTTGCGGCCGCATCGGCCTACGCTCATCCCCTGTTGGTCCGGGAGATCTTCGAGTCCGCCCGGGCCGCGGCCAGCCCCCATGTCATCGTCCATCAGGGACGGCGCCTGCGCTATGCGGATTTCTTCGAGCGGGTCCGGCGCCTGGCCCGCGCGCTGGCGGACCTCGGGGTGCGCGAAGGCGACACGGTGGCGGTCATGGACTGGGACAGCCACCGCTACCTGGAGGCGTTCTTTGCCGTGCCCATGATGGGCGCCGTCCTGCAGACGGTCAACGTGCGCCTGTCGCCCGAGCAGATCGCCTACACCCTGAACGACGCCGGCGCCGGCGTGCTGCTGGTTCACGACGATTTCGTGCCCATCCTGGGCGCGATGCGCGCGCAGCTGCAGACCGTGCGCCGTTGCGTGTCGCTGACGGACCAATCCGGCGGCGGCCGCTCGGGACCCGACGGCGAGTACGAGGCGCTGCTGTCGCGGGCCGATGCCGATTTCGATTTTCCCCACCTCGACGAGCAGGCCCGGGCCACCACGTTCTACACCACCGGCACCACGGGCCGCCCCAAGGGCGTCTATTTCAGCCACCGGCAGCTGGTCCTGCACACGCTGGCGACGGCGGCGGCCCTGGGCAGCCCTTTCGCCCAGGGGCGGCTGCACCGCGCCGACGTCTACATGCCCATGACGCCGATGTTCCACGTGCATGCCTGGGGCCTGCCCTATGTGGCGACGCTGCTGGGGCTGCAGCAGATCTATCCCGGCCGCTACCAGCCCGAGGAATTGCTGCGCCTCATCCGGGATGAAAAGGTCACTTTTTCCCACTCGGTGCCGACGATCCTGCACATGCTGCTGAACCACTCCGACGCGGCCGCGACCGATTTCGCCGGCCTGACGATGATCATCGGCGGTTCGGCATTGCCGCAAGGGTTGGCGCAGGCCGCCCTGGACCGCGGCATCGACGTGTTCACGGGCTACGGCATGTCGGAGACCTGCCCGATCCTGACGCTGGCGCAGCTGCGCGGACCGGCGGACGAGGGCGGCGGCGACCCGCTGCGCGACCGCACCCGGACCGGCTACGCCATCCCGCTGGTCGCGCTGCGGGTGGTCGACGAGCAATTGCGCGACGTTCCGCATGACGGCGCCAGCGTCGGCGAGGTCGTGGTGCGCGCGCCCTGGCTGACCCAGGGCTACCTGCACGACGCCGAGGCCTCGCAGGCCCTGTGGCGGGGCGGGTGGCTGCATACCGGCGACATCGGCACCCTGGACGGGCGGGGCATGCTGACCGTGACCGACCGTCTGAAAGACGTCATCAAGACCGGCGGCGAGTGGGTCTCGTCCCTGGCGCTGGAAGACCTCATTTCGCAGGATCCGTCCGTCAGCGAGGTGGCCGTGGTGGCCGCGCCCGACGAGCGCTGGGGCGAACGCCCCCTGGCGATGATCGTGCTGAAGCCAGGCCAGGCGCCGGACGCCGAGCGGATCCGGGCGCTGGTGCGGGCGCAGGCCGATGCCGGCCGCCTGTCGCGCTACGCGGTGCCCGACGAGGTGCGTTTCGTGGACAGCCTGCCGCGCACCAGCGTCGGCAAATTGAACAAGCGCGCCATGCGCGACGAGCTGCGCAGCGGGGGCGCCTGAACCCGGCCGCGCCGGGGGCCGGACGCGGATCAGTCCTTCAGGCGGGCCCGCTGCGCCTTGACGCGTTCCAGGGTCTCGCCGAACTGCGCCAGGCGGGCTTTTTCCTGTTCGACCACCGCGGCCGGCGCGCGCTCGACGAATCCGGCATTGGACAGCTTGCCGTTCGCCTTGGCGATTTCCTTGTCCAGCCGGTCGATTTCCTTGTCCAGCCGGGCGCGTTCGGCCGCCACGTCGATTTCGACGTGCAGCATGAGCTGGGTGGTGCCCACGACCTGCACCGGCGCGCCCAGGTCGGGCAGGCGGTCCACCGCCTGCACGTCCTCGAGGCGGGCCAGGGCCATCAGGTAGGGCCGCATGTCCTGCAGGTCCGACGCCGCGCCCTGCACCAGCAGGGGCACGCGCTGTCCCGGCGCCAGTCCCATCTCGCCGCGCAGGGCGCGGATCGCGTCGGTCAGCGCCTTGAAGGCGTCCATCCGGGCGACGGCACCGGCATCGAGCAGGTCGTCGCGGGCCTGGGGGTAGGGCTGGACGCTGATGCTGGCGGTCTCGCCGGCCGCACGCACGCCCGCGGCCACGGAGACCTTTTGCCAGAGCTCTTCGGTGATGAAGGGCATGATGGGATGGATCAGGCGCAGCAGGGTTTCCAGGACGTGGATGAGGGTGCGCCGCGTCGCGGCCTGGGCAATGGCGTCGCCCGTCTGCAGGCGGACCTTGGCCAGCTCCACGTACCAGTCGCAATATTCGTCCCAGATGAAGTGGTACAGGCGGTCCGCCACCTGATCGAACCGGTATTGCGCGAAGCCGGCATGCACGTCGGCAGTCAGCCGCTGCAATCCGTCGATGATCCAGCCGTCCGCGAAGGACAGGTCGCCGTCCCGCGGCTGCCCCAGCTCGTGGCCCTCGACGTTCATCAGCACGAACCGCGTGGCGTTCCAGAGCTTGTTGCAGAAATTGCGGTAGCCCTCGCAGCGTTTCAGGTCGAAATTGATGTTGCGGCCCAGCGTCGCATAGGCCGCCATGGTGAAGCGCAGGGCATCCGTGCCGTAGGCGGGGATGCCCTCGGGGTAGTCCTTGCGCGTGCGCTTGCGGATGGCCTCGGCCTGTTTCGGGTTCATCAGGCCGGCCGTGCGTTTTTCCAGCAGGGGTTCCAGGGCGATGCCGTCGATCAGGTCCACCGGGTCGATGGTGTTGCCCTTGGACTTGGACATCTTCTTGCCTTCCATGTCGCAGACCAGGCCGTGGACGTAGACCGTGCGGAAGGGGACCTGGCCGGTATGGTGCATGCTCATCATGATCATGCGCGCGACCCAGAAGAAGATGATGTCGAAGCCGGTCACCAGCACGCTGGAGGGCAGGTAGCGCGCCAGGTCGGGCGTGCGCTCGGGCCAGCCCAGGTCGGTGAAGGGCACCAGCGCCGACGAGAACCAGGTGTCCAGCACGTCCGGATCCCGGGATAGCGGGCCCTGCACGCCGGCGGCGCGCGCCTGGCGCTCGGCGTCCTCGGCCGAGCGGGCGACGAAGATGCGGCCGTCCTCGGCGTGCCAGGCGGGGATCTGGTGCCCCCACCACAGCTGCCGGGAAATGCACCAGTCCTGGATGTTGCGGAGCCACTGGTTGTAGGTGGTCGTCCAGTTTTCCGGCACGAACTTGACCCGCCCGTCGGCCACGACCTGCAGGGCCACGTCGGTGATGCTCTGGCCGGGATGCAGGCTGTCAGCCGGGGCGGGCTTGCTCATGGCGACGAACCACTGGTCGGTCAGCATGGGCTCGATGACGCTGTTGGTGCGGTCGCCGCGCGGCACCATCAGCTTGTGGGCCCGCACCTGCTGCAGCAGCCCCTGGGATTCCAGGTCGGCCACGATGCGCTTGCGGGCCTCGTAGCGGTCCAGGCAGCGGTAGGCGGCCGGGGCCTCGTCGCTGATCCGGGCGTCCAGCGTCAGCACGCTGATCGTGGGCAGGCCATGGCGCTGGCCCACGGCATAGTCGTTGAAGTCGTGCGCCGGCGTGACCTTGACCACGCCGGTGCCGAATTCGCGGTCCACGTAATCGTCGGCGATGACGGGGATCTCGCGCCCGACCAGGGGCAGGATGACCGTCTTGCCGATCAGGTGGGCGTAGCGCTCGTCCTCGGGATGCACCATGACTGCGACGTCGCCCAGCATGGTCTCGGGGCGGGTGGTGGCGACGACCAGGTGCGTCAGGCCGTCGGCCGGCTGCGCCAGCGGGTAGCGGATTTCCCACATGTGCCCGTCTTCCTCGGCACTGACGACTTCGAGGTCGGACACGGCCGTGCCCAGCACCGGGTCCCAGTTGACCAGCCGCTTGCCGCGGTAGATCAGGCCCTGCTCGTACAGGCGCACGAAGACCTCGACGACGCCGCGCGACAGGCGCTCGTCCATGGTGAAGTATTCGCGCGACCAGTCGCACGACGAGCCCAGGCGGCGGAACTGCCCGGTGATCGTGCTGCCCGATTTTTCCTTCCAGGTCCAGACGCGTTCGAGAAAACGTTCACGCCCGAGGTCGTGGCGCGAGACGCCCTCGGCATCCAGCTGGCGCTCGACCACGATCTGCGTGGCGATGCCGGCATGGTCGGTGCCCGGGATGAACACCGTGTCGTCGCCGTTCATGCGGTGGTAGCGGACCAGGCCGTCCATGATCGTCTGGTTGAAGGCGTGCCCCATGTGCAGGGTGCCCGTGACGTTGGGCGGCGGAAACTGGATCGCGAACGGAGCGGATTCCCGGCCGTCCGCAGGCTCGACGTGCCGCCCCCCGGTGAACAGGCCTTGACGGTTCCATTGGTCGTACCAGCGGGACTCGATGTCCTGGGGTTCAAAGCTTTTGGGCAGGGAGGCGGAAGAGGAATCGCTCATGGCGTCGGGCAGCGAAAAAACGAACATTGTAGGCGGATGGCGGGAAAATCGCGCATGGTAAAATGCGCGGTTGACCGTTCGCATGGGCGGATCCCGCCACCGGGCGGGCCGCGCATGGCTCGGGATTCATTCTACCTTTTCATCGGGAAACCCCATTTCCCTTCGACACCACCGGAATATCCTCCATGGCTATTGAACGCACCCTTTCCATCATCAAGCCCGACGCCGTCGCGAAGAACGCGATCGGCCAGATCGTCGCCCGCTTCGAGCAGGCCGGCCTGAAGATCGTGGCAGCCCGCCTGCAGCAGCTGTCGCGCGACGAAGCCGAACGCTTCTACGCCGTCCACAAGGAACGTCCCTTCTTCAAGGACCTGGTCGACTTCATGGTGTCCGGCCCGGTGTTCGTCCAGGTGCTGGAAGGTGAATCCGCGATTGCCAAGAACCGCGACCTGATGGGCGCCACCGACCCCAAGAAGGCCGCGGCGGGCACCATCCGCGCCGATTTCGCCGACAGCATCGACGCCAATGCCGTGCACGGTTCCGATGCTCCGGAAACCGCCGCCGTGGAAATCGCTTTCTTCTTCCCTGAAAGCAACATCTTCAGCCGCTGATCGCGGCTGGATCGCCCCGGCCTGCCGGGGCGTGATTCTTATTGGTTGATCGTTCATGTCTGCTTCCGATACCGTCAACGTCCTGGGCCTGGACCCGGCCGCGCTGGAATCGCTGGTCGCCCAATGGGGCGGCAAGCCGTTTCGCGCCCGCCAGCTGTCCCAGTGGGTGCACCAGCGGGGCGTGGACCGCTTTGCCGACATGAGCGATCTGGCCAAGGACTTCCGCGCGCGCCTGGAGACGAACTGCGTCGTCCAGGCGCCGCCCCTCAACATCGAAAAGCGATCCACCGACGGCACCCGCAAATGGCTGTTCGACATGGGCCTGGGCAACGCCATCGAGACCGTGTTCATCCCGGAAGACGACCGCGGCACCCTGTGCATCTCCAGCCAGGCCGGCTGCACGGTCGCCTGTCCCTTCTGCTCGACCGGCTACCAGGGCTTCAGCCGCAACCTGACGACGGCCGAGATCATCGGCCAGCTCTGGTACGCCAACCGCGCCCTGCGCGACGACCCGCAGGCGGCCCGCCTGAACGGCCCGGCCGACGAGGCCCAGCGCGCGGTCAGCAACGTGGTGATGATGGGCATGGGCGAGCCGCTGCTGAACTACGACCAGGTGCTGGGCGCCCTGCGCCTGATGGTCAGCGACCACGCCTACGGCCTGTCGCGCCGCCGCGTGACGGTGTCCACGTCCGGCGTGGTGCCGATGATCGACCGCCTGGCGCAGGATTGCCCGGTGGCGCTGGCGGTGTCCCTGCATGCGCCCAACGACGCCCTGCGGGACCGGCTGGTACCCCTGAACCGCAAGTACCCCCTGGCGGAACTGCTGGACGCCTGCAACCGCTACCTGGATCACGCGCCGCGCGATTTCATTACATTCGAGTACATTATGCTCGACGGGGTCAATGACGCCGACGAGCAGGCCCGCGAGCTCATCGAGATCGCGCGCCGCGTGCGTTGCAAGTTCAATCTGATTCCCTTCAATCCGTTCCCCCAGTCCGGCTTGAAACGGTCGCCCGCGGCCCGCATCCGGCTGTTCGCGCAGCAACTGACCGACGCAGGGCTGGTGGTGACGGTACGCAAGACACGGGGCGACGACATCGACGCCGCCTGTGGCCAACTGGCGGGCGAGGTCCGCGACCGCACCCGCATCGACGAGCGCCTGCCGGATCGCGCCCGGATCGTCATACGCAAAAAGGAGCATGGATGAGTGAACCCCAGAGCGATATCCTGGCACGGCAAGACGCCGCGGGCGATGCGGACCCCTTGTCCATCGGGGGGACGCTCCGGCAGTTGCGCGAGACCCGCGGCCTGACGCTGGCCGAGGTCTCCGCGCGCATCAAGTATTCCGCCGTGCAGCTGGGCCACCTCGAGGCCGCCGACTGGGCGCGCCTGCCCGAGGGCGTTCCCCTGCGGGGGCTGGTGCGCAATTACGCGCGCTTCCTCGACGCCGACGTGGACGCCGTGCTGCGGCTGCTGGACGATGCGGTGGGATCCACCCGGCCGCATCCCACGGTCACGGCGCTGGGCGCGCGCCGCGCCTTGCAGCAGGCCGACATGACGCCCAAGGGCGAGCCCGCGCACCGCACCTGGGCCTGGCTGCTGCTGATCCTGGTGCTGTTCGGCGTGGTGGGCGTGTATGCGGTCAACCGCGGCTGGATCCCGGATCAATGGCTGATTTTTGATTGGTTGAAGGCCCTGCGTTCATGACTTCCGCTTCCCTGAACTCCGAACCGTCGGCTGCCGCCCGCCGGCCCACGCGCGGCGTGGCCGTGCGCTGGGGCGACCACGTGGTGCGGGTCGGCGGCGACGCGCCGGTCGTGGTCCAGTCCATGACCAATACCGACACGGCCGATCCCGAGGCGACCGCCCGGCAGGTGCGCGAACTCTGGCAGGCCGGATCCGAGCTGGTCCGCGTGACGGTCAACACGCCCGAGGCGGCCGCCCAGGTGGCGGCGTTGCGCAACGTGCTGGACCGCATGGGCGTGCCGGTGCCCCTGGTGGGCGATTTCCACTACAACGGCCACAAGCTGCTGACCCAGTTTCCGGATTGCGCCCAGGCGCTGTCCAAGTACCGCATCAATCCGGGCAATATGGGCGGCGGCAAGCGGCGCGACGACAATTTCGCGCAGATGATCGAGGTCGCCTGCCGGTACGGCAAGCCGATCCGCATTGGCGTCAACTGGGGCAGTCTGGACCACGAGCTGCTGGCCCGGATGATGGACGAGAACGCCGCGCGCCCCGATCCCTGGACCGGCAACGCGGTCATGCGCGAGGCGCTGGTGGTCTCGGCCATCAGCAACGCCGAACGCGCCCAGGAACTGGGCCTGGCCGGCGATGCCATCGTGCTGTCCTGCAAGGTCAGCCACGTGCAGGACCTGATCGCCGTCTACCAGGAACTGTCGCGGCGCTGCGACTATCCGCTGCACCTGGGCCTGACCGAGGCCGGCATGGGATCCAAGGGGATCGTGGCCTCGACGGCCGCCCTGGCCGTGCTGCTGCAGCAGGGCATCGGCGACACCATCCGCATCTCGCTCACGCCGGAGCCGGGCGGCGACCGCTGCCGCGAGGTCGTGGTCGCCCAGGAGATCCTGCAGACCATGGGGCTGCGCGCCTTTACGCCGATGGTGGTGGCCTGCCCGGGCTGCGGGCGCACCAGCAGCACGGTCTTCCAGGAACTGGCCGCCAGCATCCAGGCCTACCTGCGCACGCAGATGCCGGTCTGGAAAAACCAGTATCCGGGCGTCGAGAACATGCATGTCGCCGTCATGGGATGCGTGGTCAACGGCCCGGGCGAAAGCCGCCATGCCGACATCGGCATCAGCCTGCCCGGCACCGGCGAGGTTCCGGCGGCGCCCGTCTACGTCGACGGGCAGCGCACCGTCACCCTCAAGGGCGACGGCATCGCCGACGAATTCAAGCAGATTGTCGAAGACTATGTGGCCCGCCGCTACGGACAGGAGGCGGGCGCGGCGCCCGCCCCCCGTCCCGGCGTCGTGCCGCGCCAAGCAGATTGATCCATGTCCGAATTCAAGAAGGTTGCCGGCCTGACCGGCATGAAGGATACCCTGCCGCCCGAATCGGGCCGCTGGGAGCAGCTCGAGGCCCTGGTGCGCGACTGGCTGGCGGGCTACGGCTACCAGAACATGCGCACGCCGGTGCTTGAACACACCCGCCTGTTCACGCGGGGCATCGGCGAGGTCACCGACATCGTCGAGAAGGAAATGTATTCCTTCGTCGATCCGCTCAACGACGAGCGCCTGACGATGCGGCCGGAATTCACGGCCGGCATCGTGCGCTCGGCCATCGAGCACAATTTCCTGTATGACCGCCCGCGCCGCATCTACGCCATGGGGCCGGTGTTCCGCCACGAGCGGCCGCAGCGCGGGCGCTATCGGCAGTTTCACCAGATCGACGTCGAGGCGCTGGGCTTTCCCGGGCCGGACGTGGATGCCGAACTCATCATCATGCTGGCGCGGCTGTGGCGCCTGCTGGGCTTGAGCGACATCCGCCTGGAACTGAATTCCCTGGGCCAGCCGGCCGAGCGCGCCGCGCACCGCGCCGCCCTGATCGCCCACCTCGAGCAGCACGTCGACGTGCTGGACGAGGAGGCCCGGCGCCGCATGCACAGCAACCCCCTGCGCGTGCTGGACACCAAGAATCCGGCCATGCAGGACATGGCCAACGCCGCGCCGCGCCTGTTCGATTTCCTGGGCGAGGAATCCCTGGCTCACTACCAGGGCCTGTGCGCGCGGCTGGATGACGCCGGCATCGCCTACACCCTGAACCCGCGCCTGGTGCGCGGCCTGGATTATTACAACCTGACCGTGTTCGAATGGGTCACCGACCGGCTGGGGGCCCAGGGCACCGTCTGCGGTGGCGGACGCTACGACGGCCTCATCGAGTTGCTGGGCGGCAGACCCGCGCCCGCCGTGGGTTTCGCCATCGGCATGGAACGTCTGCTCGATCTGTGGCTGCAGGATGCGCCCGAGCAGGCGCCTGACGAGTGCCAGGTGTATCTGGCCCATCAGGGCGAGGCGGGGCAGCGCCAGGCCATGCGGCTGGCCGAGGCCCTCCGGGACGGCGGCCTGCGGGCACTTGTTCACGCCGGCTCGACTGGGTTTAAATCACAGTTCCGCCGCGCGGACGCCAGCGGCGCCGCCGCGGCCGTCATCGTGGGCGGCGACGAGCTGGCGGCCGGGGCCGCCACCGTCAAGTGGCTGCGCGCCGAATCCGGCGCGCAGCAGGAATCGGTCGCCTTCGACCAGCTGGTGCATCATCTCAAGCAAAGGATCTGACGAAAGTCATGGCATACGACCTCGAAGAACAGGAAAAAATCGACGCCCTGAAAGCCTGGTGGGAACGCTACGGCACGCTGTCCATGGCCCTGGTGCTGGCGGCGCTGGCCGTGTTCGCGGGCTGGCGCGGCTGGCAGTGGTACGCCACGCACCAGGCGGGCCAGGCCATGGGCTACTACGAGGCCCTGGAGACCGCGGCCGGCCAGCAGGGCGACGATGCCGTGGCGCGCATCAAGGCGGCCAGCACGGCGCTGCGCAGCGACTATGCCGGATCGGGTTATGCCGCCCGCGGCGTGCTGGTGGCCGCCTGGGCCCTGCAGGAACGCAAGGACCTCGATGGCGCGCGCGAGCAACTGGAATGGCTGGTGAGCGACGGCTCGGCGCCGGCGCTGCAGGCAGTGGCGCGGCTGCGTCTGGCCGGCGTGCTGCTGGCCCAGCAACAATACGAACCGGCTCTGGCTCAGCTCAAGGGCGAGGCCCCGGCCGGCTTTGCCGGCCTGTACGCCGACCGCCGCGGCGACGTCCTGGCCGCCCAGGGCCATGCCGACCAGGCCATCCAGGCCTGGCGCGATGCGCTCAAGGCTTTCGGGGCGGATCCGGCGGCGCAGATTGTCCAGCTCAAAATCGATGCCCTGACCGGAGCCTGATTCCCATGCGTACCCCTGTTCGTCTGTTCCGCGCCGCCGTCCTCTGCCTGACGGTGGCGGGCCTGTCGGGCTGCGGCCTTTTCGCCACGCACGACGCCCGCTTCGACCCGGCCGAGCTCACCGAGTACGCGCCGACGCTCTCGGTCGCCACGCGGTGGTCCACCTCCATCGGCAGCGGCGGGGACTACGGCTTCGCCCCGCAACTGGTCGGCGATACGGTCTATGCGGCCACGCCCTCGGGCTCGGTGGCCGCCCTGGACCTGGCGACCGGCGCCGTGCGCTGGCGCGTCGGCGACCAGCCGCTGCAGGCCGGCGTCGGCAGCGACGGCCGGACCACGGCGGTCGTCACCCGCCAGGGCATGGTGGTGGCCTATGACGCCCAGGGCAAAGAGGTCTGGCGCAGCCAGGCCGCCAGCGCGGTCAACGTGCCGCCGGCCGTGGGCAATGGCATCGTGGCCGTGCGCACCACCGATTACCGCATCCAGGCCTTCGACGAGTCCAGCGGCAAGCTGCGCTGGACCGTCCAGCGTCCGGGCCCGGCGCTGGCGCTGCGCACCAGCATCCGGATGGTGGTGGCCCCCCATCTGCTGGTCGCGGGCATGCCCAACGGCCGCCTGCTGGTGATCGACGCGGCTTCCGGCACGGTGCGCTGGGAAGGCACGGTGTCGGCCTCGCGCGGGGCATCCGACCTGGAACGCATCAGCGATGTGGTCGGCGAGCCGCTGACCGCCGGACCGCTGCTGTGCGGCGTCAGCTACCAGGGCAAGACCACCTGCTTCGACGTGTCCCAGGGCGGGCGCGCGGTCTGGTCCCAGGACGTGTCCTCGGCCACCGGCATGAGCAGCGACGGCCCGCGCATCTACCTGCCGGACCTGAACGACACGGTCCATGCCCTGGACCTGAAGGACGGCCACGAATACTGGAAGCAGTCCGCGCTGCTGAACCGGCACCTGACCGCGCCCGCCGTGGCCGGACCCGCCGTCGCGGTGGGAGACTTCGAAGGCTACCTGCATTTCCTGTCGCGCGCCGACGGCAGCCTGATGGCGCGGCTGCAGGTCGGCGGCGGGCCGGTGCAGTCCGCGCTGCTGTCCACGCCCCGCGGCGTGGTGGTCCAGACGGGCGGCGGCAATCTGATGCTGGTGAGTGTGAGTGACTGACGTGCGCTTCAAGCCCGTGGTCGCCTTGGTCGGGCGCACCAATGTCGGCAAATCGACTCTCTTCAACCGCCTCACGCGATCGCGTGCCGCGCTGGTGGCCAACATCTCCGGCCTGACCCGCGACCGGCATTACGGCGAGGGCAGGGTGGGGGATTTCCCCTTCATCGTGGTCGATACCGGCGGCTTCGAGCCGGTCGCCACGCGCGGCATCCTGGTGGAGATGGCCCGCCAGACGGCCCAGGCCATCGCCGAGTCCGATGTCGTGCTGTTCCTGGTGGACGGGCGCGAGGGCGTCAACGCGCATGACCAAGAGATCGCCCGCCTGATGCGCAAGTCCGGCCAGCGCGTGCTGCTGGCCGTGAACAAGGCCGAGGGCATGCGCCATCATGCCGACCTGGCCCAGTTCCACGAACTGGGACTGGGAGAACCGCACCCGATATCCGCCGCGCACGGCGATGGCATTTCCGCGCTGGTGGACGAGGCTCTGGCGCCCTTGCGCCAGGCGGCCGAGGCGGATGCGGCGTCGGGCGCCGAAGACGGCGCGCAGGGCGACGCGCCCCCCGATCACCGCATCAAGCTCGCCATCGCGGGGCGCCCCAACGTCGGCAAATCGACGCTGATCAACACCCTGGTGGGCGAAGAGCGCGTCATCGCCTACGACCTGCCGGGCACGACGCGCGACGCCATCGAGATCGAATTCGAGCGCGGTCCGCGCCGCTATACCCTGATCGACACGGCGGGCCTGCGCCGCCGGGGCAAGGTCTTCGAGACAGTCGAGAAATTCTCCGTCATCAAGACCCTGCAGGCCATCGAGGCCGCCAATGTGGTGCTGCTGCTGATCGACGCCCAGGAAGGCATCTCCGACCAGGACGCGCACATCGCGGGCTTCGCCCTCGAGGCCGGCCGCGCCCTGGTCGTCGGCCTGAACAAATGGGATGCGGTGGATCAGGATCAGCGCGAGTGGGTGCAGCGCGAATACGAGCGCAAGCTGCGTTTCCTGTCCTTCGCCCGGGTCCTGCACCTGTCCGCCCTGAAGGGCCAGGGGGTCGGCCCCGTGCTGAAGGCGGTCGATGCCGCCCACGCGGCGGCCTTCGCCAAGCTGTCCACGCCCAAGCTGACACGCACCCTGCAGGCCGCCGTCGAGCAGCAGCCGCCGCCGCGCAAGGGGATCTTCCGGCCCAAGATGCGCTACGCGCACCAGGGCGGGCAGAATCCGCCGCGCATCATCATCCACGGCAATGCGCTCGATGCGGTGCCCGATTCCTACCGGCGCTATCTCGAGGGCCAGTTCCGCGAAGCCTTCAAGCTGGCCGGCACGCCCCTGAGCGTCGAATTCAAGTCTTCCCACAACCCCTACCTGAAGGACGGCAATCCGTGAGCACGCTCTGGAGCGACCACGTCGCGGGGCTGGTTCCTTACGTGCCGGGCGAACAGGCCCGCATCCCGAACCTGCTCAAGCTCAATACCAACGAGAATCCCTACGGACCTTCGCCCCGGGCGATCAAGGCTATGCAGGCGGCGCTGGGCGACGACATGCGCCTGTATCCCGACCACCAGGCCCTGGGACTGCGCAAGGCGATCGCGCGCCGCCACCGGCTGGAACCCGGCCAGGTGTTCCTCGGCAACGGTTCGGACGAGGTCCTGGCCCACCTGTTCAATGCGCTGTTCCTGCGCGGCGGGCGGCTGCTGTGGATGCCCGACGTCACCTACAGCTTCTACAGGACCTATTGCCGCCTGTACGACGTGCCGCACCGCCTGATTCCGCTGGCCGAAGACTTCAGCCTGCGGGTCGAGGACTACACGGGCCCCGCCGATCAGGAACCGGCTGGCATCATCTTCGCCAACCCCAACGCGCCCACCGGTCTCGACGCGGGGCTGGAGGCGATCGCCGCCATCGCCCGCGCCCGGCCGGACTGCGCCGTGGTGGTGGACGAGGCCTACGTGGATTTCGGCGCCGAATCGGCGGCGACGCTGCTGGGCGAGCTGCCCAACCTGGTCGTCGTGCATACGCTGTCCAAGTCCCGCTCCCTGGCGGGGCTGCGGGTGGGCTACGCCCTGGCCTCGGCCGGGCTGGTGGAAGGGTTGCTGCGCGTCAAGGACAGCTTCAACTCCTACCCGCTGGACCGGGTCGCCCTGGCGGGCGCGCAGGCGGCCATCGAGGACGAGGACTGGTTCGACCAGACGCGCCGCGCCGTCATCGATGCCCGCGAGCAGCTGGCCCGCGAACTGCAGGCGCTGGATTTCAGCGTGCTGCCCTCCAGGACGAACTTCGTCTTCGCTCGGCACCGGCGGCAGGATGCCGGCGTGATCGCTCGCGGGCTGCGCGACCACGGCATCCTGGTGCGCCACTTCCAGGCCCCGCGCATCGAGCAATACCTGCGCATCACCGTCGGCACGCCGGAACAATGCGCCCGCTTGTGTGATACGCTGAAGACCGTCTTGTCGGCCTGATCCGTCCGGCGCCGCAAGCGCCGGCGGGTTCGTGCTGCAGTGCACGAATCGCATTAAAATAGACGGCGACGCTTCCGAATCCGGCCAGCCGGCCGGTTCCCAGAGCTTCTCCACCATAACTTCAATAACCGGAGCCTCGTCCATGAGCAATAAAGGGCAAATTCTTCAAGACCCCTTCCTGAACGCCTTGCGCAAGGACCATGTGCCTGTCTCGATCTATCTGGTCAATGGGATCAAATTGCAGGGCCAGGTCGAATCCTTTGACCAATATGTGGTGTTGCTGCGCAATACCGTGACGCAGATGGTCTACAAGCACGCCATTTCCACCGTTGTCCCGGCCCGTCCGGTTTCCTTCCAGGTGGACGACTCTGCTGAATAAAGTCCCGGCCGGACCGGTTTCCTTCCAGCCCGCCGTGCGATCCGCGCCGGCGGGCGTTCGTTTTGGCGCCGGCGCCCGGCGCTGTCCGTGCCGGCCCGCGGCCGGCGGGGCAGGGGGGCTGTCATGACCGCGCTCGTCATCAGTGTCGATCTGGGCGATCCGGACTACGCCGCCCATGCCGAGGAATTCCTCATGCTGGCCCGGGGGGCGGGCGCCGACATCGCCGAGGTCATGGTGGCCCGCCGCAGCCGCCCGGACGCCGCCGGATTCATCGGCTCGGGCAAAATCGAAGAGGCCGCCGCCCTGGTCAAGGCCACGGGCGCCGAGGTCGTGCTCTTCGATCAGCCGCTCAGCCCCGCGCAGCAGCGCAACCTGGAACGCCATTTCGAGGTCCGGGTGGTCGACCGGGTGGCGCTGATCCTGGACATCTTCGCCTTGCGCGCCAAGAGCCACGAGGGCAAGCTGCAGGTCGAGCTGGCCCAGCTGCAGCACCTGTCCACGCGCCTGACGCGGATGTGGACCCACCTGGAACGGCAGCGCGGCGGGATCGGCGTGCGCGGGCCGGGGGAATCCCAGCTCGAGACCGACCGCCGGCTGATCGGCGTGCGGGTGCGGGCGCTGCGCGAGCGCCTGGACCGCGTGCAGCGCCAGCGCCTCACGCAGCGGCGCGCGCGCGTGCGCGGGCAGACCCTGTCCGTCTCCCTGGTGGGCTACACCAATGCGGGCAAGTCAACGCTGTTCAATGCGCTGACCCGGGCCGACGCCTATGCGGCCGACCAGCTCTTCGCCACGCTGGACACCACCACGCGGCGGGTCTGGATCGAGGGCGCGGGACAGGTCGTGGTGTCCGACACCGTCGGGTTCATCCGCTCGCTGCCGCCTACGCTGATCGCCGCATTCCGGGCCACCCTCGAGGAAACCGTCCATGCGGATCTGCTGCTGCACGTCATCGATGCCGCCAGCCCGCAGCGCGACGAACAGGCGGTCGAGGTCAACAAGGTCCTGAAGGACATCGGCGCGGACGAGATTCCGCAGATCCGGGTCTATAACAAAATCGACACGGCCGGCTACGAACCGCGGGTCGAGCGAAATGAACATGGTACGATTGCGCGAGTCTTTGTCAGTGCGCTGCAGCGCAGCGGTCTGGATGGTTTGCGCCAGTCGATCGCGGAATTTGGGGGGTCAACGGGAAACAATGCGTGGAATGAAAGTGTTCAACCTGAATGATCCGGGCTGGGGGCGCGGTCAGCAGAATCAGGACAACAACCCGCCCGACAAGCCCAATTCCGCCGGCGGCCCGCCGGATCTCGACGAGGTCTGGCGCGACTTCAACAAACGTCTGTCCGGCCTGTTCGGCCGGCGCGGCGGCGGGCGCGGCCCGCGCATGCCCTCGGGCGGCGGCGGGCTGCCGTCGCTGCCGGGGCCCTCGCCGCGATTCGTGCTGCTGGTGATCATCGCCGCCATCCTGTTGTGGCTGGCCAGCGGTTTCATGATCGTCCAGGAAGGTCAGGTCGCCGTGGTGACCCGCTTTGGCAAATACGTCCACACGCTCAATCCCGGCCTGCAGTGGCGCATGCCGTATCCGATCGAGAATTCGCAGGACGTCAACATCGCCCAGCTGCGCACCTTCGAGGTCGGGTTCCGCGGCTCTTCGCGCAACAAGGTCCTGTCCGAATCCCTGATGCTGACCAACGACGAGAACATCGTCGACGTGCAGTTCGTCGTCCAGTACCGCCTGCGCGCCGATGGCGCGCCGGCCTATCTGTTCAACACCAGCCAGCCGGACGAATCGGTGCGCCAGGCCGCCGAGACCGCCATGCGCGAGATCGTCGGCCGCAAGCCCATGGATTTCGTCCTGTATTCCGGGCGCACCGAGGTCGCGACCGAGGTCCAGTCCCTGGCGCAGAGCATCCTGGACCGCTACAAGACCGGGATCCAGATCTCCACGGTCGCGATCCAGAACGTGCAGCCGCCCGAACAGGTGCAGGCCGCCTTCGACGACGCCGTCAAGGCCGGCCAGGATCGCGAACGCCAGATCAACGAGGGCAACGCGTACGCCAGCAAGGTCGTCCCCGAGGCCGAGGGCCAGGCCGCCCGCATGATCCAGGAGGCCGAAGGCTACAGCGCCCAGGTGATCGGCAAGGCCCAGGGGGATACCTCGCGCTTCGACAGCGTGGCGGTCGAATATTCCAAGGCGCCCGCCATCACCCGCGAGCGCCTGTACCTGGAAACCATGCAGGACATCCTCAGCGATACCGCCAAGGTCATGATCGACGCGCCAGTGGGCAACAACATGCTGTACCTGCCGCTGGACAAGATCATGCGCCAGGCCGCCGCGGGCGACGGCGCCCGGGCGGGCGCATCCGGCGGGAATTCCGGGTCCTCGGGCGATTCCTCCGGCAGCGTCGCGGCGGGCGCGGCGGGCGCCGCCCAGGCGTCCACCAAGACCGCGCCGTCCGGCCGGTCCGGGACGCGGGGCGTTCCTTCCGGCCTGGACGCGCTGATGAGCAGCCCGTACTCGAACTAGGAGCCCAAGATGCAACGTTTTTTCCCCGCCCTGGTCGGTCTGGTCCTGCTGGTCGCGGCGCTGTCGTCCTGCCTGTTCGTGGTGCGCGAGCGCGATTCGGCCCTGCTGTTCGCGCTGGGCGAGGTGCGTGAGACCATCACCGAGCCCGGTCTCTACTTCAAGTATCCGCCGCCCTTCGAGAACGTCGTCTACCTGGACAAGCGCCTGCAGACCATCGAAACCCGCGATCCGGAGCGCATCCAGACCGCCGAAAAGAAAAACCTGCTGATCGATTCCTTCGTCAAGTGGCGCATCGCCGATCCGCGGCTGTATTACGTGACTTTCGGCGCCAACAGCGGCGCGGCAGTCGAGCGCCTGCAGGCGCAGATCCGCGACGCCCTGAACGCCGCCGTCAACGTGCGCACCGTCAAGCAGGTGGTGTCCAGCGATCGCGACACCATCATGAAGGAAATCCAGAATTCGGTGGCGCAGCGCGCCAAGCCCCTGGGCGTGGACGTCGTCGATGTGCGCCTGCGCCGCATCGATTTCGCCCCGGAGATTTCCGAATCCGTCTACCGCCGCATGGAGGCCGAGCGCAAACAGGAGGCCAACCGCCTGCGGGCCACCGGCGCCGCCGACAGCGAGCGCCTCCGCGCCGAGGCCGACCGCAAGCGCCAGGAGATCCTGGCCAAGGCCTATGCCGAATCGCAGGCCAAGCGCGGCGAGGGCGATGCCACGGCGGCCGCGATCTATGCCCAGTCCTACGGCAAGGATCCCGAGTTCTACAGCTTCTACAAGAGCCTGGACGCCTACCGCTCGGCGTTCTCGGGTGATGGCAGCACGCTGGTCCTCAGCCCCGACTCGGATTTCTTCCGCTACTGGGACCGCGCGCAAGGCACCAAGCCGGCGCCCGCCCGCTAAAGGCCCCGCGCCCGCGACCTGGCCCGGATGCCTGCTGCAGGGCATCCCCGCCGGGTCGTTTTCTTCTGGCTGTGATTTGGGAATGAACAGAACATGATGTCGAACTGGCTGCTGCCGGAGAACCTCTCGGACGTCCTGCCCGCCGAGGCGCGGCGCATCGAGGAACTGCGGCGCGAGCTGCTGGACCTGTACCGCACCTACGGCTTCGAACTGGTGGCGCCCCCCATGGTCGAGTACCTGGATTCGCTGATGCCGGCCGATGACGAGGCCCTGCGCCTGCGCACCTGCAAGCTGGTCGACCAGCTGTCGGGGCTGACCATGGGCGTGCGCGCCGACATGACGGTGCAGGTCTCGCGCATCGACGCCCACCTGCTCAACCGGCCCGGCGTGACGCGGCTGTGCTATTGCGGCCCGGTCATCCACGCCCGCCCGTCCGGCCTGATGTCGGACCGCGAGCTGCTGCAGATCGGCGCGGAGATCTTCGGCCATGCCGGCGTGCAGTCCGATATCGAATGCGTGCGCCTGGCCCTCGAATCCGTGCGCCGCGCGGGTGTGGGGCAGCCGCGCCTGGATCTCAATCATCCCGGGGTGGGGCGCGCGCTGATCGACGCCGATCCCGCCCTCGCCGACGCCGCCGATGCCGTGTTCGACCTGCTGAGCGCCAAGGACGTCCCGGGCCTGGAGGCCCTGTGCGCCGACTGCGGCGCGCGCGCCGACAGCCTGCAGGCCTTGCGGGTGCTGACCACCCTGTACGGCGACCTGGGCACCGTGGACCGCGCCCGCGAGCGCCTGCCGGATCTGCCGGCCGTGCACGCGGCGCTCGATGCCCTGCGCACGCTGTGCCTGGCGCTGCCCGATGCGCCGGTCGCCATCGACCTGGCGGACATGGGGGGCAGCTACGGCTATCACTCGGGCGTCGTGTTCTCGATCTATGCCGCGGGCTGGCACGATGCGCTGGTGCGCGGCGGCCGCTACGACGGCATCGGCCGCAAGTTCGGCCGCTCGCGCCCCGCCACGGGCTTCAGCCTGGACCTGCGCAAGCTGTCGGCGGGCCTGCCCGAGGCGCGCCCCGTGCCCGCCATCCGGGCGCCCTGGTCGGACGACCCGGCGCTGGCCCAGGCCGTGGCGGCCCTGCGGGCGCAGGGGCACGTGGTCATCCAGAGCCTGCCGGGCGAGCCCCAGCAGTACGACGAATTCCGGGTCGGCCAGGAACTGGTTTCGGCGGACGGCGGCTGGGTCCTCAGGACTGTCGCTGCCTGATGGTATAAACTTATTTGTTTCCCAAGGCGGCATGGTGCCGCCGCAAGCAAGGCTTATGAGCAAGAACATCGTCGTGATCGGCACCCAGTGGGGTGACGAGGGCAAGGGCAAGATCGTGGATTGGCTCGCCGAGTCCGCCCAGGGGGTCGTGCGCTTCCAGGGGGGGCACAATGCCGGCCATACGCTGTGGATCAACGGCAAGAAGACCATCCTGCGCCTGATCCCGTCGGGCATCATGCATCCCCACGTCACCTGCTACATCGGCAACGGCGTGGTGCTGTCGCCCGAGGCCTTGCTGGGCGAGATCGCCGAGCTCGAATCCGCCGGGCTGGACGTGCGCGCGCGCCTGCAGATCTCCGCGGCCTGCCCGCTGATCCTGCCGTACCACGTGGCGCTGGACCAGGCCCGCGAGGCCCGCAAGGGCGAGGGCAAGATCGGCACGACCGGTCGCGGCATCGGGCCAGCGTACGAGGACAAGGTCGCCCGGCGCGCCCTGCGCGTCCAGGATCTCTATGATCCGGCCGTGTTCGACGAAAAGCTCGCCGAGGTTCTGGACTACCATAATTTCGTGCTCACCCAGTACCTGGGTGCCAAGCCCGTCGAGGCCAGCCAGGTCCGCGACCAGGTGATGGCGCTGGCGCCCCAGATCGAGCCCATGGTGGCCGACGTCTCCAGCAACCTGCACCTCGCCCGCAAGGGCGGCCACAACCTGCTGTTCGAGGGCGCCCAGGGCACCCTGCTGGACATCGACCACGGCACCTATCCCTTCGTGACCAGCAGCAACTGCGTCGCCGGGGCGGCGGCCGCCGGCGCCGGCGTGGGGCCGCAGGCCCTGGACTACGTGCTGGGGATCGCCAAGGCCTACACCACCCGCGTCGGCTCGGGGCCGTTCCCCACCGAACTGCTGGACGACACGGGCCTGCGCCTGGCGACGGTGGGCAAGGAATTCGGCTCGGTCACCGGCCGGCCGCGCCGCTGCGGCTGGTTCGACGGCGCCGCGATGAAGCGCTCGGTCATGATCAACGGCCTGACCGGCCTGTGCATCACCAAGCTCGACGTGCTCGACGGGGTCGAGCAGATCAAGATCGGCGTCGGCTACCGCTACAAGGGCCAGTTCCTGGACGTGCTGCCCTATGGCGCCCACGCCGCGGCCGAGGCCGAACCCGTGCTCGAGGAAATGGCCGGCTGGACCGAATCCACCGTCGGCATCACCGAATACGACAAGCTGCCCATCAATGCCCGCCGCTACCTCGAGCGCATCGCCGAGGTCTGCGACGTGCCGATCGACATGGTCTCGACCGGCCCGGACCGGCTGGAGACCATCGTGCTGCGCCATCCGTTCCAGGGTTGATGCGCCAACCGAAACCGCAAGTCCGCTTGCGGTTTTTTGATTCTTCTTCAAAGGTGACAGGAAAAACACCATGAGCACTCCCCCGAGCACCGATCGTGACCTCTGGGTCAGTTGGGAACAGTATCACACGCTGATCGAACAGCTTGCGCTCCAGGTCCATGAGTCGGGCTGGGCGTTCGACAAGATCCTGTGTCTGGCGCGCGGCGGGGTGCGCGTGGGCGACGTGCTGTCGCGCATCTTCGATCTGCCGCTGGGCATTCTGGCCACCAGCAGCTATCGCGAGGCGGCCGGCACGGTGCAGGGGCAGCTGGACATTGCCCAGTTCATCACGATCACGCGCGGCACGCTGGACGGCAAGGTGCTGCTGGTCGACGACATGGTCGATACCGGCCTAACATTCTCGCGCGTGCGCGACCACCTGCTCAAGCAGTTCCCGGGCATCACCGAACTGCGCACGGCCGTGCTCTGGCAAAAGGGGCACGCCAAGGTCCAGCCCGACTATTTCGTCGCCCAGCTGCCCACCAATCCCTGGATCCACCAGCCCTTCGAGGACTACGACAGCCTGCGTCCGCACCAGCTCGAATCCTGGATCCGCAAGGGGGTGCGTAGCGCCTATCCGGACTCTCAATAGGCGATAAGTCATGGATTCGCAAGCGAATCCATGATAGAATCATCTGCTTTCACGGATACGGATATTTCCGTATCGTCGGTTTCATTTCAATCCAACCGTGGGCGCACCGGCTGCCATCAGGCCGACACCCATGATTTTGTACAGGCCATCAAGGATTTACATGCCGATTGTCCGCCTCAAAGAAAACGAGCCCTTCGAGGCTGCCCTGCGGCGCTTCAAGCGCACCATCGAAAAGACCGGTCTGCTGACCGAACTGCGTTCGCGTGAATTCTACGAGAAGCCCACCGCCGAACGTAAGCGCAAGCTGGCCGCCGCAGTGAAACGCCACTACAAGCGCATTCGCAGCCAACAACTGCCGCCGCGACTCTATTGATTGATTCCTGAATCCTTCATCCAGGAACTGCTCGCGCGCGTCGATATCGTCGACATTGTCGGCCGGTACGTGCAGCTGCGCAAAGGGGGCGCAAACCTGCTGGGTTTGTGCCCTTTTCACACTGAAAAGACGCCGTCGTTCACCGTCAGCCCGACCAAGCAGTTCTACCATTGCTTCGGTTGCGGAGCCCATGGCAGCGCGATCCATTTCCTGACCGAGCATACCGGCGCCTCGTTTCCCGAGGCGGTGCGTTCGCTGGCCGGCAGCGTCGGCCTGACGGTCCCCGAAGAACCCCGCACACCGCGCCAGCGGGCCGCCGAGCGCGAGCGCCGCGAGGAAGGCTCGCGCCAGCGCGACGTCCTGCAGCAGGCCCAGGCGCATTACCGCGCGGCGCTCAAGCAGGCGCCCCAGGCCATCGCCTACCTGAAAAAGCGCGGCCTGAGCGGCGAGATCGCCGCGCGCTACGGCCTGGGCTGGGCGTCGGCGGACCGCCGCGGGCTGGCCGCCGTCTTTTCGCATTACGAGGATCCGGCCCTGATCGAGTCCGGCCTGGTGATCGAGGCCGAGGACGGCCGCCGCCACGACCGGTTCCGCGGCCGGATCATGTTCCCCATCCAGAACGCGCGCGGCCAGTTGATCGGTTTCGGCGGCCGCCTGATCGAGCCGGGCGAGCCCAAGTACCTGAATTCCCCGGAGACCCCGCTGTTCTCCAAGGGGCAGGAGCTCTACGGCCTGCACGAGGCGCGCGCCGGCATCCGGTCCGAGGGCTGCGTGCTGGTCGTGGAAGGCTACATGGACGTGGTGGCCCTGGCGCAGTTCGGACTGTGCAACGCGGTGGCGACGCTGGGCACCTCCACGACCAGCACCCACCTGCAGAAGCTCTGCCGCGCCAGCGACCGGATCGTCTTCAGCTTCGACGGCGACGGGGCGGGGCGCAAGGCGGCCTGGCGGGCCCTGCAGGCCTGCCTGCCCTGGGTGGCCGAGGACGTCTCGATGCGCTTCCTGTTCCTGCCCGAAGGCCAGGATCCGGATTCCTACGTGCGCACCTACGGCGTGCAGGCCCTGCGGGCGTATCTGGACGAGGCCCTGCCGCTGTCCCGTTTCATGCTCGAGGAGCTGGCCGCGCGACACGACCTGCGCGAGGCCGAGGGCCGCGCCGCCTGCGTGCACGAGGCGCGGCCGCTGTTCGCACAGATGCCCGAAGGCGGCTTTCGTCTGCAGGTCGAGCGCGAATTCGCCCAGCAGGTGCGCCTGACGCCGGAAGAACTCAGCCGCATGCTGGCGGCCGGCGGACGCGGCGCGGCCGGGGCGGCGCCTCAGGCGGGCGGGACGGTCCGCGGCGGGCCGCCGGCAGGCGCGCCCGGCGCGCCCGGCGCCGCCCGGACTGCGCGCGCCCCGGAGGGGCAGGCCGCCGGCCTGCAGCCGTCCGAGGCGGACTTCTCCGGGCAGGAGCCCCCCTGGCTGGCCGCCGGGCCGGGACAGGATCCGGAGTATCCGGAATTCGCGGCCGGCGCGCGGCGCGGCGGGCGCCGGCGGCAGGCCCGCACGGTCACCCCCATGGCGCGGCGCCTGCTGCGCCTGCTGCTGGCGCATCCGGCGCTGGTGGACGGGCTGGGCGACCAGCAGCTTGAATTGCTGGCCCATCATCCCCATCTGCATCTTGTCCGGGATCTGATCGGCCTGGCCAGCGCCTGCGGCGGCCGGCATGCCGGCGCGCTGCTCGAGGCTGCGGACCCCGATTCGGACCTGGCCGCGGCGATCCGCGACCTGTCCACCGAGGTCATGACGCAGGAACTGCCGGATCCCCAGGCGGAGTGGCGCGACGCCCTGCGGCAGATCGAACTGCAGGCGGTGCAGGAACAATGCGACCGCCTGATCAAGGCCGGGCTGGGCGACGAGGCGCAGCGCCGGCGCTACCAGGATCTCAGCCGTCGCCTGGCGCGGCTGAAGACGCGAACAGGATGAATCTTCCTGTCAACTGCAGTAAACTATATGGTTTTCAATAAGTTGAACGCCTTGACGGAACCGTCAACCGAACTGACAACGGAATCGAGCACATGACCCAAGCAACTGGCAAAACCCCTGTGGCCGCCAAGAAAACGGCTGCCAAGAAAACCAAGGCCCAGAGCGCTGAGCTCGAATCCGTGGTGAAGGCGGCCAGTGCGACGGCGGCGGCGCCCGCCACGGCGAAGACAGCGGCCAAGGCCCCCGCCAAGAAAGCGGCCAAGGCCCCCGCGAAAAAGGCGGCCGAGCCCCGCGCGCCCAAGGTGCCCAGCGGCCGCAAGCCCGGGCGTCCGGCCAAGAACGCCAACAATGACGGCGCGGACTACGTCGACGACGATGCCGACGACGGCGAGGTCATTCCCGATCTCAAGCCGCTGCCCAAGCGCGGCGGCAAGCGCGCCAAGGGCGAAAAGGAAAGCCCTTCGCGCAGCCAGATGACCCCCGAGGAACAGGAAGCCCGCCGCAACCGGCTGAAGATCCTGATCAAGCTCGGCAAGGACCGCGGCTACCTCACCTACGGCGAGATCAACGACCACCTGCCCGACGACCTGGTCGACGCGGAGGCCATCGACGGCATCATCAGCACGTTCAGCGACATGGGCATCTCGGTCTACGACCAGGCGCCGGATGCCGAGACCCTGCTGATGAGCGACAACGTGCCCTCGGCCACCAGCGACGACGACGTCGAGGACGAGGCCGAGGCCGCGCTTACCACCGTGGATTCCGATTTCGGCCGCACCACCGACCCCGTGCGCATGTACATGCGCGAGATGGGCACGGTCGAGCTGCTGACGCGCGAAGGCGAGATCGAGATCGCCAAGCGCATCGAGGACGGCCTCAAGCACATGGTCATGGCCATCGCGGCCTGCCCGACCACGGTCAACGAGATCCTGGAACACATCCGCCGCGTGCGCGACGGGTCCGCCCAGATCGACGAAGTCGTCGACGGCCTGATCGACGAGGAAGGCGAGGAATACGCGGGCTCCGGGGTGTCGTCCGACGACGATGACGGCCCGGCCGGCGGCATGAGCAGCAAGCAGCTCGAATACCTGCGCGCCAAGGCGCTGAAGAAATTCGACCAGGTGGAAGTCTGGTTCGACAAGATGCGCGTGGCCTTCGAGAACGAAGGCTACAAGTCCCCGGCCTACGTCGAGGCCCGCGAGGCCATCCACGCTGAGCTCATGGGCGTGCGCTTCACCGCCAAGATGGTCGAGCGCCTGGCCGACGCGTTGCGCGCCCAGGTGGCCGAGGTCCGCGCCCAGGAGCGCGCGGCCATGGCGATCTGCGTCAGCCGCGCCGGCATGCCGCGCGCGCATTTCATCAAGGCCTTCCCCGGCAACGAGACCAACCTCGACTGGGTCACGCAAGAGGTCGCCGCCGGCCACGACTATTCCGAGACACTGGACCGCCACGCCCCGGCCGTCCTCGAGATCCAGCAAAAGCTCATCGAGCTGCAGCGCAGCGTGGTGCTGCCTCTCAAGGACCTCAAGGACGTCAACAAGCGCATGGCCACCGGCGAGGCCAAGGCCCGCAAGGCCAAGCGCGAGATGACCGAGGCCAACCTGCGGCTGGTAATCTCCATCGCCAAGAAATACACCAACCGCGGCCTGCAGTTCCTGGACCTGATCCAGGAAGGCAACATCGGCCTGATGAAGGCCGTGGACAAGTTCGAGTATCGTCGCGGCTACAAGTTCTCGACCTACGCCACCTGGTGGATCCGACAGGCCATCACGCGCTCCATCGCGGACCAGGCCCGCACGATCCGCATCCCGGTGCACATGATCGAGACCATCAACAAGATGAACCGGATCAACCGCCAGATCCTGCAGGAAACCGGCGTCGAGCCCGATCCCGCCACCCTGGCCCTGAAGATGGACATGCCCGAGGACAAGGTTCGCAAGATCCTGAAGATCGCCAAGGAGCCCATCTCCATGGAAACGCCGATCGGAGACGATGACGATTCCCACCTGGGCGATTTCATCGAGGACAACAACACGGTGTCGCCCTCGGATTCGGCTCTGCATGGCTCCATGCGTGAAGTGGTGAAGGATGTGCTGGATTCCCTGACGCCTCGCGAAGCCAAGGTGCTGCGCATGCGTTTCGGCATCGAGATGAGCACGGACCAGACCCTGGAGGAAGTGGGCAAGCAGTTTGACGTCACGCGCGAGCGTATCCGTCAAATAGAAGCCAAGGCCCTGCGCAAGCTGCGTCATCCCAGCCGCGCGGACAAGCTCAAGAGCTTCCTGGAAAGCCAGTAATCCGATTGCTGGCCCAGCCCTGAAAACCCGGCCCTGGCGGCCGGGTTTTTTCATGGCCGCCCGCAGGAGGCGGGTGCCGACAAGGCGGACATGACGGGCCCTTCAACAAGGGCGTTGCATGGATTTCACGTTCCGCATGGTATGTTG
>DASSTS010000017.1:0-90062 GCA_035707805.1 Castellaniella sp. | reverse complement strand
ATGGCTGGTCCACCCTAGCCTTGGTGATCGACTGCCATACCCGCGAGCTGCTGGGCTGGCACCTGTCCCGTAGCGGCAAGGCCACGACGGCCAGCGCCGCCTTGGAGCACGCGCTGATCGCTCGGTTCGGCACACTGGGTCGTGTCCCGACGCCGTTCCTGCTTCGGTCGGACAATGGGCTCGTTTTTACCAGCCGGAACTACACGGCGCTGGTGCGCAGCTACGGCCTACGCCAAGAGTTCATCACGCCGCATTGCCCGCAGCAAAACGGCATGGTCGAACGCGTCATCCGGACGTTGAAAGAGCAATGTGCCCACCGACATCGATTTGAATCACTGCAGCACGCCAGCCGCGTCATTGGCGACTGGATCAGCTTTTACAACAATCGACGCCCACACCAGGCGCTGAAGATGAAAACCCCGGCTGAGGCATTTGCATTAGCCGCCTGAGCTGAGCAGGTTCTGCTAGGTCAATACAAAACCTTGCGGCTGTACTGTTTTCCGTCCTGCTTTGCAGTTACACGGAAGTAGTACACACCATGACGACTTCGCACCAGATGGCTTGGAATAGTTGCCATAGCAGAAGTGAAGGTGTCCCACTTGGGTGTCCCACTTTCATTTACCACAGCGGAAAAGAAAAAAACCCTTGAATAATCAAGGGTTTATGAAAACTTGGTGGAGCCGGGGGGAATTGAACCCCCGTCCGCAAGCCCTCTGCAAGTAGCTCTACATACTTAGTCGGCCTACTTTGAGTTTTAACCTCGGATCATGCCGGACGACAGGCCCTTCCTCGGCGATTCACACTGATTTAAGATCCGGCCCAGTGACCTGGCCGAACCCGATTCCCTGTAGATGACGCTGCTGTGGGTTTTACCCCACCCGACCCAGGGACAGATCGGTGCAGCGGCTCACCGCTTAAGCGGCCAGAGCGAAACGCTCGTCGTTGGCGTTTGTAGTTTTCCAGTGGATTTACGAGCTTACTGGTGCTCGGTATGCACTATCCTGTTTCGCGACCCACGTCGAAGCCAAATCGGCCCCAGGACCCTCCATTATACCGGGACTTTCCGGATAATGAAATCAAAAGCCTGCGCTGCCGCATCGCGGTACGATGGACCGGACGGCGACGTGTCGCCTTTCGCATACAGGAGAACACCCCGATGGACATCACTTTGACGGCCGCAGATGGCCACACCTTCGCCGCCTACCTCAACGGCCCTGACGACGCCCGCGCGGGCGTCGTGGTCCTGCCGGAGATCTTTGGCGTCAATGGCTACGTCCGCTCGGTCGTGGACCGCTACGCGGCGGCGGGCTACCGGGCGATCAGCCCGTCGCTGTTCGACCGCGAGACGGCGCCCCAGCAGGGGCTGCAGCTGGGCTACAGCCCCGAAGACGTCCAGCGCGGGGCGGGCTACAAAAAGGCCATCGCCGACGAGACGGCGCGTCTGGACATCGAGGCGGCCGCGGCGGCGCTGGATCAGTCCGTGAAGCTGCTGACCGGCTATTGCTGGGGCGGTTATCTGTCCTGGCGCATGGCCTGCCTGTCCGACACCTTTGCCGCGGCGTCCTGCTGGCACGGCGGCGGGATCGCGCGTCATCGCGAGGACACGCCCCGGATCCCGGTGCAGATGCATTTCGGCGCCCAGGACCATTCGATCCCGCTGTCTGACGTGGAGCAGATCCGCGAGGCCCAGCCACAGGTGGAGATCCACGTCTACGCGGACGCGGGCCATGCCTTCGGGCGCGTCGCGACGCCGGCCTACCGGCCGGAGGCGGCCAAGCTGGCCTGGGAACGCACGCTGGCGTTCTTCGCGCTGCATTCCTGAGGACCGGGAAGGCCGCTCAGGCGGGCACCTCCGCCGCATGGCCGAGGGCTGTCGAGGCAACAGACGTGAGGATTTGTTCCCGCTTCGTCGTGCCGCGCCGGATTCCGTAGCGTTTTGAAGCGACTCTCCGCAAGGCTTCCACCATTCGGGGGACGCCTTCGGCCACAATCTGGATCACGAATCGGCAGGAGAGTTTCATGAAGAAAAGCATCATCGCCGCCGCCTTGCTGGCGGGCGCGCTGGCCGCGGGGCCGGCCGCCCACGCGGGTGACATCGACGTGGGGATTTCCATCGGCATCCCCGGCGTGATCTGGGGCGGCCCCGCCTACTATCCGCCGCCACCTCCCCGCTACTACCACCATCGTCCGCGCGTGATCGTGGTGCCCGAACCGGTCTATGTGCCGGGGCCGGGCTACCGGCGCGGCTGGGTCGACCGCGGCCACTACGACCGCCACGAGCGGAAGTACTGGAAGCACTACGACAAGCGCGGTCACGGTCACGGCCACCGCGGCGGCTGGGACGACTGAGGCGGCCTCAGGCGGCCTCGGCCACGGCTTCCCGCGTCCCCAGCCGGCGGGCGTGGGCGGCCAGGGCAGCCAGCAACTGGTCCAGCCCGTCGCGCGACACTGTGTCGGTCAGCGTCCCGTCGGCATCGAATTTCTCGTGCGCGGCGGAGATGAACAGTTCGGGCTTGTTCAGGGGATGCACGTCCAGGTAGATCAGCACCTGGCGCAGGTGGTATTGCGCACGGGCGCCGCCCATGCCGCCCATCGAGGCGCTGGCGATGGCCACGGGCTTGCCCTGGAAGGGCGCGCCGGGCACGCGTGACAGCCAGTCGATGGCGTTCTTCAGCACGCCGGGAATCGAGTAGTTGTATTCCGGCGTGGCGATCAGGATGGCATCGGCCTGGGCCACCTGGTCGGCGATGCGCTGCACCGACGCGGGAAAGCCCCGGGCCTGCACGTCGCTGTTGTACAGGGGCACATCGGCCAGGTCGGCGATATCGATGCTCATGCCTTCGGGGGCTTGGCGCTGCGCCTGGCGCAGCAGCAGATGATTGTAGGAACCTTGGCGCAGGCTGCCGCCGATGGCGAGGACGCGAATGGACATGAAGACTCCAGAAAAAAACAAGAAAGGGACATCCGGGACAAGGGGAAATCAGGCGGGCCGGGCCAGGGCGCCGTCGCGATAGTCGCGCAGCGCCTGCTCGATCTCCTGCTGGGTGTTCATCACGAACGGCCCGTACTGGGCGATGGGCTCGTTCAGGGGCTTGCCGGCCAGCAGCAGGACGCGCACCCCGTCGGCCGAGTCCGCCGCGGGGGCGATCCGCACCACGTCGCCCCCGGCGCCGTACCAGACGGTATGCCCGGCCGCCACGGCCTGGTCCCCGCCGTCGAGGCTGCCCTCGAACACGTACAGCAGCACCTGGTGGCTGGCCGGCACCGGGATTTCCACGGACTGGCCCGCCATGACGCAGACGTCGGCGATCAGCGGCTGGGTGACGGACGGCCCCGCGCCCTGCCCCGGTCCTTTCAGCGGGCAGGTGGCCCAGGGGATGGTGCCGGCGATCAGCTTGATGAAGCCGCCCTCGGGCAGTTCGGCCACGGCCAGGTCTTCCGCGGGGATGTCGCGGTAGTGGGCGGGCTGCATTTTTTCCGCCGCCGGCAGGTTCAGCCAGATCTGGAAGCCGCGCAGCAGGCCGTTTTCCTGCTGGGGCATTTCCTCGTGGATGATGCCGCTGCCGGCCGTCATCCACTGCACGCCCCCGGCCTTGAGGTCGCCCTCGTTGCCCAGGTGGTCGCGGTGGCGCATGTGGCCGTCCACGATGTAGGTGACGGTCTCGAAGCCGCGATGCGGATGCGGCGGAAAGCCGGCGATGTAGTCGTCGGGATCGTCGGAGGAAAAGGCGTCCAGCATCAGGAAGGGATCCATGCGGACCTGATGGTGGTAGCCCAGTGCGCGCAGCAGGCGCACGCCGGCGCCGTCCTGTGTGGCCTGGGCCGGCAAAATGCGGGTGATCGGTCGAGTGCTCATCGAACCACTCCTTGATTCAGATGGCGTCCATTATGAATCATATAATCCGATGCACAACCGCAAAACCATGCGCTTTTTGATCTAATATTTAGATATGTCAGAGATCATCCCCATCGCCCACTGGCAGTCCCTGATCGCGGTCGTGGACCACGGCGGCTATGCCCAGGCGGCCGAGGCGCTGGGCAAGAGCCAGTCCTCCGTCAGCTATGCCATCCAGCGGCTGGAAGACCGGCTGGGCCTGCGCCTGTTCCGCCCCGAGGGCCGGCGCGCCGTGCCGACGGCGGCTGGACAGATCCTGCTGCAGCGCGCACGGGTGCTGGTGGAGCACGCCCAGGGACTGGAGTCCGCGGGCCGCCAGCTGGCGGCCGGGCGCGAGCCGCTGCTGCGCCTGGCGATGGACGCCCTCTTTCCGGACTGGCTGCTGCTGCGGGCTCTGGAGGCCTTCAGCCCGGGCTGCGCGGCGACACGCATCGAAGTCCAGGCAACCGTGCTGAGCGGCACGGAGGAAGCCCTGCTGCGCCGTGAGGCCGATCTGGTGATCACCCCGCGCATCCCGGCGGGATTCAGCGGCGAGGCGCTGCTGCAGGTCCGATTCGTCGCCGTGGCGGCGCCGGGCCATCCCCTGCACGCCCTGGACAGGCCGCTGGAATGGGCCGACCTGCGCCAGCACCGGCAGCTGGTGGTGCGGGATTCGGGCACGCGCCGCCAGAGTGCCGGCTGGCTGGACGCGGAACAGCGCTGGACGTTCAGCGAGCTGTCCACCTCGATCCGCGCGGCCTGCGCCGGCCTGGGGTTTTCCTGGTATCCGGAACTGAGGATCCGGGAAGAGCTGGCCGACGGGCGGCTGCTGCCGCTGCCCCTGGTGGAAGGCGGACACCGCTACGTCATGCTGTACCGGGTCTTTGCGCGGCCGGACTTTCCGGGCCCCGCCTGCCGCGAACTGGCCGACACGCTGGAACGGATCGTGCGCGAGCTGGCCGGGGACGCCGCGGTCCCGGCATGACTGGGATCCGCGGGCGGGCTCAGAGCCCCACGTTTTCCTTTTCCAGGACCTGTTCGGCGCGGTAGCTGGAACGCACCAGCGCGCCCGAGACGACCTCGCGGAATCCCTTGGACAGCCCCAGGTCGCGGTACGCCCGGAACTGCTCGGGCGTGACGAAGCGGCGCACGGGCAAGTGATTGGCCGTGGGCCGCATGTACTGGCCGAAGGTCAGGATGTCGACCCGGGCGGCGCGGATGTCGTCCATCGCCTGTTCGATTTCCTCGTCGGTCTCGCCCAGGCCCAGCATGATGCTGGTCTTGGTCAGCGTATGCGGCGCGTACTGCTTGGCATGGGCCAGCACATCCAGGGTCTGCTGGTAGCCGGCGCGCACGTCGCGCACCACGTGGGTCAGGCGTTCGACGGTCTCGAGATTCTGCGCAAAGGTCGTCAGGCCGGCGTCCAGGATGGTCTCGACGCAGCCGTGGTTGCCCTGGAAATCCGGCGTCAGCGCCTCGACCGCCGTCGCCGGCGAGCGCTCGTGGATCGCGCGGATACAGGCCGCGTAATGGCCGGCGCCGCCGTCGATCAGGTCGTCGCGGTCGACGGACGTCAACACCACGTATTTCAGCTGCATCAGGGCGACCGCGTCGGCCACGCTGGCCGGCTCGTCGTGGTCCAGCCAGCCGTGCGGATTGCCCGTGCTGACGGCGCAGAACTTGCACGCCCGGGTGCAGACCGAGCCCATCAGCATCAGCGTGGCGGTGCCCCGTCCCCAGCACTCGGCGATGTTCGGGCACTTGGATTCGGCGCAGACGGTGTTGAGCTTGTGGGTCTCGACGATCTGGCGGACCTCTTGGTAGCGGGCGCCGGACGGCACGCGCACCCGCAGCCAGGACGGCTTGGGAGCCGAATCGGGGATCTCGCTCAGCTCGCTGGGCCGCATGCCGTCCTTGACGGCGCGGGTGCCCTGCGGGCTGATGAACTTGGAACCCGAACGGGCGCGGATGATGGGGACTTCGGTCGTCATGGGTAGAGCCTGTGCATAATGAAGAAGTACCGGCGCACGTCAGCCCCGGCGCGCGCCTGCGGCGATAGTACCACGCGCCCTGCGGCGCCCGCGGCGATTCCCCCACGGACGGGGGGCTCGGTATACTGGCGCCCATGCAGCAGGCCCTACGCCCCCGAATCCCCCTGTTGGCGCGCCCCCCGGGGACCGCGCTCGTCTTGCTCTGCCTGCTCGGCATGGGCGTCCTGTGGACCGTCCTGTGCGGCCTCAGCCACTCGGCGCCGGACCTCGACGGCATGGAGGAACTGGTCTGGGCGGCAAGCCTGGAGCTGGGCTATACCAAGCATCCGCCGCTGCCTTCCTGGTTCATGCATTTCGCCACCCTGCTGTTCGGGCGTCCGGTCTGGCTGCCCTTCCTGATGGGACAGATCTTTTCCGCGCTGGGCCTGTGGTTCGTCTGGAAGCTCGGCCGCGAGCTCACGAGCCCGCACCGGGCGCTAATCGCCATGCTGCTGGTCTCGGTCACGGCGTACTTTTCGCTGCGCGGCACGATCTACAACCACAACACGGCCCAGCTCTGGTCCATCACCGCGTCGATCTGGCTGTTCTACCGCGCCCTGCGCGACCAGCGCATGCGCGACTGGGTGTTGCTGGGCGTCGTCGGCGGCCTGGCGATGCTGACCAAATACAGCGCCGTGATCCAGTTCGCCGCGTTCTTCCTCTACCTGCTGCGCAGCGGCGCCTGGCGCCTCGGGCGCACCTGGGCCGGCCTGGGATGGGCGTCGCTGGCCTTCGTGGCGGTCCTCAGCCCCCACCTCTGGTGGCTGGATCAGCACCATTTCGAGCCCCTGCTGTATGCCGACGCCTCGCTGCAGGCGGGCGGGCGCCTGGCGGCGCTGTCCGAACTGCTGGCTTTCGTCCTGGACCAGGCCGGACGCCTGGCGCCCATGGTACTTGTACTGATCGCCTGGACGCTGTGGCGCCGCCGCCGCGGCGACCGCGCGCCGGGCCACGCCGCCAATGACGAATCCTTTGCCGGATCCGCCGCCGCGCCGCGCTATCTGCATGACTTCACGGCGGGCGACCGGCGCTTCCTGCTGTGGGTGGGCCTGGCGCCCTTCGTCTCGACGGTCGCGATCTCGGCGGTGCTGGGTTCGCGCCTGGAGGCGTCCTGGGCCAGCACCTTCTTCGTGCTGTTCGGCTTCTACGGCCTGTGGTGGCTGCGCGGCCCCGAATCCGTGCAGCTGCGGCGCATCCTGATCCTGGCCGCCGCCCTGCACCTGGCCATGGCGCTGGGCTATGCCGCGGCCCGCGGCCCGCTGGCGCAGGCGCTGGGCAAGCCGGCGCGGTCCACCTACCCCGGGCCCGCGCTGGCCGAACTGGCGCTGCGCCACTGGCAGCAGCACCAGCCCGGCCGGCCGCTGCGCGTGGTCGTGTCCAACACCTGGCTGGGCGGCAACATCGCCGTCCATGCCGGCCCGGCCACACAGGTGTACATCGATGCCAGCGACGAACAGTCGCCGTGGTTCGCGCCGGGCACGGCGCTGCAGTGCGGGGCGCTGGTCGCCTACAGCGAGGACGGCCGCGCGGCGCCCGCGCCGGCGGTGCAGGCGCTGTACGATGCCGCGCCCTGGAAGGGAATCGATGAAGTGCCCTGGTCCGGTCCGCGGGGCCGGCTGATCGACCTGCACTGGGCGGTGCTGCCCGCCACCCCGGACTGCCTGCGCGGTCAGCGCGCCGAGGCCCGCCCCGACGGATCGCTGTCCTGAGTCGGCTCGGGCCGCATGTCGGTCCGCGCCTGCAGCAGGGCCTCGAAGGCATGCGCCGGCATGGGCCGGGCGAACAGGTAACCCTGGCCGTAGTCGCAGCCCGCCGCCGCCAGCAGATCGTATTGCCGAGGGGTCTCGATGCCTTCGGCCACCACCCGCAGCCCCAGCTTGTGCGCCAGCAGGATGATGGCCTCGCACAGGGCATGGTCGGCGCTGCCGCGCCGCAGATTGGCCACGAAGGACTGGTCGATCTTCAGGAAATCGATATCGAACTTGCGCAGGTAGGACAGCGAGGAATAGCCGGTGCCGAAATCGTCGAGCGCGACCTGCACGCCCGCCTCGCGGAAGGCCTCGAGCTGCTGGCGGATGCGGTCGTCGTCCGAATCCATCAGCAGGCCCTCGGTGATCTCGACGATCACGTGCCGCGACGGCAGGCCCAGGGTGTTCAGGTGGGTGCTCCAGAAAGCCAGGTCCAGGCCCTCGTGGCGCAGCTGCGCCGGCGAGATGTTGACGCTGACCTGGATGTCCAAGCTGAATCGCTGCCGCCATTCGGCGACCTGGCGGGTGGCCTCGCAAAAGACCCAGTCGCCCAGCGCCCGGATGATGCCGGTCTCCTCGGCCAGCGGGATGAATTCCGCGGGCGACACCAGGCCGCGCACCGGATGGTGCCAGCGCAGCAGGGTCTCGGCCTTGACCACCCGGCCGTCGCTCAGATCCACGATGGGCTGGAAGTCCAGCGAGAACTGGCTCTGGTCCAGGGCCAGGTGCAGGTCGTTGACCAGGCGCATGCGCGTCTGGGCGCGCTCTTGCATGGAGGCGGTGAAATAGCGGCTGCGGTTGCGGCCGTCGGCCTTGGCCGAATACATGGCCTGGTCGGCGTTGTTCAGCAGGGACTCGGCGTCGGTGGCGTCGTCCGGAAAGAAGGTCACCCCGATGCTGGTCGAGACGAAGACGGTCTCCACCCCCAGGCGGAAGGGCTCGGCCAGGGTGCGCAGGATGGACCGGGTGAGGCGCTCGACGTCGCGCGGCTCGCGCACGTCGTCCAGCAGCACGGTGAATTCGTCGCCCCCCAGGCGGGCCACGGTGTCGCTCTGGCGCACGCAGGCGCTCAGGCGCCGCGCGGCCTCTTTGAGCAGCTCGTCGCCCATGGCGTGGCCCAGGGTGTCGTTGATTTCCTTGAAACGGTCCAGGTCCAGGAACAGAAGACCGATGCGGCCGTTGCAGCGGCGCGCCTTGCGAATGCTTTGTTCGAGCCGGTCGTGGAACATCTGGCGGTTGGGCAGGTCGGTCAGGCGGTCGAAATTGGCCTGTTTCCAGATGATGGCCTCGGCCTGCTTGATCTCGGCGATGTTGGAAAAGATCATCACCCGGCGGTGGACCTCGCCGTCCTCGCCGAACGAGGTGTTGATGCTGAGCCATTCCGGGTAGAGCTCGCCGTTGACGTGCTGGCCCCAGTGCTCGCCCTGCCAGCTGCCGGTCTCCATCACGGCGCGCCACATGGCGCGATAGAACTCGCGATCGTGGCACGGTGAATTCAGGCAGCGCACATGGCGCCCGATCACGTCCGATTCCGGGCGTCCGCGCAGGCTGACGAAGGCCGGGTTGACGTCCAGGATGAAGCCCTTGGGGTCAAGCACCAGCATGCCCTCGCTGGTGTTGCGGTACACCAGCGAGGCGAGCTCGGCCTGGCGCTCGGTGTCGTTCAGGCCCGAGCGGCGCGTCCGCATCACGTACAGGTGGCTGCGTCCGGACAGGGACGGGATGTGGGTGGCCGCGCCCGAGAGCTGCAAGGCGTGCGATTCGCGGTGCAGGCCGCGCCCGCGCCACAGCAGGGTGTTGCGGGTGCCCTCCTGGTCCAGGCGGGCGTTGATGTCGTGGATGTCGGGCAGCAGCGATTCGACGGGCCGGCCGATGGCCGCGCCCTTGCGGTAGCCGAACAGCCGCTCGGCGCTGCGGTTCATGTAGACGACGGCGCCGCGCGTATCCGTGGCCAGGAAGGCGTCCTGGGAAAAATCGCCCAGGCGCAGCAGCGCCAGGATGTGGGACCGGTCGGCGGGCTCGCAGGGCAGCAGCGGGGTTGCCTGCGGTTCGGCGGCCAGGTCCTCGGGCAAATCAACAGGGGTAGGGGCTGGAACCATCACGCGAGGTGGGTTGTGTGCAGCAATTGAGCCATGACCAGGACGCCAGGAAAGTCTGCAACACTCGGTTTTTTAACATGTCGTCGAGTACGTCACCATCGGTAATATCCATGATCCGGTGACGGTCGGGCGCAGCGCGAAAAGAGCGGATGGCGCCGGCAAGGCCGGCCTGCCCGTCGCCCTCAGGGCGCCTCGCCGAAGTATTCCTTGAACTGGTGGCCCAGCTTGCGCGCCTTGGTGCGCAGGTACTGCTCATTGTAGGGATTGCGGTTGACCTGCAGCGGGATGTGCTCGGCGATCTCGATGCCCAGCTCGCCCAGCACGCGCTCCTTGCGGGGGTTGTTGGTCATCAGCCGCACGCTGCGGATGCCGAAATGCGCCAGCATGGGCTTGCAGAGGTCATAGCGGCGCATGTCTGCCGGAAAACCCAGGCGTTCGTTGGCCTCGACGGTGTCCGCCCCCTCGTCCTGCAGGTGATAGGCGCGGATCTTGTTCAGCAGGCCGATGCCCCGTCCTTCCTGGCGCAGGTACATGAGGATGCCGCGGCCTTCCTCGGCGATCCGCTGCAGCGCCGCCTCGAGCTGGGCGCCGCAATCGCAGCGCTGGCTGAAGAGCGCGTCACCCGTCAGGCATTCGGAATGGATGCGGGCCAGGACCGGCTCGCCCGATCCCACGTCGCCCAGGGTCAGCGCCACGTGTTCCTTGCCCGTGGCCAGCTCGACGAAAGCGTGGATCCGGAAGATCGCCCAGGGCGTGGGCAGTTGGCTGGAGGCGACGTATCGCAGCAGGTCGCCGTCCGCGGCGCCGGCTCCGGAAGGGGAGGACATGAGGAACAAGTCGTGGGAAAAATGAAACGGCCTATAGGTTAACACCGGAACCCCCATCTGAACCCGCGCGGATCAAGCCAAATCCGCGCATACGCCCGCAACCAGGCCGCGCAACCAGGCATGCGCCGGATCTCGATCGTTGCGCCGATGCCAGATCATCCGCGTCGTCGTCTCATCGGAGCGGTAAGGCAGCGGGCGGGTCAGCAAACCGCTTTGACTGGCCAAAGCCTTCGCCAGGGTCGACGGCACGATGGACAGCATGTCGCCGCCCGACAAGAGCACGGGAATTGCCAGCGCATGCGGGACAGCCACCTGCAAGCGCGGCTCGAGACCGACCCGCGCCAGCGCTTCCTGCAAAGCACGCCTGTCGAAGACCTCGGACTGGCGCGCCAGCCCTCGTTCGAGGATGAAGCCGTCGACCGCGCCCTCTTCCACCCCACCCACAGAAACGGTGACAAGCGGATAGACGGCAAAGTCGTGCAAGGCCAATCCACGCCGGGCGACGGGGTGATCTCGTCGCATCAGGACGGACTCGTCCTGGACCATCAGGGTACTGGCACCAAAACGCGACGGTATCTGGGCAAATGCGCCGATGGCCAGATCGATGCGCCCCAGGTCGATCTGTTCCGCCAGATCCAGCCGGGTCGAAGGCCTGACCACCAGATCAGTGCCCGGAGCGGCCTGCCGCAGCACATTGAGCAGGGGGGCGACCACCACGACCGTCATGTGGTCGTTGGCGGCGACCACAAACTGGCGCGTCGATCCGGCGGGAGAAAAAGGTTCGGCCCCCAAGGCTTCCTTGATGCTGTCCAGCGCCCTCTTCACGACCGGAGCCAGTTCGGCGGCCCGCGCCGTAGGCACCAGGCCCTTGCCCGTGCGCAAGAACAAGGCGTCGCCCACCCCGTCCCTCAAGCGGGACAAGGCGTGGCTGACGGCGGACTGGCTGAGATTCAGGCGCTGGCCCGCGCGTACCAGGTTTCGATCCTCATAGACCGCTTCGAAGACTTTCAACAAATTGAGGTCCAGCCCGCCGATGCTCATGTCTCACACCCCTCCAGCATATTGCATGACATGCAATTCATTTCTGAAAACAGATCAATTCCATTCAACTCTATGGAGCATGATAATCCTCTCCACACCACGCACGGCACACCTCGAGGCCGGCAAGGAGAGGAAATGAAAACCCAGCAGGAAAACCCGGACCACGCAGCGCTCGTCGAACACAGCGTGGCCTTTCTCGACACGGTGCAGAGCATGACGCCCGGCCCCGAGACGGAAATCTGGCTGAACCAGACCTACGGTCCTGACAGCGATCTCTACCAGACACTCGCACGGCTTGTGACGCGAGGCGTCCGCGACGGATGGGCGGCCAACATCGAAGTGGACGGCCCACGTTACCGGCGCAGCCTGATCGCCGCCCCGTCGGAGCGGACACGCTACTTCAGCATCACGACGGTCTACATGGCCTCGACGATCCATGCGGACGACCTGTGCGGCCGGACCTATCGCGGCCAATATCACGCCCATCCCTATGGAGAGTTCAACATGATCGTACCGCTGGACCCGGATGCGGCGCTCAAAGGCCCGGAGGGCTGGTGCCATGCAGGCTGGACCGCCCCCGCTCCAGGCAGTGCGCACTACCCGGAAGCAACGGGCGGCGCGCTGATCGCCCTGTTCTACCTGCCCGCCGGCCGCATCCGCTATTGTCCGGCGCCAACCGAACCCGCAGAAAACCCGTCTCGTCTCTGACAGGAGAATCTCCTCATGCCCATTCATATCCTCGCGATCGGCGGCAGCCTGCGCCAGGGGTCCTACAACCGCTTGCTGATCGAGCAGGCGCGCCGTCAGGCGCCGCAAGGCGCCATCATAGAAATCGCCGAACTGTCGGACGTGCCGCTTTACGATGGCGACGTCGAGGCCCAAGGACTCCCCGACTCCGTAAAGCGGCTGGCAGCCCAAGCCAGCCGGGCCGACGCGTTTCTGATCGCCACGCCCGAATACAACTATTCGGTGCCAGGCGTCCTGAAGAACGCCATCGATTGGCTCTCTCGCGCGCACACCGCGCCCTTCAGCGGCAAACCCGCCGCGATCATCAGCGCATCCATGAGCTGGCTGGGCGGGGCACGCGCCCAATACCACCTGCGTCAGATTCTGGTCTACCTGGACGCGCGAACCCTGAACAAGCCCGAACTTTTCATTTCGGCGGCTCATGAAAAGTTCTCGGCCTCAGGCGAACTGACGGATCCCGCGGCCCGCCAGGGGCTTTCCAATCTGCTGGCTGCGCTCGCCGGCGCCGCGCGGCACACCGAAGCCACGGCGGACGACACGCAGGCGGCCTGAACCGCCTCAGCACCCTGCGCCCCCTACCACCCCACCGGCGGCCATGCCGGCCGCGGGGTGGTCTTGCTGTTTTCGAAGTCCGAAAGGAGACCATCATGGACCCTCTCAGCGAAATCGGCGTTTTCGTCAAAACAGTGGAACTGTGCAGTTTCACCAAAACGGCAAACAGTCTGGAGACTTCCAGCGCCACCGTCAGCCGCATCATCACGAAACTGGAACTCAATCTGGGCGTCAAGCTGCTGGAGCGCACGACCCGACGGGTCAGCCCGACACCGGATGGGATGATTTTCTACGAACGCTGCAGGCGCATCCTGGACGACCTGGAAAGCGCGAAAAACGAACTCGTCAGCTTGCGCGATACATTGCGTGGCACGTTGCGGGTCATTCTCCCCGCCAGCTACGGCGAGCAGTGGATCATGCCCCTGCTGAACGACTTTACGGAACAGTATCCGGAACTGACGCTGAACGTCACCCTTTCCGACCGAAACGAGGACCTGGCCGGCGGGGGTTTCGACGTCGCCATATCGGTCGGCGAGCCCGCGAGCGACAGATTGGTCGCCCGCAAACTGCGCATTTCGCGCATCGTCACGGCCGCCGCCCCCACCTATCTGGCGGACAAGGGCACTCCCAGGACGCCCGACGACCTGGCCCGACACAACTGTCTGCTGTACGTCCGGCCCGGACAACGGTCCAAATGGCTGTGGGAGTTCACGAGCGCAGAGACGGGCCCGCGCCACGTGGCCGTGCGCAGCAACCTGCTGATCGACAACGGCATGTCCCTGATGAAGGCGGCGGTCCACGGCGCCGGCATCATCCAGGCCCCAGACTATGTCGTGCAGCAGCAGCTGAACAACGGCACACTCGTGGAGATCCTGCACGAATATCAGCCGCCCGGGCCGGCCATCTGGCTGCTCTTTCCGCCCGGCGGCCAGCGCGCCATCCGGTCCCGGATGCTGATCGACAAGCTGTTCGCCATGGCCGATACCTTGCCCGGCACCCGCCCGCAGGTCGCGGCATAAGGCGGGGCTGGCACCCGCCCTCACCGCTCCACGCCCCCGCAGGAAAGGCTGGCTTTCCACACGGCCCGGCACCGGCCTTCTCTTTCGACTTGACGGATACGGCCAGCTCCCTGGGCCAGGATGATCATCGCCAGGCACTGGATGGCGCACAGGCCCAGGGCCGCTTGCCAGCCTCCGGTGGCTTCCCGCAATGCCCCGGCGACGACGGGGCCGGCCGCCGCTAGCAGATAGCCAATGGATTGCGCCATGCCCGACAAGGTCGCAGCCAGACTGGCGGAGCCGGTCCGCAGGGTCAGGAATGCCAGCCCCAGGATGACGCCCGCGCCGCTCCCCGTGCCCAGCAGCGCAACCCACACGACGCCCCAACGAGGTTGGACCATCAGGCCGGCCACGCCGATCAGGCTCAGTACGGCGGCGGCACTGGCCAGCCCCCGCTGATCCGCCCAACGCCGCAGCAGCGGGCCCATCACCAAGGCGGGAAACAGAGAGACCGCCTGCAGCAGACCGTGCAATGCGCCGGCCTCGCGCGGGGAGTAACCGGCATCCGTCAGCACCGCAGGCAACCAGGTGACGCACACATAGAAGACGACGGAGTTGAACCCCATATACAAAGCCACTTGCCAGGCCAGGGATGAACGCCAGACGCATCGCGCCGACGGAGGCGCGGCCTTCGGACCGGCCGGCGCCTGACTTGCGGCCAGGGGCAGGCAGGCCAGGGCCGCCAACAACGGGATCACGAACATGACCGCTGCGGCACCCCGCCACGACCACACCAGCGCGAGCGGCACCGCCACGGCCGAAGCGATACCCGCCATCAGACTCATCGCCAGCACATAAGCCGCCGTCAGCGAAGCCGCCCGATCCGGAAAGCCGCGCTTCAACGCGGTCGGCAGCAGCACGTTGCTGATCGCGATCGCCAATCCCGCGATGACGGTGCCGGCGAACAGGGGCACTACGCCGCCGCTGGAACGAAGCAGGATGCCAGCCACCAGGGCGGCCATGGAGGCCAACAGGCTGCGCTGCAATCCCAGGCGTTGCCCGAGCGCGGGTGCGATCAGGGATGCGAGGGCGAAAGCCAGCAAGGGCAATGTCACCAAGGCTCCCGCAGCCGCCCCAGTCAGGCCCAGGTCGGCACTGATCTCGCCGATGAGCGGGCCCATGCCGGTGATAGGCGCGCGCAAGGACATGGCGATCAACATGATGCCAAGGACGGAGATGCTTCTGGATTGACTGTGATTCATGGAATGCCGGGTCTCGTGTGATGCCACAAGGGCAGAGAGCCGCATTGTCAAACGCCAGCACGCCGCACGGAATACCGATTTCCGTAGAACTGGCTTTCAATCCTCGACGCAATCAGGATCGGCGCCCCCAGCACCCGCAGCCGCCAAGCGCAAAAAAAGGGTCCCACGCAGGTGGGACCCCCGAAATCGCCCGTCCGGGCCGGCATGAATCAGGCTTTGACCCCGAGATACCGCTCGATGATCTCGCCGTTCTCATGCAGGTCCTTGGGCGTGCCCTCGTACACCACATGTCCGTTGTTGACGATATAGGCGCGGTCGGCCAGCGACAGCGCCGCCCGCACGTTCTGTTCGACGATCACGATCGTCTGTCCGGCATCGGCCAGCTTGCGGCAGACCCCCATCAGGTCGCGCACGATCAGCGGGGCCAGGCCCTCGAAAGGCTCGTCCAGCAGGATGATGTCGGCATTGCGGATCATCGCCCGGGCGATGGCCAGCATCTGCTGTTCGCCGCCCGAGAGCTGCTTGCCGCGATTGCGCTTGCGCTCGGCCAGGCGCGGGAAGGTCGCGTAGATCTCGTCCAGGCTGCGCGGCTTTTCAGCGGTCATCGCCGCCAGCTGCAGGTTTTCCTGGACCGAGATCGAGCCGAACACCCGGCGCTCTTCCGGCACCAGCTGGATGCCCAGCGCCGCCCGCCCGTACGGCTGGAGGTGCTGGATCTCGACCCCGCGATGACGGATCGCGCCGGACTTGACCTCGACCATGCCCATCAGGGATTTCAGCGTGGTGCTCTTGCCGGCCCCGTTGCGCCCCAGCAGGGCCACGACCTCGTGTTCCTCGATGCGCATCGAGACATCGAACAGGATGTGCGAATCCCCGTAATAGCTGTTGATCTTGTCGACTTCAAGCAGACTCATCGTCCATTCCTCCGAGATAAGCCGCCTGGACCGACGGGTCGTGGCGGATTTCGTCCGGCGTCCCCTCGGCCAGCTTGCGGCCTTCGTAGAGCACGGTGATACGTTCGGCCAGCTCGAACATGGCGTCCATGTCGTGTTCGACGATGACCATGCTGCGGCCCTTGCGGATCGACTTCAGCAGCGAGACCACCAGCACGCGCTCCTCGGGTCCGAGGCCGGCCAGCGGCTCGTCGAACAGCAGCACGTTGGCGCCGGTCGCCAGCGCCAGCCCGATCTCCAGGCGGCGCTTTTCGCCGTAGGACATGTCCGACACGCGGGTATCGGCGTGGTGGACCAGGTCCACCATGGCGATGGCGGCATTGACCTGGGCGTCCAGCTGGTCGGAATGCAGGCTGGAGAGCAGGTCGCTGCGATAGCGGCCGCGCAGGCGGGCCAGCACCGGGATCATGACGTTCTGGCGCACCGTCAGGTGCTCGAACAGCTGGTTGATTTGGTAGGACTTGCTCATGCCCAGCTGGCAGACCGAGGTCACGCCGATGCCGGTGATCTCCTGGCCGCGGAAGAAGACCTTGCCCGCGGTCGTGGGCAGCTCGCCGGCCAGCATGGCGAAGAACGTCGACTTGCCGGCGCCGTTGGGGCCGATCACGCCGTGCAGCTCGCCGTCACGCAGGGTGAAGTCGATGTCCGAATTCGCCTTCAGGCCGCCGTAGTGCTTGCTGATGCCGCGGGCCTCGAGGACCGGGGCGCCCGGCCGGGTCGTCGCCAGCGGCGGCACGATGTCCAGGCTGCCGGCGACCCGGTCGCTGGCGTCCTTGTCCACGTCGGCCGGCAGGCCCTGGCGGCGGTGGCGGAAGAATTCCAGGATGCCGCCCGCCACGCCGCGGCGGAACACCGTCACCAGCACCACGAACACCACGCCCAGGATGAGCTTCCAGTAGGGACCCAGGCTGCCGACCTGCTGCAGGCCCTCGTACAGATACAGCCAGATGGTGGCGCCCAGCAGCGGCCCGAGCAGCGTCCCCGCCCCGCCCATCACGGTCTGGATGACCAGTTGGGCGGAAGTGTCCAGCGCGAAGGCGTCCGGCGGCATGTAGGACTGGAACAGCCCCAGCAGCCCGCCCGCCAGCCCGCCATAAGCGGCCGCGACCACGAACACGATCAGCTTGTAGGTCTGGATCGAGTGGCCCAGCGCCGTGGCGCGCTTGGGATTGCCCTGGATGGCCTTCAGCACGGCGCCGAAGGGCGAGCGCACGATCCGGCGGGCGATCAGGTAGCCCAAGAAGAAGATCAGCGCCACGAACCAGTACATGGGCCAGCCGCTGGAAATGTGGATGTTGATGAAGCCCAGCGACAGTTCCGGCGGCGGCACGCCGGCGATGCCGTTTTCACCCCCGGTGTAGTCCTTGAACGAGGAGTTCTCCAGGAAGTAGAACATCTCGCCGAAGGCCAGCGTGCTCATGGCAAAGTAGATGCCGGTGCGCCGCAAGGTGAGATAACCGATCACCAGGCCGGCGAACGCAGCCACCACCGTACCGATCAGCAGCGCCACCAGCATGTTGGGCACGATGCCGTCGGTCAGCAGGTAGGCCGTGACGAAACCGCCCGTGCCGTAGAACGCCGCCTGGCCGAAGGACAGCAGGCCGGTATAGCCGAACAGCAGGTCGAAGCCCAGGCCGAACAGGCCCCAGATCAGGATCCGGGTGAGCAGGTCGGGGCTCATGCCGATGACCGGCAGGATGAAAGGCGCCGCGATCAGGCCCAGCCCGACCAGCATTTCCGGAAGCTGTCTGCGCATGATGTGACCTCCTGGTGCGCCGGCGGGTTTCGCCGCCGCGCCGACTTCGTCGACAGTGCTTGTACGAACCGAATTCATTCCCGACCCTCCTGGCCCATGAGTCCCTGGGGACGGAAAATCAAGACCAGCGCCATGGCGATGAACAGCATGACGTCGGAATACTGCGGATTGACCATGGCCGTGAGGCTGAGGATCTCGCCGGCGATGATGCCGCCGATCACGGCGCCGGGGAAGGAACCCACCCCGCCGATCACCACCACCACGAAGGAATCCACCAGGTAGCGGAATCCCATGTCGGGCGTGAGCGCCACGATCGGGGAATTGATCACCCCCGCGAAGCCCGCCGCCATGGCGCCGATGCCGAAGACCAGCAGGAAGGTGCGCTTGACGTTGATCCCCAGGGCGTTGACCATCTGGGCATCCTCGATGCCGGCGCGCACGATCAGCCCCAGGCTGGTGCGATACAGCACGAAATACAGCAGCAGCAGCGTGGCCGCCGCGATGCCGAGCGTTTCAAGCCGGTACAGCGGATAGATCAGGGAGCCGATGTGGGCGATGCCCATGCCCCAGCTGGGCGGCGTGACCGACAGGCTGACCCCGCCGTACAGGCCGCGCACGATTTCCACCAGCACGATGCTGATGCCGAAGGTGACCAGGATCTGGTCCTCCGGCGGACGGCTGTAGTATTTGCGCATCAGGCCGCGTTCCATGACGAGCCCGCACGCCAGCGCGACGGCCGAACCCCCGGCGACCGCCAGCACGAAAGAATCTGTCAGACCATAAACCGTGTATCCCGCATAGCCGCCCACGACGAACAGGGCGCCGTGCGCGAAATTGATGACACCGAGCGTGCCGTAGATGATCGTCAGGCCGGTACTGATGAGCGCCAGCAACAGGCCGGTGGCCAGCCCGTTGAATAGCTGCGAGAGAAACAAAGACATGCTCGGCATCGAGTTGCCTCCTGTGAGAATCGCGGGAACCGCTTCCGGCCGTCCCCCCTTGAGGGGAGGCGGCCGGAAACCCGTGCTTAGACGTAATCGCCCATCTTGCAGCCCAGCAGGCCGAGCTTGGGCAGGACGTCCTTGCCGCTGACGACCTGGACGATTTCAAAGAAGTCGTCCGGGTTCTTCATGTCGGAGGGCTTCTTGCCGCGCAGGATGGGGAAGTCGACGATGCCCTGGTGGTCCTCGCCGCGGAACGTGACCTTGCCCACCGGACTGTCGCGGACCTCGCCGGCCTCCAGGGCCTTGACGACGTCCACCGGGTAGAGGCTCTTGGCGCGCTCCACCGCATCGGCCCACAGGACCAGGGCCAGGTAGGCGTACATGGCCGAGTCACGCGGCTTGCCGCCGAATTTCTTCTCGTAGGCCTCGACGAAGTCCTTGGCGACCGGGTTCTGGTCTTCCATGGTCCACCAGAAGCCCTGGGCGGCGTAGACGCCCTGCATGACTTCGGCGCCGACTTCCTTTTCCAGGTAGGCGGACATGTAGGGAATCACGATCTTCATCTTGTCGAGCAGGCCGAACTGCTTGGCCTGCTTGATGGCGTTGGCGGCGTCCGCGCCGTACGCCACCACCACCAGGACGTTGGCGTCCGTGTTGGCGATGTTGATCAGGTAGGAGCTGTAGTCCTTGGCGCCCAGCGGGTGGACCTGGTTGGTGACGGTCTTCCAGCCTTCCTTCTCGGTGAATTCCTTCATCGACTGGGTGGTGGTGTGGCCGTAGGTGTAGTCCGGCGTCAGGTAGGCGGCCTTGCGGTCCTTGCCGAGTTCCTTGGCGACCACCGGGGCGATGGCCTTGCAGGCCATGTAGGCGAAATAGCACAGGCGGAAGCCGTAGCGCTGGCAGTCCACGCCGGTGGTCTCGTTGGAACCCGAGATAGCCGTGAAGTACGGCGTGTGCTCGCGGTTGCAGACCTTTTGCAGGGCGATGGCGACCGCGCTGCTGGTGCTGCCGGCGATCATCATGGCCTTGTTGTCGTGGATGAAGCGGGTGGCCGCCTGCACGCCGGTGTTGGGCTTGGTTTCGGCGTCGGCCGAACCCAGCACGAGCTTCTTGCCGAGGATGCCTTTCTTGATCAGCGGGGAGATCTTCTGCACCTGGGGCGCGCCGGCGTTGATCTGCTCGGCGGCCAGCTCGTAGCCGTTCTTTTGCTCGGCGCCCTGGGCCGAATAGGGGCCGGTCAGGTCAACCGTCAGGCCCACGAAGACGGAATCGCCTTCGGCGCCCGCCGGCCATGCGCCCAGGGGTTTCTTGTCGTCGGCCATCGCGACGCGGGCCGTACCGGGCAGCAGCATGCCGCCGGCAACCCCGGCCGCACCCGCCTTGAGCACGGAACGGCGCTTGACTTGCGTCTGCATGGCTTGACCCAACGATTTTTTATCCTTCATTGCTTTGTCTCCTGATTTGAGTGGCCCCGGGCGCCTGAGACACCCGGCTGAGGTACTGCATTTCAGTCAATCACCCGCGATTTTTTTATGTTTGAAGCAGCTTTGTTTTTGTATTGAGGCAGAGAAATGGACAGCCAGATTTCTGCGTGATGCTATTAAGAGTTTTGAAACTTACGCAGAACTTACGCAGGATTCCGGGGCTGCCGCAGGGGCCGGACGAAGGCCTTTCCGGTGCCGGTCCGCGGGGCCGGATTCAATATCCAAACCAATGTTTCGTAAGGAGTTTTGAACCCTCGAGATAATGGTGCAATGCAATAAATCAGGGTTAATGCTTAAGGGAAATCATCAGGCCGGTATTTACCCTGCATACTGCGTTGCAGCAATGAAAAAGAGGCCCCATCGGGCCTCTTTGATTCAAGCTGCAAACAATCCGGCGCGTCAGCGCAGCACGATCCGGGATGCGTATTCCCGCAGTGTCTCGATGCCGGGATCCTTGCGCGGCCAGACCAGGCCGACGCCGTCATCCTCGTAGCGTGGCAGCACGTGGATATGGGCGTGCGGCACCGTCTGCCAGCCCGCCGGGCGGTTGGCCTGCAGCAGGGTCATGCCCTCGGGCTGGAAGGCCTCCTGGACCGCCCTCGCCACGCGCCAGGCCAGGCGCATCAGCTCGGCGGCCAGGTCCTCGCTCATGTCGAGCAGTGTCGGATAGGGATGGCAAGGCGCCACCAGCACGTGGCCGGGATTGAGCTGGCCGGCGTCCATGAAGGCGAAGACCTGCTCGTCCCGGTGGACGATGGCGGCCGGGATCTCGCCGGCCAGAATGCGGGTGAATACGGTTTCCATGCTCATTCCCCCAGGCCCAGGGTGGCATTCAGTTGGTGGATGAAGGCATCCGGCGCCATCTCGACGCCATTAGCCGTGACGCGGCCGTCGGCGTAGGACACGTCGATCTGCACCTGCCCATCCTGCTCGCGCAGCAGTCCCGCGCGGACCAGGCGGCCGGCGTACTGGTCGAACAGCATGCTGAACAGGGCCACCGCCATATCGGGATTCTCGCTGTCGGCCTGGCTCTGGCGCAGCACGTCCAGCAGCATGGCCTTGGACAGCCCGGCGTGGACGGACACCTCGCGGATGCCGCGCTCGGCCAGGGCGCCCGCGTCGCCGGGCGCGTCTTCCATGACCGGGCGGAACTGCGCCTGGGCCCGCAGATCGGTCTTGCCCTTGGGCGTCGTCCAGGTCAGCCTGTCCAGGGTCAGTTTCGGCGAGGATGCCAGCAGCGGCACCAGCGCAGCCCGCACGCGCCGCTCGTCCTCCGGCGCCATGGCGCCGGTCTCGTCGTCGGCCTGGGCGTCGTCCACCGCGACCAGGAAGGCATGCAGCGCCTCGATGTCCACCTGCTCGGCCGAGGCCTTGAACTGCACCGTGCCCAGATCCTGCGGGCCCGCGGACAGACGTCCCAGGTCGTACTGCACGCGGCTGTCCAACAGGCCGCCCGTGCGGGCCATGTCGAGCTGCGCCGAAGGCTCGTCCAGCTGGACCTCGGGCGCGGATTGATCGTGGACCGTCAACCGGGACAGGCGCAGCTGCTGGTGCGACTGCAGGTCCGTCTCGCCGCTGCGCGTGGTGCGGCTGTCGTAGCGGATGTCCCGCATCCCGAGCCGGCCCGCGGTCTCGGGATCGCGAAGCTCCAGGGACTGGGCCTGGGCCGACACCACGGTCTCGCTGTTCCGGGGATGGTAGCTGAGCTGCACGGTCGCGCCGCTGAAATCGACCCGCTGGTCGGCGGTGCGCGCCGGCGCCAGGGTCATGAGCGAGGCGACGCTGCCGTCAAAGCCGATCCGGGAATCCGCGCGCCAGGGCGCCTGCCCCTCGGGCATGGCCTCGAACCAGGGCTGCCAGGGCCCGCCCGGCAGCGGCCGCATGCGGCTGTAGGCCGCCAGGGGCGCCCAGAACCCGTCGCGCACCGCCGCCAGCGGCCACGGACCGTGCTGCAGGTCGTCCTGCAGGCTCACGGCCTGGGCGGCGTCCTGATCGTCGTGGAACTCGAAGACATAGCGCACGTGCGAGGAAAAGACCCCGCGCCGATAGTCGTCGACCCGCAGGACGGGCGGCGCATCGTCCGAGGCCCAGTTGGCCTTGATCTCGTCATTGGCGCGCAGGATCCAGGCCTCGATGGACTGCTGGGCCACGCGGCCCGCGTACCAGGAGGCGGCGCCGTAGGCGAGGACGACGACGGCCGCGCCGGCGGCGGCGATTTTCAGGCGGCGATTCATGCGGGATCTCCCGAAGGGGTCTTGGGGTCGTGCAGACGGATGAGCTGGGACACGTCGGCCGCACCCAGGCCCTGGCGGCTGGCCAGCCGGTAGGCCTGCCCGGCAGCCGCGGCGACCGGCATGGCGGTCCCCTGCGGTCCGGCCAGGGCGGCGACCGTGTCCAGGTCCTTGAGCATGGTGTCCAGGCTGGCCTGGGCGGGTTGCGCCGGCTGCGTCATGCGCGGCACGAAGATCCGCAGCAGGGTGGAATCCGCCCAGCCGCCGGCCAGCGCCTCGTCGAGGCGGCCGGCGTCCACGCCGGCGTCGCGCGCCAGGGCGATGGCCTCGGCAATCGCCGCGATGGTGCTGGCGACGATCGTCTGGTTGCAGAGCTTGGCCACCTGCCCCGCGCCCACCGGCCCCATGTGGGTGACCCGCTGGGCATAGGCGCGCAGCACCGGCGTCACCTGCCCGCAGACGTCCGCCGGGCCGCCGGCCATCACGGCCAGGGTGCCGGCCGCCGCCCCGCCGGTGCCGCCGGACACCGGCGCATCCAGCCAGGCCGCGCCGTTGGCCTGGCGCAGCCGCTGGGCGAAACGGCGGGTCTCGGCGGGCGGAATCGAGGAATGATCGATCAGCACCGACAGCGAAGCCGCGGCGGCCAGGCCGTCCGGGCCGAAGACCACGGACTCGACCGCGGCCGCGTCGAACAGGCACAGGGCAACCCAGTCGCAGGCCTCGCCCACCGCCCGGGGGGTGGCGCAGACCTCGGCGCCCTCGGCCGCCAATTGCCGCGCGGCCGCGGCAGAGCGGTTCCAGACGCTGACGGAATGCCCCGCCTGCAGCAGCCTGCGCGCCATGGGCGCGCCCATGCGGCCCAGGCCGCAGAATCCGATCTTCATGGGGCCTCCGCCGCCGGACATCAGCTTTCCTGCCGCTTGCGCGAGAGCTCGCGCGGCAAGGGGAAGGACACCTGCTCTTGGACGCCATCGAGCGGACGCACCGAGCGCGCGCCCAGTTCGCGCAGCCGCGCGAGCACCTGCTGGACCAGGGCTTCGGGCGCCGAGGCGCCCGCCGTGACGCCCACGCGGCGCGCCGTGCGCAGCCACTCGGGGCGGATCATGCCGGGATCGTCCAGGAGATAGGCCGTCACGCCCTTGCGCTCGGCGACCTCGCGCAGCCGGTTGGAATTCGAGCTGTTGGGGCTGCCCACCACCAGCACCAGATCGCACTGCGGCGCCATGATGCGCACGGCGTCCTGGCGATTCTGGGTGGCATAGCAGATGTCGCTTTTCTTGGGTTCGGCGATGCCGGGAAAGCGCGCGCGCAGCGCCTGGGCGACCTGCGCCGCGTCGTCGACGGACAGCGTGGTCTGGGTGACGAAGGCCAGATTGCCGGGATCGCGGACCTGCAGCGCCTGCACGTCGGCGACGGTCTCGACCAGGTACATGCCGTCATCGGCCTGCCCCAGCGTGCCCTCGACCTCGGGATGGCCCCGGTGGCCGATCATCACGACCTCGCGGCCTTCCTTGCGCATGCGCGCGACCTCGACGTGGACCTTGGTCACCAGCGGGCAGGTGGCGTCGAAGATGCGCTGTCCGCGCTGATCGGCCTCGGCCCGCACCGCGCGCGACACCCCGTGCGCCGAGAAGATCACGATGGCCCCCGCGGGAGCGTCCTCGAGCTCGTCGATGAAGATCGCCCCCTTGGCGCGCAGGTCTTCTACCACGTAGCGGTTGTGCACGATCTCGTGGCGCACATAGATCGGTGCGCCGTGGATCTCCAGGGCGCGCTCGACGATCTCGATGGCGCGGTCGACCCCCGCGCAAAAACCGCGCGGCTGGGCCAGGACGATCTCGGGTTCGCCCGCGGCGGTGGTCGGCGGGCCGAGCGGCGCGGTCATCACAGCACCCCCAGGATGCGGACCTCGACCTGCAGGTCGATGCCGGCCAGAGGATGGTTGAAATCGAACAGCGCGGAATCGCCCTGCAGGGTCTTGAGCACCCCGGAATAGCGGCCGCCGTTGGGCGCGACGAACTCGATCATGTCGCCGGCCTCGAATTCGGTGTCCGGCGGGGCATTGCGCACCATTTCCTCGTGCGAGATCCAGCGCAGCAATTCAGGGTTGCGTTCGCCGTAGGCCTGCGCGGCCGGCACGTCCTGGGTGAAGTGCGCGCCCTCGGGCTGGTCCAGCAGCAGGGCCTCCAGGCCCGGGGCCCACTGCCCCATTCCCATTTGCAAGGTGGCCGGGCGGTCCAGGAAGGTATCGACGAACGCTGTCCCGGCCGCCGGCCCGGACAGCGGTTCGATGCGGTAGTGGAGCGTGACATAAGAGTCCGCGCGGACGTGCGCCACGTCATTGGAAGAGGTCAAAATGGATCACCGGTGAAAACAAACCTTCGTATTTTAAGGTCTATCATGCCACAAGACAGCCTATCTCCCTGCGCCGAACGTCCCCGCGAACGCCTGCTGCGCCGGGGCGCCCAGGCCCTGAGCGTGCCCGAGCTGCTGGCCGTCCTCCTGCGCACGGGCACGCGCGGGCGCGGCGCCGTGGACATGGGCCGCGACCTGGTCGCGCATTTCGGCGGGCTGCGGCGCCTGCTGTCGGCCGAGGCCGCCGAGCTGCTGGCCTTTCCCGGCCTGGGCGCGGCCAAGACCTGCGAGCTGCTGGCGGTCCAGGAACTGGGGCGCCGCGCCCTGGAAGAGCCGCTGCGCAACGGCCGCGCGCTCAACCAGCCCGAGCGCGTCAAGCAGTTCTGCGCCATGCGCCTGTCCCACCTGCGGGTCGAGCACTGCATCGCGCTGTTCCTGGATACGCAGTTGCGGCTGATCGATTGCGCGGAGATCGCCCGGGGCACGCTGTCGCATGCCTCGATCTACCCCCGCGAACTGGTCAAGGCCGCCCTGGGCCACCACGCCGCGGCGCTGATCCTGGCCCACAACCATCCGTCGGGGCTGTCCGAACCCAGCCCGGCGGACGTGGCCCTCACCCGGCAGCTGAAGCAGGCCCTGGCCCTGGTGGACGTGCGCCTGCTGGACCACCTGGTCGTCGGCGCCACGGAGGTCACCTCCCTGGCCGAACGCGGGCAGGTCTGAGCCTTTGTCATGGCCGGGCGTCGCATGGTAGAATGACCGGCTTACCTTGGATACGTTGCCAGGATCTTGATGTGAGACATTCACATCCGTCTGGCTGGCGACCCCACCACCTTTACGGATTTCACCATGAAAGAAGGCATCCACCCCGAATACCGCGAGGTCGTGTTCCTCGACCTGCAGACCGGCAACAAGTTCATCTCGCGCTCGTCCCTGGCCGCCCGCGAAACCACCGAGATCGACGGCAAGTCCTATCCGCTCTTCAAGTGCGACGTGACCTCGGAATCGCATCCCTTCTACACCGGCGCGCAGACCCGCATCGTCGAAACCGGCCGCGTGGAAAAGTTCCGCGCCCGCTTCGCCCGCACGGCCGGCACCGTCAAGAAATAATACCCCCCCACGCTGCGCAGGCTTCGCCCGCTTGCTGCCCCCGTGGGGGCGCTTTTGCCTTGGGGCGGCCCGGCGGCAAAAGACATGCTAAGCCGCTCCGTCATGGACGGAGCGCACCTCTGTGAAAGGCAGCCGATGGGCTGCTTTTTTCATTTAACATGGGCCCTACCCTTTCCCGGTGACCGAGCCAGTGCGCACAAAAGACCTGCGATCCACGCCCGCCCGGCTGACCGCCACGGCGGCCGCCAAGCTGCCCCGCCTGTTCCTGTCGACGGTGGGGCTGGTCTACATCCTGGCCGGCCTGTTCTATCGCGACCCCTGGAAGACCGACGACGTCACCGGGCTGGCCACCATGCTGACCGCCCTCTCCGGCCAGGAACACGCCTGGCTGCTGCCCCAGGTCGGCCATCTGGCGCAGGCCCAGGACGGCCCCCTGGTGACCTGGGTCGGGGCGATCTTCATCTGGGCGCTGAGCCCGCTGCTGGAGCTGTTCTTCAGCCCCCTGAACGCCGCGATCATCGCCTCGCGGCTGCCCAACATCCTGTGGTTCGCCATCCTGACCAGTTCCATCTGGTACGGCACCTACCTGCTGGGCCGGCGCGCCGAGGCCCAGCCCCTGGCCCTGCCATTCGGCGGCGAACCCGGCGAGCGCGACTACGGCCGGATGCTGGCCGACGCCGCGCTGCTGCTGATCGTGGCCACGGTGGGCATCATCTGGCGCATGCACGAGACCTCCGAGGTCCCGGCCGTGATCGCCTTCCAGGCCCTGGCCCTGTACGCCGCGGCGCGCATGCTCGACCACCCCGTCTCGGGGGCCGCGACCCTGGGCGTGGCCATCGGCGCGGCCTTCCTCGCGCGCGGCTGGCTGGGCTGCCTGCCCCTGATGCTGGCGCTGCCCATCCTGTTCATCCCGGGCGGCCCGCTGGCGGCCGCGCGCAAATGGCTGGCGGTCAGCCTGCTGATCGCCGCCGTCCTGATGCTGCTCTGGTGGATTCCCGCGCGCACCTTCGGCCCCTATTGGACCCAGAGCTGGATCACCTGGAGCCGGCATGCCTTCGGCTGGCCCAGCGCCCGCGCCTGGCTGAACATCGTGCGCGACCTGCCTTGGTTCCTGTGGCCCACCTGGCCGCTGGCACTCTTGGCCCTGTGGCGCTGGCGGGGGTGGTTCGCCGCCCCGCACATGCGCATCCCCCTGGGCTTCGCCCTGAGCGCCGCCCTGGTGCTGCTGGCCAGCAGCGATCCCTTCGAACCCGAATACAGCACGCTGGCCGTGCCATGCGCCGTCCTGGCGGCCTTCGCCCTGCCGACGCTGCGGCGCGGGGTGGTGAACACCCTGGACTGGTTCGCCGTGATGTGCTTTTCCCTGACGGCCGCGACCGTCTGGCTGGGCTGGATCGCCCTGCAGACCGGCTGGCCGGCGCAGATCTCTGCCAACATCGCCCGCCAGACGCGGGGGTTCGACATCCACGTCGCCTGGCCCGCCACCGCCATCGCGCTGCTGGGCTCGCTGGCCTGGATCGTCCTGGTCCGCTGGCGCCTGCGCAGCCAGCCGGCGGGGCTTTGGCGCGGCACCGCCCTGTCCGCGGGCGGCCTGCTGACCACCTGGCTGCTGCTGGCCACCCTGTGGATGCCGGCGCTGGACTACGTGCGCAGCTACCGCGAGGTCTCGGCCTCGCTTGCGCGGGCCCTGGACCGCGACCGGCAGCCTGGGGAATGCATCCGCACCCAGGGGCTGGGCAGCGGGCAGCGCGCGTCCTTCCTGGTCTTCAACCAGATCGAATTCAGCTTCGACGAGCAATGCCCGCTGCTGCTGCAGCAGCTCAGCATCCACGGCAGCGAGGCCCGGCGAGGCTCCGGCCCGGGCTACGACATTCTCTGGGAAGGCCGGCGCGGCCCCGACCGGCACGAGATGTTCCGCCTCGTGCGTACGGCCCCCCGCTGAGCGCCGCCCTTCCTTCCGGTTCGCCCATGTCCACCATCCAGGCACCTTCCGCGCCCTGGCGCGTCATCCTGCAGCAGGCGTGGCCCATCCTGGTCAGCGCCTGGGCGGGCATCGTCTTCGCCGTGCTCGACACGGCCATGGTCGGCCACACCGACGCCATCGACTTGCAGGCCATGGCGCTGGGGGCGTCGATCTACATCACGGTGTTCGTCGGCCTGATGGGCGTCATCCACGCGCTCATTCCGATCATCGCCCAGCATTTCGGCGCGCGGCGCCTGGCCCAGGCGGGCCAGGCCTGGGGCCAGGGGGTCTGGCTGGCCCTGGCCCTGTCCGTCCTGGGCGGGGCCACCCTGCTGTTTCCCGACGCCTGGCTGTCGCTGTCGGGCTCGATCGAGCCTGCCGTGCGCCAGCGGGTCGCGGGCTACCTGATCGCGCTGGCTCTGGCCCTGCCCTCGGCCCTGCTGTTTCGCACCATCTACGCCATGGCCACGGCCATCTCGCACACGCGCGGGGTGATGCTGATCAACCTGGGCAGCATTGCCTTCAAGCTGCTGTTCAACACCTGGTTCATCTTCGGGGGCCTGGGCCTGGAGCCCATGGGCGCCGTCGGCGCCGGGGCAGCGACGCTGGTGGTGAACTGGATGATGCTGGCGGCGGGCCTCTGGATGGTGCGGCGCCAGCCGGCCTTTCGCGCCCTGCAGCCGCGGGTCGGCCGCCCGCGCTGGCAGGACCAGAAGGAACTGCTGCGCCTGGGCCTGCCCATGGGCGGGTCCTACCTGATCGAGGTCTGCGCGTTCAGCTTCATGGCGCTGCTGGTGGCGCGCGATGGGCTGTACGCCAGCGGCGCCCAGCAGATCCTGGCCAACCTGATCGCCCTGTGCTACATGCTGCCCATGTCCCTCAGCCTCTCGACCGCCTCGCTGGCGGCCCAGTCGGTCGGCGCGCGCGAGCTGGATGCCGCGCGGCGCACGGGCCTGCATGGCATCGCCCTGGTGCTGGCCGGCGCGGTGCTGACCAACCTGATCCTGATCGGCGCGCAAAAGCCCATCGTCTTCGCCTACACCAACGACATGCAGGTCGCGGTCATCGCGCTGGCGCTGCTGCAGATCGCCCCCTGGTTCCATTTCTGCGACGCCATGCACTGCATCGGCGCCTATATCCTGCGCGCCTACAAGATCGCGATGGTGCCGCTGATCCTGCAGATCACGGCGCTGACGGGCCTGGGGCTGGTCGGCGGCTGGTGGCTGGGGTACGGGCCCCGGGCCGGCGCGCTGGCGCCTGTGGCGGACTGGTTCATGCCGGGCGCCCCCGTGGGCGCCGCGACCATGTGGATCATGGCCATGGCGGGGCTGGCCCTGACGGCGCTGCTGCTGTTCGGCTGGTACGCCTACGTGCTGCGCCGCCAGCGGCGCGGCGCCGGAGCGCCGTTCGCGGCGCGCCCCTAGGCCTTAGTCTTAGGCGGCAGGCCGGTCGGCCTGGGGGACGGCCTCGTCCTGGGTGGCGGGCGCCTCCGGGCCCGGGCCTGGCGTCACCAGCTCGACCACCCTGCTGCGCGACAGCACACCAATGAATTCGCCCTGGTCGCCCGTCACGGCGACGGGCTCGGGGGTGCGCAGCAGGCGCGCCAGGACTTCGTCCAGGCCGGCCGAGGCGGGCACGGACGCCATGTCGCTGAGATGGCGGGCGATGTCGCGCGCGCCTTCCCGCACGGCGCGCTGCGCGTCCTCGCGGGTCAGCACGCCCGCCAGCCGCTTGCCGTCGAGCACGGCGGCGTATTCGTAGCCGCGCGCCGCCAGGCGTTCCAGGGCGTGTTCGGGCTTGCTGCGTGTGGTCAGCGTCAGCGGGCGCTCGTTGCAGGCATGGGACGCATTCAGGACCTTGCCGCGGTTGACGTCCTGCAGGAAGGATTCGATGTAGTCGTTGGCCGGCGACAGCAGGATGTCCTCGGGCGTGCCTTCCTGGATCAGTTCGCCGTCCTTGAGGATGGCGATGCGGTTGCCCAGGCGCAGCGCCTCGTCCAGGTCGTGGGTGATGAAGACGATGGTCTTGTTCAGCCGCGCCTGCAGCGACAGCAGCTGGTCCTGCATCTCGTGGCGGATCAGCGGATCCAGGGCCGAGAAGGCCTCGTCCATCAGCAGGATCTCGGCATCCGTGGCCAGCGCCCGGGCCAGCCCGACGCGCTGCTGCATGCCGCCCGACAGCTGGTGCGGGTACTGGGCCTCGAAACCGGCCAGTCCGACCTGTTCCAGCCAGTGCAGCGCGCGCCGGTTGCGCTCGGCGCGGCCCAGGCCCTGGACGGCCAGCCCGTAGGCCGCGTTGTCCAGGACGGTGCGGTGCGGCAGCAGGCCGAAGCGCTGGAACACCATGCTCATCTTCTGTTGGCGAAAGCGTTCCAGCGCCTTGGGCTTCAGGCCGACCACGTCCATCCCGTCGACCAGGATCTGGCCGGCGCTGGGCTCGATCAGGCGGTTGAAGTGGCGGATCAGGGTGGATTTGCCCGATCCCGACAGCCCCATGATGACGTGGATGTCGCCTTCCTTGATGGACAGGCTGATGTCGCGCAGCCCCAGCGTGTGGCCGCTGCGCTCGAGCAGCGCCTCTTTGGACAGGCCGTCGCGGGCGGCCTGCAGCCAGCGATCCGGATGCGGGCCGAAGATCTTGTAGATGTTGCGGACTTCGATCTTGTTCATGTCAGGCCCTCCGGGACTGTTGCCGCTGGCCGAACTGCTGCGTGATCCGGTCGAAGATGATGGCCAGCACCACGATCCCGATGCCGGCCAGCAGCCCCCGGCCCACCTGCAGCCGGTTGATGCCCTGCAGCACCTCGTAGCCCAGGCCGCGCACCCCGATCATGGAAGCGATCACGACCATGGCCAGCGCCATCATGGTGGTCTGGTTGATGCCGGCCATGATGTTGGGCAGCGCCAGCGGCAGCTGCACGCCGAACAGCTGCCGGGTGCGGCTCGCGCCGAAGGCGCGCGAGGCCTCGAGGACCTCGGCATCGACCAGGCGGATGCCCAGGTCGGTCAGCCGGATGACCGGCGGCACGGCATAGATCACCGTGGCGAACAGCGCGGCCAGCTTGCCGAGGTTGAACAGCATGACCACCGGGATCAGGTAGACGAAGCTGGGCATGGTCTGCATGACGTCCAGGACCGGCAGCATCACGGCCCTTACCCAGCGGAAACTGGCCATGGCGACCCCTACGGGCACGCCGATGACCACCGAGAACACCACCGCCACCAGCATCAGCGACAGGGTCTGCATCGAGGCCTCCCAGAGGCCGATGGCCCCCAGCAGGCACAGCAGCGCCCCCATGGCCAGGCTGAATCGCCATTTGCGGCTGCCGAGCCAGGCCACGGCCATGACCACGCCGACGATGGCCCACCACGGCGAATGCCGCAGCAGGTGGTCGGCCCAGATCAGCAGGTCCAGCAACGGCTGGGTCACCGCCCGCAGCACGTCGGAATACTGGGTCACCAGTCCATTGACGAAATCGTCGATGGGCCGCTGCAGCTGCCGGGCCGAAATCAGTTCAGGAAACATGCGGCCCCCTTACAAGGCGGCCTTGACCCGTTCCGTCACGTCGGCGGGCAACCATTGGGTCCAGACGTCCTGCTTGGTCTTCAGGAACCACTGCGCGGTGGGCTGGGGTTCGGCTTCGTTCTTTTCCATGTAGGCCATGGTCTGGTTCATGACGTCCAGGGGCACCTTGACCTTGGAGAGGAAGGCGGTGAGCTTGGGGGCCTCCTCGGTGAATTTCGCGGTGACGGCGGTGAACACCGGGTTTTCTGGGTAGTCGGAGGCCTGGGGATTCTCGCAGTTGGGGTCGGTCAGGCATTTCTGCTTGGCCGCTTCATAGGGCGGGAGCTCGAGTTTCACCAGGTCCATCGAGCCGACCAGCGGTGTCGGATACCAGTAATAGAAGACGACATTTTCCTTGCGCTTGTAAGCCGCCGTCAGGGCCGCCTTCTGGGTGGCGCCGGTGCCGGGGGAGAACAGAGTGAACGTGTCGCCCAGGCCCAGGGCCTTGAACAGGTTGGTGCTGACCACCTCGCAGCCCCAGCCCGCGGGGCAGCCGTAGAAGCGGCCCTTGGAGGGTTCCTCGGGATCCTTGAATTCCTTCCAGTATTTCGGCAGGTCGGACGCCTTCTTCAGGTCCGGCAGGCGATCGGCGGTGTATTTCGGGATGAACCAGGCTTCGCCGCCCATATAGATGTCGCCGATGCGCTTGACCTTGCCGGTGGCCTCGGCCTTGGTCCAGGGCTCGAGCGTGCTGTTGAGCCAGATCTCGCTGTTGACGTCCAGGTCGCCGCGTTCCAGGGCGGCCAGCGCCGGCAGGGTTTCGGTCGGCAGGACCTCGGAATCGCAGCCGTAGCCGTGCTTGGCGATGAAGCGCTCGACCTCGACCAGGACCAGGTTGGATTCCCAGTTCATGCCGCCAAAGCGCATGGGGCGGTCGAGTTCGCACTGCACCTTGTCGGCCGCCTGGGCGGCGGCGGGGGCCAGCGACAGGCCGGCCAGGACGGCGGCCAGGGTCATGCCCAGCGCGGAACGGGTCCAGCGGGACGCGGGGGTCGCATTGCGCGACGTCGAATGGGAGATGGACATTGAAGCCTCCTTTGGGTTACGGAGACGCCGGATGCAGACGCATCGGACGCCATAGCTTAGGGGAGGGTGTGCGGAAGACGGTGGAGACCGCCAATACATACCGACACTGCAGGCGCGAAGCGCCTAGGACAGTCGAAAGCGGGCCCCCGGAAAACCGGCGCCCGCTGCGATCAGGAATGGAAGATCTATAAACAGCAGAAACGTTATTTTACACGCAGGATGACGGAAAATAAAGCCCTTTGGCTGTTTGGGGCGTTTCCACCCCCCGGGGAAAACCCCGTGAAGGCGGAGGGAAACGCCCGGCCTGCGGGGCTTTTCAGCGATCCCGATAGATGTAGTCTCGGCGCCAGGGATAGGCCTGGTCCGCGGGGTAGTCCAGCTCGTCCGAACGGCCGGCCGGCTGGGGCTGGGCGATGATCTGGTGCAGCGCGATCCAGCCATGTTCGAAACCCATGGCGCAGCCCGCCAGGTACATGCGGTAGGCGCGCAGGGACCGCTCGCCCTGGGGGGAGGACAGGATCGCACGGGCCTCGTCCAGGCGGGCCTCCAGGGCATCGCTCCAGGCCCACAGGGTGCGGGCGTAGTGCGGCCGGATGTTCTCGACGTCCAGGTCCTCGAGCCCGGCCTGGGCCATGGTCTGCAGCACGTAATGAATGTGAGACAGCTCGCCGCCGGGGAAGATGAATTTCTCGATGAAGTCGCCCATGCCGGCGCCCAGTTCGGTGTTGCTGAGCCCGCCGGCCGTGATGCCGTGGTTCATGATCAGGCCGCCGGGACGCACCAGCCGGCGCAGCTTGCCGAAATAGGCCGGCAGCTGCGCGCGCCCCACGTGTTCGAACATGCCCACCGACGAGATCTTGTCGTAGGGGCGGGATTCGTCGAGCTTGCGGTAGTCCAGCAATTCCATCCGCACCCGCCCTTCCAGGCCTTTTTCCTGGATCAGGCGGTTCACGTAGGCATGCTGATTGTGGGACAGGGTGATCCCGGTGACGTCCACGTCGTAGTTTTCGGCCGCCCACAGCATCAGGCCGCCCCAGCCGCCGCCCACGTCCAGGAAACGCTCGCCGGGCTTGAGGGCCAGCTTGCGGCAGATATGGTCCAGTTTGGCCTCCTGGGCCTGCGCCACCGTCATGTCGGGTTCGCGGTAGTAGGCGCAGGAATAGACCCGGCGGGGATCCAGCCACAGGGCATAGAAATCGTCTGACAGGTCGTAGTGGAACTCGATCTGCCGCGCATCGCGGTCCACCGAATGGCGCCATACCGACATCAGGCGCCGCACCAGGCTCGTCAGCCAGCCCAGTTGCGCCGCATCCACGGGCGAACCCGGCAGGATGCCGGCCGCCAACCGCATCACATCGCGCATGGATCCCGTGAACTCGAACTTGCCGTCCACGTAGTCCTCGCCCAGGGCCCCGACCTCGCCGGCCGCGAAATGGGTCAGGACGGCGGGATCCCGAATGGTGAAATGCACCTGCGCGTCGGCGGGTCCGGCCCGTTGGCCATCCGGCAATTCCATGGACACCGGAATGGTCAATGCGCCGAGCTTGTTCTCAATGATGGATGCGATTGCAGTCAACAGAGCCTCCTGAGTTCACAATGGACCTTGTTATAGTAGCGCCAATCATGCCTTCTTCAAGCGTCAAATGCCTCGCAAAATCCCCGCCCTGATGCCATCCTGGCTGGTCCTGATGGGCGCGCTGGCGGCCCTGGGGCCGGTGGCGATCGACATGTACCTGCCGGCCTTCGGCTCCATCGCCGACGACCTGGGCACGTCGCAGGGACTGGTGGAACGCACCCTGGCGAGCTATCTGCTGGGCCTGGCGGCGGCGCAGCTGCTGTACGGACCGCTGGCCGACCGCTACGGCCGCAAGCCGCCCCTGCTGCTGGGCCTGGCGCTGTTCACGGTGGCCTCGCTGGGCTGCGCCCTGAGCCAGGACATCGATCACCTGCTGCTGTGGCGCGTCGTGCAGGCCTTCGGCGGCGCGGCCGGCATGGTGGTGCCGCGCGCCGTCATCCGCGACCACCTGGACACGCGCGAGGCGGCGCAGGCGCTGTCCCTGCTGATGCTGGTGATGGGGGTCATGCCGATCCTGGCCCCGCTGCTGGGCGGACAGGCGGTGGCCCTGGGCTCCTGGCGCATCGTCTTTCACCTGATGGCGCTGGCCGGCGCCTGCCTGTTCTGGGCGGTGGCGCGCCACATGCGCGAATCCCTGGATCCGGAACGCCGCGCGCCGCTGGCCGTGGGCGCCATCCTGGCCAATTTCCGCGTGCTGCTGACCCATCGCGGGTTCATGGGCTACGCCCTGGCGGGCGGCTTGGGCTCGGCCGGCATGTTCGCCTATATATCAGGATCGCCGCGCGCCTTCATCCAGATCTACGGCATCGACCCGCGGTGGTTCGGCCTGGTATTCGGCCTGAACGCGGCCGCCCTGATCCTGGCGGCCCAGGTCAGCGCCCGCCTGCTGAACCGCCGCCGGCCGCTGGAGCTGCTGATCCGCTCGCAGTTCACCCTGGTGCTGATGACGGCGGCCGCCCTGGTCCTGACGCTGACGGGCTGGATCACCCTGCCGCTGCTCATGCTGTGCCTGATGGGTTTCATGGCCAGCCAGGGCTTCGTGGGGCCGAATGCGGCCGCCCTGGCGCTGGCCGAACAGGGGCCGCGCCTGGGGACGGCCTCGGCGCTGATGGGTTCGCTGCAGATGTTCTGCGGCGCCCTGTCGGGCTTTGCCGTCAGCCTGTGGCATGTGGACGACAGTCCCCTGCCGCTGACGGCCGTGCTGGCCGCCTGCGCGGCGCTGTCGTGGCTCTCCAGCCGCCTGGCGGGCCGCCCCGGCGGCCGGCGCGAGGCGAACCCGGGCGCTGCTTGATTCAAAAGCAGTTTTCAGTATAGAATGACAGGCTTTCCCGATACAGATACAGAGGTGAGACCATGGCACGCGTATGCCAAGTAACCGGCAAAGGCCCGATGGTGGGCAACAACGTCTCGCACGCGAACAACAAGACCAAGCGTCGTTTCCTGCCCAACCTGCAATCGCGCCGGTTCTGGGTCGAATCCGAAAATCGCTGGGTGCGCCTTCGCGTGTCCACCAAAGCCCTGCGCACCATCGACAAGAACGGCATCGACGCCGTCCTGGCCGATCTGCGTGCCCGCGGCGAACTGGCCTGATCGGCCCTAGGAGCACATCATGGCAAAAGGTATCCGCGAGAAAATCAAGCTGGAATCCACGGCTGGCACCGGTCATTTCTACACGACCACCAAAAACAAGCGCAACATGCCGGAAAAGATGCTGATCAAGAAATTTGATCCGGTCGCGCGCAAGCACGTCGAATACAAGGAAACCAAGCTGAAATAATCCGGGGCGCCTCTCCCGGACCGTCTCACCGGCTTCCTGAAAATCCCCGCCCGCGCGGGGATTTTTTTTGCCGTGTCCGCAGCCTCTATAATGATCGGCTTGGCCCCATTCAATCCAACCCATCCAGACAGATCCATGCAGGAACGCTACATCCCGAACCAGGTCGAATCCGAAGCCCAGGCCCATTGGCGCGAAGGCGACGTCTACCGCGTCACCGAACACGCCACCCGTCCCGACGGCTCGCCCAAGCCCAAGTTCTACGCCTGCTCGATGCTGCCCTACCCCAGCGGCAAGCTGCACATGGGCCATGTGCGCAACTACACCATCAACGACATGATGACCCGCCAGTTGCGCATGCGCGGATACAACGTCCTGATGCCCATGGGCTGGGATGCCTTCGGCATGCCCGCCGAAAACGCCGCCATGAAATCCGGCGTGCCCCCGGCCCAGTGGACCTACGACAACATCGCCTACATGAAAAAGCAGATGCAGGCGATGGGGCTGGCCATCGACTGGTCGCGCGAGATGTGCGCCTGCGATCCGTCCTACTACAAATGGAACCAGTGGCTGTTCCTCAAGATGCTGGAAAAAGGCATCGCCTACCGCAAGACCCAGGTCGTCAACTGGGATCCGGTCGACCAGACCGTGCTGGCCAACGAACAGGTCATCGACGGACGCGGCTGGCGTTCGGGCGCGCCCGTCGAAAAACGCGAGATCCCCGGCTACTACCTGCGCATCACCGATTACGCCGACGAATTGCTGGACACCCTGGAAGACGGCCTGCCCGGATGGCCCGAGCGCGTCCGCCTGATGCAGGAAAACTGGATCGGCCGCAGCGAGGGCGTGCGCTTCGCCTTCCGCCACGACATCCGCGATGCCGGGGGCCGGCTGATCCAGGATGGCCTGCTGCACGTCTTCACGACCCGCGCCGACACCATCATGGGCGTGACTTTCTGCGCCGTGGCGCCCGAACATCCCCTGGCGACCCGCGCCGCGCAGGACGATCCGCGCCTGGCCGCCTTCATCGAGGCCTGCCGCCAGGGCGGCACGACCGAGGCCGAGCTGGCCACGCGCGAAAAAGAGGGCCTGCCCACCGGCCTGTCCGTGATCCATCCGCTGACCGGCGAGCCCGTGCCGGTCTGGGTGGGCAACTACGTGCTCATGAGCTACGGCGACGGTGCCGTCATGGGCGTGCCGGCCCATGACGAACGCGACTTCGCCTTCGCCCGCAAGTACGGCCTGCCGATCCGCCAGGTGATCGCGGCCGAGGGCCAGACCTGGTCGGACACCGCCTGGCAGGACTGGTACGGCGACAAGCAGGCCGGCCGCACGGTCCATTCCGGCAAGTACGACGGCCTGAGCACGGCCCAGGCGATCCAGGCGGTGGCCGCGGATCTCCAGGCCATGGGCCTGGGCGAGCTGCGCACCACCTGGCGGCTGCGCGACTGGGGGATCTCCCGCCAGCGCTACTGGGGCACGCCCATCCCCATCATCCACTGCGCCGACTGCGGCCCGGTGCCGGTGCCCGAAAAGGACCTGCCCGTGGTGCTGCCCGAGGACCTGGTGCCCGACGGCAGCGGCAATCCGCTCGCCAAGCACGAGGGCTTCCTGTCGTGCCGCTGTCCGTCCTGCGGCAAGCCCGCGCGGCGCGAAACCGACACCATGGACACCTTCGTCGACTCGTCCTGGTATTTCATGCGCTATACCTCGCCCGGCAACGACCAGGCCATGGTGGATGCCCGCAACGACTACTGGATGCCCATGGACCAGTACATCGGCGGCATCGAGCACGCCGTGCTGCACCTGCTGTACGCGCGCTTCTGGACGCGCGTCATGCGCGACCTGGGCATGCTGGAATTCTCCGAGCCCTTCACCCGGCTGCTCTGCCAGGGGATGGTGCTCAACCACATCTATTCGCGCAAGAACGAGCGCGGCGGCATCGAGTATTTCTGGCCCGAGCAGGTCGAGAACCTCACCAACGACAAGGGCGCCATCACCGGCGCGCGCCTGAAAACCGACGGCTCGCCGGTCGACTACGGCGGCATCGGCACGATGTCGAAATCCAAGAACAACGGCGTCGATCCCCAGTCCCTGATCGATGGCCTGGGCGCGGACACCGCCCGCCTGTTCGTCATGTTCGCCAGCCCGCCCGAGCAGACCCTCGAATGGTCGGATTCCGGCGTCGAGGGCGCCCACCGCTTCCTGCGCCGCCTGTGGGCCTTCTGCCAGGCCCACCACGACGCGCTGCACGCCCATCTCGCCCCGCCGGCCGACTGGTCGGGCCTGGACGAGGCCGCCGCCGACCTGCGCCGCGCCATCCACGGCCTGCTGAAGCAGGCGGACTACGACTACCAGCGCATCCAGTACAACACGGTGGTCTCCACCGCCATGAAGATGCTGAACACCCTGGAATCCGCCGCGCAGGCGGGCGTATCCGGGCCGGCGCTGGCCGAGGCGGCGTCCATCCTGCTGCGCGTGCTGTACCCGGTGGTGCCGCACATCACCTGGCGGCTCTGGCGCGAGCTGGGCTTTGCCGGGACCCAGGGCGACCTGCTGGACGCCTCCTGGCCCGCCGTGGACGAGACCGCGCTGCGCGCCGAGGTCGTCGAACTCGTGCTGCAGGTCAACGGCAAGGTCCGCGGACAGCTCAGCGTCCCCCAGGATGCCGACAAGGCCGCCATCGAAACCCTGGCCCGCGCCCACGAAGCCGTCGAACGCTTCCTGGAAGGCCGGCCGCCCAAGCGCGTGGTGGTCGTTCCCGGCCGTCTCGTCAACGTCGTCGGATGAACGCCATGGCCTCATTGTCCGCCCATGCCCGCCGCCTGCGCCTGGCCCTGGGCCTGGCATGCCTGCTGGTCCTGGGCGCCTGCGGCTTCCACCTGAAGAACGCCACGCCCCTGCCCTTCCACCTGATCTACACCAACATCGACCTGGACTCGGCTTTCGGCGCTCGCCTGGAACGCACCATCACGGCCAATTCGCCCGACACGCGCTTCACGCGCGAACGCTCGCAGGCCGACGTCTACCTGCACCAGATTTCCGAGAACCAGCAACTGCGCCAGCTGTCGATCGACACCGAGGGCCGCGTCGAGGAATACGAGCTCGACCTGGACTTCACCTTCGAGCTGCTGGACCGCGCCGGCCACGTCCTGCTGGCCCCCACCACCTTGCACAGCGTCCGCGAGCTGCCCTACAACGACCGTATCGTGCAGGCCAAGGAAAGCGAGATCACCCGCACCTTCACCGACATGCGCCACAGCCTGATCGAGCAGATCCTGCGCCGCATGAGCGCGCCCGAGGTCCAGGCCGCCTATCGCGACGCATCGGACCGGCCGGTCGTGCAACTGCCCGACGACAGCATCCAGCGCAGCGACAAGAGCGGCGATCTGAACGGTCCGGCCGGCCGGCCCTACTGACCGATGGCCGGCCGCGCTCCCGACGCCGATCAGCTCATTGCCCAGTTCGCGTCCGGGCGCGAACTGCCACCCTGCGCCGTGCTGTCGGGCGACGAGATCCTGCTGGTGACCGAGATCGCGGACGCCTGCCGGGCCGCCGCCATCCAGCAGGGCTGCACCGAGCGCACGCACCTGGTCATGGACGCCCGCAGCGACTGGAGCGCCGCCCTGGCGGCGGCGCGCAACACCTCGCTCTTCGGCGACCTGCGCATGCTGGAAATCAGCCTGCCCACCGGCAAGCCGGGCAAGACCGGCTCCGACGCGCTGCAGTCCCTGACCGACATGGCCGCGGGCGGGCAGCTGCCCGATGTCCGGATCCTGATCCGCCTGCCCGCGCTCGACTGGACCACGCAAAAGGCCAAGTGGGTGCAGGCGCTGAAGAAACACACCCTGTGGATCGACGTGCCGACGATCGCGCGCACGGCCCTGCCCGCCTGGATCGCGGGGCGCCTGAAGCGCCAGGACCAGTCGGCCGACGCCGACACGCTGGCCTGGCTCAGCGACAAGGTCGAGGGCAATCTGCTGGCCGCGCACCAGGAGATCCAGAAGCTCGCCTTGCTGCATCCGGCCGGCGCGCTCACGCTGGAACAGGTCCAGGCAGCCGTGCTGAACGTGGCCCGGTACAATCTCTATGACCTGCGCGACGCCATGCTGGCCGGACAGGCCGACCGGGCGCTGACGGTGTTGAACGGCCTGCGGGCCGAGGGCGAGGCGCTGCCGCTGGTCCTCTGGGCCGTCGGCGAGGAGATCCGGATGCTGGCCCGCCTGGCGGGCGAACCGAATCCCGAATCCGCATTCCGTGCCCACCGCATCTTCGGCCCGCGGGAAAGACTGGTCCGCCAGGCCCTGCAGCGCGTGCCGGCCCGGTCCTGGCCGGCGGCCGTGCGGCATGCCCACGAGATCGACCGGCTGATCAAGGGCCTGCCGACGGCCGGCCGCCTGCCGGACCCCTGGGACGAGCTGGCGAGGCTGATCCTGCGGCTTGCCGCCGGCGCCCGCCGCGCCTGACCGATTTTTCACTGGACTGCCATGAACGCACCCGCCCCCGTCCCCCAATCGCTCGAAACGCTGGGCCGCCAGGCCCGCCAGGCAGCGCGCCGCATGCGCACGGCCTCCGGCGCGGCCAAGTCCGCCGCCCTGCTGGCCATGGCCGAACAGCTGAGCGAGCGCCGCGCCTGGCTGCAGGCTGAGAACGCGCGTGACCTGGATGCCGCCGCGCGGCGCGGGCTGGAAGCCCCGCTCATGGACCGCCTGCGCCTGTCCGACAAGGCCCTGGACACCATGGCGGCCGGGCTGGCGCAGATCGCCGTCATGCCCGATCCCATCGGCGGGCTCAGCGAGACCGTCATCCGGCCCAACGGCATGCGGGTCGCCCGCATGCGCGTGCCCCTGGGAGTGATCGGCATCATCTACGAATCCCGGCCGAACGTCACCATCGACGCCGCCGCGCTGTGCCTGAAATCCGGCAACGCCACCATCCTGCGCGGGGGCAGCGAGGCCTTCCATTCCAACCAGGCGCTGGGCGCCATCATCCAGGCGGGCCTGCGGACCGCCGGCCTGCCGGCCGAGGCCGTGCAGGTGGTGGACACGACCGACCGCGCCGCCGTCGGCGAGATGGTGACCCTGACCGACTACATCGACGTCATCATCCCGCGCGGCGGCAAGAGCCTCATCGCCCGCCTGTCGGCCGAATCCCGCGTGCCGCTGATCAAGCACCTGGAAGGCAACTGCCACGTCTACGTGGACCGGGCCGCGGACCTCGACCGCGCGCTGGAGATCGCCGTCAATGCCAAGACCTACCGCTGCGGCATCTGCGGCGCCATGGAGACCCTGCTGGTGCACGCCGACGTCGCCCGCGAATGGCTGCCGCGCGCGGCAGCCCGTTTCACGGAGCTGGGGGTCGAACTGCGCGCCTGCCCCCGGGCGGCGGCGCTGATGCCAGGCTCGGTGGCCGCCACCGAGGAAGACTGGGCCACCGAATTCCTGGCGCCCATCCTGGCCGTGCGCGTGGTCGACTCGCTGGACGAGGCCATGGACCACATCGCCCGCTACAGCTCCGAGCACACCGAATCCATCGTGACCGAGGACCTGGCCGCCGCGCAGCGATTCCAGCGCGAGGTCGATTCCAGTTCGGTCTACGTCAACCTGCCCACCTGCTTTGCGGACGGCTTCGAATACGGGCTGGGCGCCGAGATCGGCATTTCCACCAACCGGCTGCATGCCCGCGGCCCGGTCGGCCTGGAAGGCCTGACGATCCAGAAATGGGTGCTGACCGGCGAAGGCCAATTGCGGGGCTGACCATGCTCTGGGTCAAGACCTTCCACATCCTGTTCGTCGTCTCCTGGTTCGCCGGCCTGTTCTACCTGCCGCGCATCTACGTCAACCTGGCGCAGGCCCAGGACCCGGGCACCCGCGAGGCCTTGCTGGGCATGGCGACGCGGCTGTACCGTTTCATGACGCCCCTGGGCGTCCTGGCCCTGGTCCTGGGGCTGGCGCTGTGGCTGGGCTACGGCATCGGCCAGGGCCAGGGCTGGCTGCACGCCAAGCTGCTGGGCGTGGCCGCGCTGGTGGTATTCCACCTGGCCTGCCGGCATCACCTGCAGGCCTTCGCGCGCGGCGCCAACCGGCACGGACACCGCTATTTCCGCTGGTTCAACGAGATTCCGGTCCTGTTGCTGCTGCTGATCCTGATTCTGGTGGTCGTCAAACCTTTCTGAACATCATGAACGATTCCACCTCCCGCAAGACACTCAGCCTGAAATCCAAGGCCGCCCCCAAGCCCTCCGCGGACGACGAACCGCGCAAGCGCTCGGGCGCCCGCGCCCGCCAGGCCGCCCTGCGGGAACGCGCCCAGCAGGCCCGGGGCGAAGAGCCCGCGACACCGGCACGCTCCGCGCGCGGGGCCGCGGCGCCCGCCGGATCGGCCGAGCGCAGGCGGCCGGTCGACAAGGCGCCCGGTGCCCGGTCCCGCGACGCGGGGCCACGATCGCCCGATGCCGGGAGCCGTCCCCGCCCTGCCGGACCCCGCCCGCCCGACCCTGGGAGCCGGACCCGCACTGCCGGATCCCGCCCGTCCGACACCAGGGGCCGCACCGGCGACGACGGATTCCGGCCCAACGACGGGCGTCCGGCGAGCGACCGTCCCGCGCGCCCGCGGTCCACGGACCGCCGGACCTCCGGCGAAACGGCCGCGGCGCCGCGCCACCAGGACCGCCGGCCGGCAGACCCGCAGGCAGCGGACCGTCGGCCGCCGCGCCGCGCCGCGGCCGACGATGCCGCGCCGGACACGCCCCGCATCCAGCGCCTGCCCCGCAGCCCGCGCACGCCCCGGGTCGCCGAGACTTTCTCCGTCTTCGCGCCCTGCCCGCACGGCCTGGAAGAGGCCCTGTGCCTGGAACTGCAGGCCCTGGGCTACGAGGCGGTCGCCGCCGGCCGCGCCGGCTGCCATTTCCAGGCAGACTGGACGGGAGTGCTGCGCGCTAACCTGTATTCCCGCCTCGCCACCCGCATCCTGGTGCAGCTCGCGCAGGCCGAGGTCCGGAACGAGGACGACATCCTGGCCCTGGCCCAGGAGACCGAATGGGAACGCTGGTTCGGGCCGGAGCAGACGCTGCGCGTGGACACGTCCGCCATCCACAGCCCCATGCGCAGCCTGCAATACTGCAATCTACGGGCCAAGGACGGCATCTGCGACCGCCTGCGCGAGCGCGAAGGCGCGCGGCCCAGCATCGACACCGTGCGCCCCGACGCCCGCGTCCACCTGTTCCTGGACGCCACCCGCGCCACCATCTACCTGGACGTGTCGGGCGAATCGCTGTTCAAGCGCGGCTGGCGCCTGGACAAGGGCGAGGCCCCCTTGCGCGAGAACCTGGCCGCCGGGCTGCTGGCGCTGTCGGGCTGGCAGCCTGACGCCCCCCTGCTGGATCCCTTCTGCGGCAGCGGCACCATCCTGATCGAGGCGGCCTGGATCGCCCTGGGCGTGCCGCCCGGCATCTGGCGGCCCTTCGGCTTCGAGCGCCTGCGCACGCACGACGCCCGGCTGTGGCGCGACCTGAAGGAAGACGCCCGGGCCCATATCGCCCCGCGCCTGGACCAGCCCCTGGTCGGCAGCGACCACAGCGCCGCCGCCATCGAGGCGGCGCGCGCCAACGCAGAGCGCGCCCACCTGAGCCCGGAGACCATCCGCTTCGAGGTCTGCGATGCCCGGCGCATGCCGCCGCCCGCCGAGACCGGCTGGATCGTCACCAACCCGCCCTATGGCGAACGGCTGGGCGACCACGAGGCCGCGCTGTGGCCCGAATGGGCCACGCAGCTCAAGCAGCGCTACGGCGGCTGGCAGCTCAGCGTGATCACCAGCGACCTGGACCTGCCGGGACAGTTGCGCCTGAAGGCGCGCCGCCGCCATCCCCTGCACAACGGGGCGCTGGACTGCCGCCTGTTCCAGTTCGAGCTGGTGTCGGCCGGTTACCGGGACCGCTGATCCTCCCGTTGCGGTTTTAACGACAGTCTCCCCGGCGTCCGGATTGTGGGCTTGCTTTTTGACTAGGGTAAACCCTATAATAGGGTTAACCCGAGAGCGAAACGCTCCTTTCCACGCCAAGAGGCTTGCTATGAAGAACCTGCAGAATTCCGACATCCGCCTGACCGACGCCCTGGAGCGCCAACTGCTGGCCGAAGCCATCGAGGCCCAGCAGGAATACGCCCTGGATCGCGCCCTGAAGCAACTGGCCCGGAAGATCGCTGCTTTCTTCAAGGCCCCTCAAGGCGGCATGCATCACACGGTGCGCACTGCCCACTGATCCCGCCGAACTGGCAGGGTTCTCTGGAGAGGCCGCCCCACTGGGCGGCCTTTTCCTTGGACGCCCGAAGCGCCGGCCCGGCATGGGATAATGTCCCGTTTTCCAGCCGGCCCGATTGCCATGTCCGACATCCCCGCTCCCGTCTCGTCCGCCGTTGCGCCGGCCCCCCCGCGCCTGCGCCGCTTTGCCTGCATGATGTACGAGGGCGTGCTGCTCTTTGGCGTCGTCTTTCTCGCCGGCTATCTGTTCGACACCCTGACGCAAAGCCGCAGCGGCCTGATGCTGCGCCATGCCCGCCAGGCGTTCCTGTTCCTGGCGGTGGGCGTGTATTTTCTCGCCTGTTGGCGGCGCGGCGGCCAGACTCTGCCCATGAAGACCTGGGACATCCGCCTGACCGACCGGGGCGGCCGGCCTCTGCAGGGGTCGCGCATGGTGCTGCGGTACATCCTGCTGTGGCCGCTGCCCCTGCTGACGGCCCTGCTGATCGGCGCCCTGTCGCGGGCCAGCGGCTGGCCGTCGGTCGACCTGCTGGTCGTGGCCGCGCCCTTTTCGATTTTCATCTGGACCTGGTTCGACCCCCAGGCACAATTCCTGCACGACCGGCTGCTGGGCACCGAACTGCACGATCTGCGTATCCATACACCATGAGCGACCTGCTGAAGAAATACCTGACGGCTGACCACAGCACCCGCATCCAGGCCCTGCACCTGGACGAGGCCTGGCGCACGGGCCTGGTCCACCAGGACCTGCCCGCGGGCGTCGCCGGGCTGCTGGGCGAGCTCGCCGCAGCCGCCGTCCTGCTGGCCGGCAACATCAAGTTCGAGGGCTCCATCGTGCTGCAGCTGCAGGGCAACGGCCCGGTGCGGCTCATCATGGTCGAATGCACCGCCGCCCTCGAGCTGCGCGCCACCGCCCAGCTGCGCGAGGACGCGGCCCTGCCCGACACGGTGTCGCTGCAGGCGCTCTTGAACGCCGACGGCCAGGGCCGCTTCACCGTGCTGCTGGATCCCTCGGGACGCCAGGAGGGCGCCACCGCCTACCAGGGGATCGTCCCGCTGGAAGGCGACACGGTGGCGGCGGCGCTGGAACACTATATGAAGCATTCCGAACAGCTCGACACGCGGCTGTGGCTGTCCGCGGACGCCGGCCGCTGCGCGGGGCTGCTGCTGCAGCGCATGCCGGGCCAGACAGCCCCCGACGGCACCCCCATCCCCGCCGAGACCGCGCAGGCGACCTGGCAGCACTGCCAGGCCCTGGCCGACACGCTGAAGGCGGAAGAACTGCTGGCCGACCCGCCCGCGACCCTGATCCGCAAGCTCTTCTGGGAAGACGACCTGCTGGTCTTTCCGGACCAGCCGGTGCGCTGGCACTGCCCCTGCAGCCGCGAGCGCGTCGCCGACATGCTGCGCGGCCTGGGCCGCCCCGAGGTCGAGTCCATCCTGGCCGAACAGGGCCACGTGCACATCGCCTGCAATTTCTGCGGCAAGCCCTACGATTTCGACGCGGTGGACTGCGCGGGCCTGTTCCTCGACCCGGGCGACCAGATGCGGGCGCCGGGATCCGACTCGATCCACTAGCGCGCCCGCGCACAAGACCCCGGCGCCCCGATTGCCACAGAGGGGCTTTCCGGCTGGCCCCGCCCCGATGTCCGGTCCATACTGCCCGCACCGATACACCGGACGGGAGTGGACATGGCTTCCCATCACCAGGCACGCCGGCGCCCTCTCGGGGGCGCCGATTTCCCGCCACCCCGCCACGACGCCTCGATGCCCCAGCGCGGCGCCGGCATGGCGGGATTCCTGCTCGCCCTGGTCCCCGTCCTGAGCCTGGGCCTGGGCGGCGCCGAGCTGGCCCACTGGATGAACCTGCGCCAGACGCTCAGCCTGGCCCTGATGGACGCCGCCCGCGCCGGCATCACCCGCCAGGCCCGGCCGCAGGCCATCGCCGAGGCGTTCGAGCACGGCCTGCGGATGGCCTACGTGCGGCCGGCCGCCCGGGACCACGCCCTGCGGGAACGCCGGCGCGCGCTGGGCGTCCCCTGGCGGATCCGCATCCTGAGCCCCACGCCGGCGGCGTTCCGCGACCATGCCGACCCCGGGCTGCGGCTGCCGGGCATCCCGCGCGGACAGGCGCTCATCCGCAACGACTACCAGCCGCTGCAGCAGGCGCGCCGCCTCGCGCAGGGCTGGCCGCTGGGGCGGGGGCCGCGGTCGGGCCTGGACATCCGCGAGGCCAACGTCCTGGGCCTGGACCTGTGGTGGCCCGGACGGCCGCTGCTGCCGGGGACCGCAGCCCTCATCCGCGGGCTGGCGCCGCTCCATGGCGATCCGCTCGGCCGGCAGATGATGCGGCAGGGCTACCTGCCGTTCCGGCGACGCATCCGCATGCCCATGCAATCCCATCCGGCCCAATGGCCGGACCTGGCCGACGGCCGGGTGGTGCATGGGGACGCGGGCGGGCCGGACACGCCGGCGGGAGATGGAGGGACGGGAGACTCGATACCCGGCGCGGCGCCGGGGGCCGGCACCGGCACCGGAGCGGAAACAGGGTCAGGAACGGCGCCCGGGGCGGCAGGCCCCGACGGTCTGCCCGGCGCGGGGACTGACCTGGGGAGCGGACCGGGCACCGGACCGGAGACGGAGGCAGAAACCGGCGCCGGCCCGGACAGCGCCCCGGACGCGGCCTGTGCGCCATGACCGCGTTGAAGCCTGCTTTCACACCCGGCTCAAAGTCCTGCGGGAATCGCGTTCCGGACCCTCGGGCAAGGCCCTCGCCGCGACCCCCGGGCCGAGGCCGGCCCGGCACGCGCCGGCGCCCTATTGCGCGCCGGATGTGCGGGGCAGGATCTGCACGAAGTATTCGCCTTCGCGGATCATGTTCAGCTCGCCCCGGGCGCGTTCCTCGACGGCGGAGATCCCGGTCTTCAGATCCTGGACTTCCGCCTGCAGGGCGTTGTTGCGGGCCGTCAGGGCCTGGTTGTTGTCGCTTTCGGCCTGCACCTGCGCCTGCAGGTCCCGGACCCGCAACCAGCCGCCCTTGCCCCACCACAGCGGGTACTGGGTGGCCAGCGTCAGGGCCAGCAGGACCAAGCTGAGCAGGCGCATGAAAGCGTCAGCGCAGGTTGTAGAAGGCCGAGGCGCCGGGGTAGGCGGCGACTTCGGCCAGCTCTTCCTCGATGCGCAGCAACTGGTTGTACTTGGCCATGCGGTCCGAACGCGACAGCGAACCGGTCTTGATCTGCATGGCGTTGGTGGCCACGGCGATGTCGGCGATGGTCGAATCCTCGGTCTCGCCGGAGCGGTGCGAGATCACGGCGGTGTAGCCGGCGCGCTTGGCCATCTCGATGGCGGCGAAGGTCTCCGTCAGGGTGCCGATCTGATTGATCTTGATGAGGATCGAGTTGGCGATACCCTGCTCGATGCCCTTTTTCAGGATGCCGGTGTTGGTGACGAACAGGTCGTCGCCCACCAGCTGCACCTTGCGGCCGAGCTGCTCGGTCAGGATGCGCCAGCCCTCCCAGTCGTCCTCGGCCATGCCGTCCTCGATAGTGACGATGGGGTATTTGTCGCACCAGGAAGCCAGCAGATTGGCGAAGTCCTGCGAGCCCAGGGCGATACCGCCCTCGCCGGCCAGGTGGTACTTGCCGTCCCGGTAGAATTCCGAGCTGGCGCAGTCCAGGCCCAGCAGGATCTGGGAACCGGCCTCGTAGCCGGCCTCGCCGATGGCCTTGAGGATGAGCTCGATGGCGGCCTCGTGGTTGGCGACGTTGGGGGCGAAGCCGCCCTCGTCGCCCACGGCGGTGGACATGCCCTGGCCGCCGATGATTTTCTTGAGGGCGTGGAAGACCTCCGCGCCCATGCGCAGGGCCTCGCGGAAGCTGGCCGCGCCCACCGGCAGGATCATGAATTCCTGCAGGTCCAGGGTGTTGTTGGCATGCGCGCCGCCGTTGATGACGTTCATCATCGGGACCGGCATCTGCAGCGGGCCGCTGCCGCCGAAATAGCGGTACAGCGGCAGGCCGGCGTCCTCGGCGGCGGCCTTGGCCACGGCCATGCTGGCCGCCAGGATGGCGTTGGCGCCCAGGCGGCTCTTGTCGTCGGTGCCGTCCAGGTCGATCAGCGTGCGGTCGATGAAGGTCTGTTCCTGGGCGTCCAGGCCCAGCAGCGCCTCGGAGATCTCGGTGTTGACGTGCTCGACGGCGCGCAGCACGCCCTTGCCCAGGTAGCGGGACTTGTCGCCATCACGCAGCTCAATCGCCTCGCGCGAGCCGGTGGAGGCCCCCGAGGGCACGGCGGCACGGCCCATGGCGCCGGATTCCAGCAACACGTCGCATTCCACGGTGGGGTTGCCGCGCGAGTCCAGAATCTCACGTCCGATGATGTCTACAATTGCGCTCATGGTCTGACAGTCCTGCCTGTATGGTGGTTCAAGGAAAACGCCGCTATTGTAGCGGGGAGATCTTCTTCCTGGCCGCGGGGTCGGGGCATCGGATGAAACCCCAATAGTACTTCATGAGTCTTTTCCCCATGCTGAACTGGCTGAGGACCGGGGGCGCCCGGCAATCCGCCGTCCTGCGCGAAGCGCAGGCGCTCACGCCCGGAGTCTGGGCGGACCTGCTGGCGGCGCACGATTTCCTGGGCGGGCTGGACGGCACGGACAGCGAGGCGCTGCGTCAGCGCGCCGCCTGGATCCTCGCCAGCAAATCCTTCCACGGCGCCGACGGGCTGACCGTCACCCCGTCCATGCGCCGCGCCATCGCCGTCCAGGCCGCCCTGCCCATCCTGGGGCTGGACACCTCGCTGTACCACGGCTGGACGCAGATCGTCGTCTATCCGGGCGGGTTCCTGGTGCCGCGCACCGAGGTCGACGAGGCCGGGGTGGTGCACGAGTACACCCAGGAAACCTCCGGCGAATCCTGGGAAGGCGGTCCCGTGATCCTGTCCTGGGACGACGTCCATCGCGGCGAGGGCGCCAACGTCGTCATCCACGAATTCGCGCACAAGCTCGACCAGCGTTCGGGCGGCGCCGACGGCATGCCGGGGCTGCGCGCCCATCCCGAGCTGGATCCGGCGCGCTGGCAGGAGGTCCTAGCGCGGACTTACGAGGATTTCAATGCCTGGCTGGACGAGGTCGAGGACGCCATCCCGGCGCACATCGACCCGGAATCCGACGACGCCGCGCCCTGGTACGGGGAACTGCCGCTCGATCCCTATGCCGCGACGGACCCGGCCGAGTTCTTCGCGGTCAGTTCGGAAGGCTTTTTCGTCGACCCGGAGCCCCTGGCCCAGGCCTGGCCCGACTGGTACGGCCTGCTGGCGGGCTACTACCGGCAGGATCCGCTGCGGCGCCTGGCCGCGGCGTCGCTATAGCGACAATTCCAGCGCCCCGCCCTGCTTGACGCAGCGGTCCAGCGCGGCCAGGGTTTCCAGCAGCGCCCGCATCTTGCCCAGCGGCACGGCGTTGGGGCCGTCGGACAGGGCCTTTTCGGGATCCGGATGGGTCTCCATGAAGACCCCGGCCACCCCCACCGCCACGGCCGCGCGCGCCAGCACCGGCACGAATTCGCGCTGGCCGCCCGAGCTGGTGCCCTGCCCGCCGGGCAGCTGCACCGAATGGGTGGCGTCGAACACCACCGGGCAGTGCGTGTCGCGCATGATGGCCAGCGAGCGCATGTCCGACACCAGATTGTGGTAGCCGAAGGACGCCCCGCGCTCGCAGACCAGGATGTTGCGGCCGTCGCCGCCCGCCTCGACGGCCGCCGCGCGGGCCTTGGCCACCACCTGCTTCATGTCCTCGGGGGCGAGGAACTGGCCCTTTTTGATATTCACGGGCTTCAGGGTCGCGGCGCAGGCCTGGATGAAATCGGTCTGGCGGCACAGGAAGGCCGGCGTCTGCAGCACGTCCACCACCGAGGCGACCTCGCGGGCCTGGCCGGTCTCGTGCACGTCGGTCAGGACGGGCACGCCGAGCTGCTGGCGCACGTCTTCGAGGATCTTCAGCCCCTCGTCCATGCCCGGCCCCCGGAACGAGGCGCCCGAACTGCGGTTGGCCTTGTCGAAGGAACTCTTGTAGATGAAGGGAATGCCCAGCGCCCGCGTCATTTCCTGCAGGACGCCGGCGGTCTCGAAGGCCAGCTCGCGCGATTCGATCACGCAGGGACCGGCGATCAGGAACAGCGGCTGGTCCAGGCCCGCCTGGAAATGACAGAGTTGCATGGCTTCCCCCCCTGAGGTCAGACCTGTTTCGTCTGGCTGCGCTGGTAATTCAGCGCGGCCTGGATGTAGCTGGTGAACAGCGGATGGCCGTCGCGCGGCGTGGACGTGAATTCCGGGTGGAACTGCACCCCCATGAACCAGGGATGGCCGGGGATCTCCATGATCTCCGGCAGGTTTTCCGTGGGCGTGCGGGCGCTGATGACCAGACCGGCCTCTTCGAGGCGGTTCACGTAGACGTTGTTCACCTCGTAGCGGTGGCGGTGGCGCTCGTTGACCTCGGCCCCGTAGATCTCGAAGGCGCGCGTGCCGGGCTTGACCGGGCAGCGCTGGGCGCCCTTGCGCATGGTGCCGCCCAGGTCGGACGAGGCGTCGCGCTTTTCGATCCGGCCCTCGCGGTCCTGCCATTCGGTGATCAGCGCCACCACGGGGTGCGCGGCCGAGGGATCGAATTCCGTGCTGTTGGCCCCGCCCAGCCCCGCCACGTGGCGGGCGAACTCGACCACGGCAAGCTGCATGCCCAGGCAGATGCCCAGGTAGGGGATGCCGTGCTCGCGCGCATACTGGATGGCCTTGATCTTGCCCTCGGTGCCGCGCTTGCCGAAGCCCCCCGGCACCAGGATCGCGTCCAGGCCCGCCAGGCAGGCCGTGCCCTGGGACTCGATTTCCTCGGAGTCCAGGTATTCGATGTGCACCCGCGAATGCGTGTGAATGCCCGCGTGAACCAGCGCTTCGGACAGGGACTTGTAGGATTCGGTCAGGTCGACGTACTTGCCCACCATGCCGATGGTGATGGAATCACGCGGGTTTTCCAGGTCATGCACCAGGCGGTCCCAGACCGTCAGGTCGGCCGGCGGCGGCGTGATGGCCAGGGCGTCGCACACCAGGCTGTCCAGGCCCTGCTGGTGCAGCATGGCCGGGATCTTGTAGATGGAGTCGGCGTCCCAGACGGAGATCACCGCATCCAGGGGCACGTTGGAAAACAGGGAGATCTTGGCGCGCTCGTCGTCGGGCACCGGACGGTCGGCGCGGCACAGCAGCGCATTGGGATAGATGCCGATCTCGCGCAGCTTTTGCACGGAGTGCTGGGTGGGCTTGGTCTTGAGCTCGCCCGCCGAGGCGATATAGGGCACCAGCGTCAGGTGCACGAAGGCGCACTGGTTGCGGCCCAGGCGCAGGCTCATCTGGCGCACGGCCTCGAGGAAGGGCAGCGACTCGATGTCGCCCACCGTGCCGCCGATCTCGACGATGGCCACGTCGGCCTGGCCGCCATAGGCCGCCTTGGCGCCCCGGGCGACGAAATCCTGGATCTCGTTGGTGATGTGGGGAATGACCTGCACGGTCTTGCCCAGGTAGTCGCCCCGGCGCTCTTTGCGCAGTACGGACTCGTAGATCTGGCCGGTGGTGAAATTGTTGACCTTGTGCATCCGGGCGGACACGAAGCGCTCGTAGTGGCCCAGGTCCAGGTCGGTTTCGGCGCCGTCCTCGGTGACGAAGACCTCGCCGTGCTGGAAGGGGCTCATCGTGCCGGGATCCACGTTGATGTAGGGATCCAGTTTCAGCATGGTGACCCGCAGCCCGCGGGATTCCAGGATTGCGGCCAGGGAGGCCGCAGCAATGCCCTTGCCCAGGGAGGAGACGACCCCCCCTGTGACGAATACGTATTTGGTCATTTCAGAGGTGCCCGGTGTGGACGGGCGCAGCGGGAAATTGAGATTATAACCACTTCGCCCGGGCCGGCAGGCGGCCCCGCCGGCACGTCCGCGGGCCCCGGCGCGGCGGGACTTTACCGGCGGGCCGGGCTCACTTACCATGGATGCTGCCACTGCCTACGGAAGGCTCGGGAGCACGCTCATGGCCAGACTGACCGCCAAGGACTTCGCGCCGGAACTGCTGGAACTCTATGATTTCTACGCGCACGGGCTGATCAGCAAGCGCGAATTCCTGGGCCGCGCGGCACGCTTTGCCGCCGGCGGGCTGGGCGCCGCCGCGCTCCTGACCTCGCTCTCGCCCGACTACGCGCTGGCCGAACAGGTGTCTTTCACCGACCCGGACATCCTCGCCGAATACATCCACTATCCGTCCCCGCGGGGCACGGGCACCGTGCGGGCCTATCTGGTCCGGCCCGCCAAGGCGCCGGGCAAGGTTCCCGGCGTCGTGGTGGTGCACGAGAACCGCGGCCTGAATCCCTACATCGAGGACGTCGCCCGGCGCCTGGCCAAGGCAGGATTCCTGGCGCTGGCGCCCGACGGCCTCAGTTCCAAGGGCGGCTATCCCGGCAACGACGACCTGGGCCGCGAGCTGCAGCAGCAGATCGACCCGGTCAAGCTCATGAACGATTTTTTCGCCGCCGTCGAGTTCCTGCCGACCGTGGCCGGCTCCAGCGGCAAGACCGGCATCATCGGCTTTTGCTACGGCGGCGGGGTCGCCAACGCCGCCGCCGTGGCCTACCCTGAACTGGCCGCCGCCGTGCCCTTCTACGGCATGCAGCCCCGGCCCGGGGACGTGCCCCGCATCCAGGCGCCGCTGCTGCTGCACTATGCCGGCCTGGACACGCGCGTCAATGCCGGCTGGCCCGCCTACGAGGCGGCCCTGAAGGCCGCCGGTAAGACCTACGAGGCTCACATCTACCCGGGCGTGAACCACGGCTTTCACAACGATTCGACGCCGCGCTACGACGAGGCCGCCGCCGAACTGGCCTGGCGCCGCAGCATCGCCTGGTTCCAGCGCTACCTGGCGTAGCGCGCCCTCAGGCTTGGGCCATGCCGGATCCCGAGGCGGGGGCGGCGCGGCCGCCGGCCGGTCCGACGGGCAGGTCGTGCGGCTCGTCGACGTGGCGCAGATGCCGGCGGCTGGCCAGCAGCACGCCCACGCCCGCCAGCACCGCGACCGTACCCAGCCAATAGGGCACGTGGTCGTTGACCGTCTCGCCCAGGTAGCCGGCCAGCCAGGGCGCGACCGCGCCGCCGCTGAAGCGCACGAAACTGTAGGCCGCCGAAGCCACGCCGCGCTCGACGGGCGCGGCCTTCATCACGGTTTCGGTGACCAGGGTGTTGTTGATGCCCAGGAACAGGCCCGCCACGACGACGCCCACCACCAGCACGGCCTTGTGGTCGGTCCAGACCGCCATCATCGCCAGCACCAGGGCAAAGCCGGTCAGGGCGATGACGATGGACGGCAGGGTGCCGAAGCTCGACTGCAGCCGCGGCGCGAGGACCACCGAGGCGAATGCCAGCATGGCGCCCCAGCCGAAGAACACCAGCCCGACTTGCTGGGCGCCCATGTCCAGGGGAAACGGCGTATAGGCCAGCAGCGTGAAGAAGCCGAAGTTGTACAGCAGCGCCGTGATGGCCACGCCCAGCAGGCCGGGATGCTTCAGCGCCCGGAACGGATCGCGCAGCGAGCTGGGCCGGGCGACCGCCGCGGCCGACGGCAGCAGCATCACCGTGACCACGAAGGCGATGGCCATGAGCACCGACACGCCGAAGAACGGCCCGCGCCAGGAAATCGAGCCCAGCACGCCGCCGATCAGCGGGCCGGCGGCAATGCCCACGCCCAGGGCGGCCTCGTAGAAGATGATGGCTTCGCGCACCGAGCCCTGCGAGGCGCTGACGATGGCCGCCAGCGCGGTGGCGACGAACAGCGCATTGCCCAGCCCCCAGACGGCGCGATAGCCCACGATCTCCATGACCGTGTCCGACATCCCGGCCAGGCCGGCCCCGACGATGATGATCAGCAGCCCCAGCAGCAGCGTGCGCTTGACCCCCAGCCGGCTCGACACGGCGCTGGTGATCAGCATCGCCACGCCCATGATGGCCATGTAGCTGGTAAAGAGCAGCGAGGTCTGCGAGGGCGTGGCCCCCAGCGAGTCGGCGATGGGCTTGAGGATGGGATCGACCAGGCCGATGCCCATGAAGGCGATGACGCAGGCGAACGCCACGGCCAGCACGGCCTTTGGTTGTCGCAGCAATTTCATGATGTGTGGGGTTCCTTGTCCGAGGGTGGAGATTGGCGGTAGGCCGCGTCCAGCAGCGCGCTCAGCGCCGGCAGGGCGTCCTGCAGGCCGCGGCGCTGCGCGGGGTCCAGGCCGTCGACCAGGGATTCGACGATGTGCGCGCGTTCCCGGCGCAGACCGGCCAGGGCGTCACGGCCCCGGGGGGTGAGCGAGATGCGGGCGGCGCGGGCGTCTTGCGGATCCGTCGAGCGGCAGACCAGGCCCTGTTCCAGCAGGCGCTGCACCAGCAGCGTCATGGTGGGCTGACTGCAGTGTTCGGCGCGGGCCAGGTCGCCCACGCGCGCCGGGCCCAGCTCGTGGATCTGCGACAGCACGCGGGCCTGCGCCAGCGGCACCGCCCAGGTGGTGTGGTGCGTCACCCAGCGGTTGAGCCGCACGATGCGGTCCAGCAAATCGGCCCCGACGGACCCGCCCCGCGTCTGTTTCGGCATCTTTTCACCGTCCAATTACATAGCATTACTATGTAATTATACGAAAAAAATGCCGGCCGGCAAGGCCGGCGGCATGGATTTTCGGCGGGCGGGCCGGCCGGCCCGGTTCAGAGCGGCTCGGTGCGCGCCAGCAGCCAGTCGCGGGCCGCCCCGTCCACCAGAGGCAGCAGGCGCTCGCGCACCTGCTCGTGATAGCCGTTCAGCCAGTCCAGTTCCTCGGGGGACAGCAGTTCGCGCACCACGCAGCGGGTGTCGATGGGACACAGGGTGACGGTCTCGAAGGCCAGGAACGAGCCGAAGGCCGTCTGCGCCGCCGGCACGGCCAGCACCAGGTTTTCAATGCGGATGCCCCACTGCCCGTCCCGGTACAGGCCCGGCTCGTTGGAGGTCAGCATGCCGGCCCGCATGCCCTGGTGCGCGCGAGCATGGCCCCGCACCGAAATCGACTGCGGCCCCTCGTGGACGTTCAGGAAGTACCCCACGCCGTGACCGGTGCCGTGGCCGTAGTCCAGGCCCCGGCGCCACAGCGGCGCGCGGGCCAGGGCATCCAGCACCGAGGACGGCGTGTCGACGGGAAACTGCGCCCGCGCGAGCGCAATATGCGCCTGCAGCACGGCCGTGTAGTCGGCGCGTTGCGCGGCCGAGGGCGTGCCTATCGGCACGACGCGGGTGATGTCGGTCGTGCCGCCCAGGTACTGGCCGCCGGAATCGATCAGCAGCAGGCCGTCGCCCTGGATCGCCGAATGGGCCGATTCGGTGGCGCGGTAATGCGGCATGGCGCCGTTGGCGTTGAAACCCGCGATGGTGGCGAAACTGAGGCTGACGAAGCCCGGCCGGCGCGCGCGGGCGGCCGACAGGCGGATATCGACGTCGAGTTCGGTGATGCGCTCGCCCGCCGCGAGGGCGGACTCGAAGCCGGCAAAGAACTCGCACAGGGCGGCGCCGTCCTGCGCCATGGCCTCGCGGACATGGGCGGTCTCGGCGGCGTTCTTGACCGATTTCAGCAATTGGGAGGGATTGATGGCCTCGATCAGCCGGGCCTGGGGCGCGTGCGAGAGCGTGCCCGCCGTCACCCGCGCCGGATCGACCAGCAGCGCCGCGTCCAGCGGCAGCCCGGCCAGATCGGCGGCCAGCGCGGTGTAGTCGCGCAGCTCGACCCCGTCGGCGGCCAGGGCCTCGGCCAGCCCGTCATCGATCTTGCCCGGGGCGACATACAGCCGGACGCGCTCGGCGTCCAGCAGCGCATGCGCGAGAAAGACGGGGTTGTAGTCCACGTCCGCGCCGCGCAGGTTCAGCAGCCAGGCGATGTCGTCCAGCGAGGACAGCAGATGCCAGTCGGCGCCGTGCGTCCGCAGGGCGGCCCGCACCGCGGCCAGATTGTCCGCGCGCGAGCGGCAGGCATGCGGCGGCCGGTGCTCGTACACCGGCGCGGCGGGCAAGGCCGGGCGGTCGTCCCAGACGGCGCCGGCGGGATCCTGGTCCAGCACGAGGGTCATGCCGGCGGCCGCCAGCCCCTCGTGCCAGCGCCGGGCCGCCGCGCGGTCCAGCACCCGGCCGTCGGCGGCCACGCGGTCGCCCCGCCCCAGGTGGTCCAGCACCCAGTCCAGGGGATCGGGGACGTCCGGCGCCCCCGCCCGCATCAGTTCGATGCCGGAACCCTGCAGCTGGGATTCGGCCTGCGTCCAGTAGCGGCTGTCGGTCCACAGCCCGGCGAAATCCGCCGTGACCAGCAGCGTGCCCGCCGAGCCGTCGAAGCCCGACAGCCAGGCGCGGACCGCCCAGTGCTCGGGCAGGTATTCCGACAGGTGCGGATCGGCTGTGGGCACCAGGCAGGCCTGCAGGCCCGACAGGGCCAGCTGGCCGCGCAGCACGGCGATGCGGTCGGCGGGGGCCGCCAGCGATGACAAGGTCACGGCGGCGTCCTCAGGCCAGCGCCGAGACGTCCAGCCGGGCCGTGGTCTTGGCCTGGATCTCCTCGACCGTGACGCCCGGCGCGAGCTCGCGCAGGCGCAGGCCGTCGCCGGTGACTTCCATGACGCCCAGGTCGGTGATGATCAGGTTCACCACGCCCACCCCCGTCAGCGGCAGGGTGCATTCCGGCAGGAGCTTGAGGGACTCGGTGCCGTCCTTGGCCTTGGCGACGTGTTCCATCAGGACCACGACCTTGCCCACGCCCGCCACGAGGTCCATGGCGCCACCCATGCCCTTGATCATCTTGCCGGGGATCATCCAGTTGGCCAGGTCGCCCTTTTCGGACACCTGCATGGCGCCCAGGATGGCCAGGTTGATCTTGCCGCCGCGGATCATGCCGAAAGAATCGGCCGAGGCGAAGATGGAGGAGCCCGGCAGCGTCGTCACGGTCTGCTTGCCGGCATTGATCAGGTCGGCGTCGACCTCGTCGTCCGTGGGGAAGGGGCCGATGCCCAGCAGGCCGTTTTCCGACTGCAGCCAGACCTCCATGCCCTCGGGCACGTAGTTGGCGACCTTGGTGGGCAGGCCGATGCCCAGATTCACGTAGAAGCCGTCCTGCAGCTCCTGGGCGGCGCGCGCCGCCATTTGTTCACGATCCCAAGCCATGTGATGTCCCCTTATTGACGAATGGTGCGTTGTTCGATGCGCTTTTCCGGATGCGCATTGAGGACGATCCGGTGCACGTAGATGCCCGGCAGATGGATCTCGTCCGGGTCGAAGGCGCCCGTGGGCACGATCTCCTCGACCTCGGCCACGGTGATCCGGCCGGCCATCGCCACGTTGGGGTTGAAGTTGCGGGCCGTGCGGCGGAACACCAGGTTGCCGCTGCGGTCGGCCTTCCAGGCCTTGACCAGCGACACGTCGGGCGTCAGGGATTCTTCCATCAGGTAGGTGCGGCCGTTGAATTCGCGAGTCTCCTTGCCCTCGGCCACCACGGTGCCCACGCCGGTGGGCGTGAAAAAGGCCGGGATCCCGGCCCCGCCCGCGCGGAGTTTCTCGGCCAGCGTGCCCTGCGGCGTGAATTCCAGCTCGAGTTCCTTGGCCAGGAACTGGCGGGCGAACTCCTTGTTCTCGCCCACGTACGAGGCGATCATCTTGCGGATCTGGCGCGTGGCGAGCAGCTGGCCCAGGCCGAAATCGTCGACCCCGGCGTTGTTGCTGACGCAGGTCAGGCCCTGCACCCCGGAATCCCGCAGCGCCGCGATCAGGGCCTCGGGGATGCCGCAGAGCCCGAAACCGCCCACGGCGATCATCTGATTGTCGGCAACGATGTCCCGCAAGGCGGCGGCAGCGCTCTCATAGACTTTATCCATACGACATTTCCTTTGAGACCAACTGAAAAAACGGTTCAGGTTGAAAAGCAGCGATCCAGCATCCGGCGGTCGTCTTCGGTCCAGGGGACCGGGCGGCCGGTGGCGCCGTCCGTGCAGACCAGCACATTGCGTCCGCGGGCATGCACGATGCCGGGATCGTCCGCATCGGCAATCCAGCAGTCGAGTTCGAGGCTGGTGCGGCCCACGCGCACGCGCCTCATGCCGACCACGACACCGGCAGGATACATCAGCGGTTTCAGAAAATCACATGAGGCATGCGCCAGCACGCCGAAGCGGCCCCGCGAGACGTCCAGCCCCATGGCGGCGAACAAACGTACCCTGGCCTCTTCGAAATAGCGGAAGTAGGCCACGTTGTTGACGTGGCGCAGGGCGTCCATGTCGCCCCACCGGACCTCCATCCGGATTTCAAACGTTCCAGAAGATGTTTGAATATCAACGGTTTCCGCGGGCATCGGGGCTCCTGGGTTCACGGCCGGCCGGGCCGGCGGGCAAAAGTGCAGTATACCGATCTGCAATACAATGGCCCGCTAACGAGACAAGCATCAGAAAACGGGAGCCATCCACATGACTGAACGTGAATCCATGGAATACGACGTCGTCGTCGTCGGAGGGGGACCGGCGGGCCTGTCGGCCGCCATCCGCCTCAAGCAGCTCGCCGCCGAGCGCGGCCAGGACGTCAGCGTCTGCGTGCTGGAGAAAGCCGCCGAGATCGGCGCCCACATCCTGTCGGGCTGCGTGATGGATCCGCGTGCGCTCACCGAGCTGATCCCCGACTGGAAGGAAAAAGGCGCGCCGCTGGACCTGGAGGTCCGCGAAGACCGCTTTCTCTTCCTGTCCGAGACGGGCGCGCGCAGCACCCCGGCGTGGCTGCTGCCCGACTGTTTCAAGAACCACGGCAACTACATCGTGCGCCTGGGCCACGTCACGCGCTGGCTGGGCGAACAGGCCGAATCCCTGGGTGTGGACGTGTTCCCCGGCTTTGCCGCCGCCCAGATCCTGTACAGCGAATCGGGCGCGGTGCGCGGCGTGCTGACCGGCGACATGGGCGTGGCCCGCGACGGCAGCCACACCGACGCCTACCAGCCGGGCATGGAACTGCTGGCCCGCTACACGATCTTCGCCGAGGGCTCGCGCGGCCACCTGGGACGCCAGTTGATCGAGAAATTCCGCCTGGACGCCGGCCGCGACCCGCAGAGCTACGCCATCGGCGTCAAGGAACTCTGGGAAGTCGATCCCGCGCAGGCCCGCCCCGGCATGGTCATGCACACGTCGGGCTGGCCCCTGGATTCCGACACCTACGGCGGATCCTTCCTCTACCACCTGAACGACAAGCTCGTGGCGGTGGGCATGGTGGTCGGCCTGGACTACGCCAACCCCTGGCTGTCGCCCTTCGAGGAATTCCAGCGCTACAAGACGCACCCGGCCATCCGCACGACCTTCGAGGGCGGCAAGCGCATCGCCTACGGCGCACGCTCGCTGACCGCCGGCGGCCTGTTGTCGCTGCCCAAGATGGCCTTCCCCGGCGGCGTGCTGGTGGGCTGCGAGGCCGGCGTGCTGAACGCCTCGCGCATCAAGGGCAGCCATTCCGCCATCAAGACCGGCGCCCTGGCCGCCGAGGCCGCGTTCGACGCGCTGGCCGCCGGCCGCAGCCACGACGAACTCGTCGCCTACCCGGCCGCCTTCGAGTCGTCCTGGCTGCATGCCGAGCTGAACAAGTCGCGCAACTTCAAGCAATGGTTCAAGAAAGGCCGCACCCTCGGCACGCTGATGACCGGCATCGAGCAGTGGCTGCTGAAGGGCAACATCCCCTGGACGATCCACCACAGCAAGCCCGACCACGCCTGTCTGCAGCCGGCGGCCGAATGCGCCCGCATCGACTATCCCAAGCCCGACGGCAAGCTGACCTTCGACCGGCTCAGCTCGGTGTTCATCTCGAACACCAACCATGACGAGAACGAGCCCGCGCACCTCACGCTCAAGAACGACGCCGTGCCGGTGCAAGTCAACCTGGCGAAATTCGGCGGCCCCGAGGCCCGCTACTGTCCCGCCGGCGTGTACGAGTTCGTCAAGACCGAGACGGGCGAGGACCGGCTGCAGATCAACGCGCAGAACTGTGTCCACTGCAAGACCTGCGACATCAAGGATCCCACCCAGAACATCGTCTGGGTTCCCCCGCAAGGCGGCGAAGGCCCGGTCTACAACGGGATGTGATGGACGTCACGTTCGCCACCCGGTTCCTGGGCGCGTTGTTCGCGATCATGAACCCGTTCATCACGCTGCCGCTGTTCCTGGCCCTGACGACGCAAAAGTCAGTGGCCGAACAGCGCAGCCTGGCCATTGCCATCCTGGGCTACACGGCCGTGATGTGCATCGTGATCTCGCTGGCGGGCAGCCACATCATCCGCTTTTTCGGCGTCAGCCTGGATTCCTTCCGCGTCGCCGGGGGCTTCGTGCTGATCGGCATCGCCATGTCCATGCTCAACGGCCAGCCGATCACCTCCCACGAGCGCGCCACGCAGGAAAAAAGCGCGAACACCGCGGCGGCAGCCGCCGCGGGCGCCGACGACAATCCGGCCTTCTATCCCTTGACCTTCCCCATGATCGTGGGCCCCGGCACCATCGCCACCCTGATCATCTACGGGGCGCAGGCGCGCCAGACCGGCCAGTACTTCGGCTTCGGCCTCGTCCTGGCCGCCGTCCTGGCGGCCCTGTTCGTCGTCCTGTATTTCGCTGCCTCGATCGGCAAGCTGCTGTCCACGAAAATGCGCGTCATCATGGCCCGCATCATGGGCATCATCCTGGCCGCCATCGCCGTCGAAATGGTATTCGCCGGCGCCAAGGCCATGCTGCCCGGCCTGGCACACTGAGAGAATCGACACGATCGGACACCCCGGCCGGCGAAGGCGGAAGCTGCGGGGCGCGCGGTCGGCTGGCGCCGGGTGCTGACGAAGGGAAGGCCGGGGATTTCGGCGGACGTGTCTGAGCCGCGCAGCGGCGAGTTCGTCCGCCGCCGGCCTGGACGAGGCAGACCCGGGAAGCCCGAAGGGCCGCCCGCTGGCGCGTCCCGCAGTTTCCGCCTTCGCCGGCCGCGCCAGCCGCCAGCCGCCGACTGCGCTAGCCGCCGACCGCGCCAGCCCGGAAAAGCCCGAGAGCCCAAAAACCAGCCCATAAAAAAAAGGGGCGGGAATGATCCCGCCCCCTGGCTGTGTCCGGCGCCCTGGATCACAGGACGCCGTTCAACACCTCTTACCGCACCTGGGCCAGCTGGTCCAGAATGCCGGGATTTTCCAGCGTCGACACGTCCTGCGTGATGGGCTCGCCCTTGGCGACCACCCGCAGCAGCCGGCGCATGATCTTGCCCGAACGCGTCTTGGGCAGATTCTCGCCGAAGCGGATCTCGCGCGGCTTGGCGATCGGGCCGATCTCCTTGGCCACCCAGTCGCGCAACTGCTTGGCCATCGCGTCGGCATCCTTGCCCTGCGGCAGCGGGCCGTTGAGCACCACGAAGGCCACCACCGCCTCGCCAGTCGTATCGTCCGGGCGGCCGACCACCGCGGCCTCGGCCACCAGCTCGTGCGCCACCAGGGCGGATTCGACCTCCATCGTCCCCAGGCGGTGGCCCGAGACGTTCAGCACGTCGTCGATGCGGCCCATGATCCAGAAATAGCCGTCCTTGTCGCGCTGCGCGCCGTCGCCGGCCAGGTAGTAGCCCTTGAGCTCTTCCGGGAAGTAGGTCTTCTTGAAACGTTCCGGATCGCCCCAGATCGTGCGGATCATCGACGGCCACGGGCGGCGGATCACCAGGAACCCGCCCTTGCCGCGCTCGACCTCCTCGCCCGTCTCGTCGACGATGGCGGCATCGATGCCCGGCAGCGGCAGCGTGCAGGAGCCGGGCTTGAGGGGCGTCACGCCCGGCAGCGGCGTGATCATGTGGGCGCCGGTCTCGGTCTGCCACCACGTGTCGATCACCGGGCAGCGCTGGCCGCCGACGTTGTTGTAGTACCAGACCCAGGCCTCGGGGTTGATGGGCTCGCCCACCGAGCCGATGATGCGCAGGCTGCTCAGGTCGTAGGATTTCGGGTGGACCTTGGCGTCGGCCTCGGACGCCTTGGTCAGCGAACGGATGGCGGTCGGCGCCGTGTAGAACACCGTGACCTTGTGTTCCTGGATCATCTTCCAGAAACGGCCGGCGTCCGGATAGGTGGGCACGCCCTCGAACACCACCTGCGTGACGCCCGCGGCCAGCGGACCGTAGGTGACGTAGGAGTGGCCGGTGACCCAGCCCACGTCGGCCGTGCACCAGAAGACGTCGGTCGGCTTGGAGTCGAAGGTCCACTTCATGGTCATCAGCGACCACAGCAGGAAGCCGGCGCTGGAATGCTGCACGCCCTTGGGCTTGCCGGTGGAACCGGACGTGTACAGGATGAAGAGCGGATGGTCGGCATCGACGGGCACAGGCGGGCAGTCGGTGGACTGGCCCTGGATCGCATCGTGCCACCAGACGTCGCGGGCGGCGTCCCACTGCACGTCGGAGCCGGCGCGCTTGTAGGTGATGACCTTGCGCACCGCCTCGCAGCCGCCCATGGCCAGGGCCTCGTCGACCGCGTTCTTCAGGGCGATGGTCTTGCCGCCGCGGATCTGCGCGTCGGCCGTGATGACCAGCGTGGCGCCCACGTCCACGGTGCGTTCGTGGATGCTCTTGGCCGAAAAGCCGCCGAACACCACCGAATGGATGATCCCCAGGCGCGCGCAGGCCTGCATGGCCACGACCGCCTCGATCGACATGGGCAGGTAGATGATGGCGCGCTCGCCGGTCTTGAAGCCCAGCGACTTGATGGCGTTGGCGAACTGCGAGACGCGGGCGTGCAGCTCTTTATAGGTGACCTTGGTGACCTTGCCGTCGTCGGCCTCGAAAATCAGCGCGGCGCGGTTCTCGGCGGGCGTGCCCAGGTGTTTGTCCAGGCAGTTGGCCGACACGTTCAACTGGCCGTCGGGGTAGAACTTGTAGAAGGGCTTGCTGGATTCGTCCAGGACCTGGGTGAAAGGCTTGTCCCACACCAGGTTTTCGTTGGCCAGGCGCGCCCAGAAGGCATCGGGGTCCCGGGCGGCCTCGTCGCACAGGGCCTTGTACCCTTCCATTCCGGACACATTGGCCTGCTTGACCAGCTCGGCCGGCGGCGGAAACACTCGGTTTTCCACCAGGATGGATTCAATCTCCGTAGGCATTTCGCTCGCTCCTTTTGATTGATGTGTATACATCATGTTTGAATTGTGTTGCCTGCAACCGTACTGCACCAGTCTTACTTGACCCTGACAATTGCAACGCAGGCTGGGACCGCCGCCGCGGGCCGTCGCGGGCCGCTTTCAGGCGGCCGCGGGGCCGGGCCGCGCGTCGCGGTCGCGCTGGCCGCGCGCGAAGTCCAGCCGCCCCAGCAGCCACAGGCCGCCTAGGAAGAACAGGCCCGTGGCCAGCAGGGCGATGCGGTGATTGCCCTGGGTGGCCCAGACCAGCAGGCCGTAGGTCAGCGGCCCCACCACCGCCGCCAGCTGCACGGCGAAGGTCCACAGCGCGAAGAATTCCGCCGGCCGGTGGGCGGGCGCCAGCACGCCCACCATGGCGCGCCCGGCGCTCTGGCTGGTGCCCATGCACAGCCCGGCCAGCGCCGCCGCGGACCAGAACACCGGCAGGGATCGCGCCGAGACCGCCAGCAGCACCATCACCAGCCAGCCGGCCAGGGTGATCGCCAGCGCCCGCTTGTGCCCGATGCGGTCCTGCAGGTAGCCGAAGCCGAAGGCGCCGGCCGCGGCCGTGATGTTCACCAGGAACACCAGCAGCATGGTCTGGCGCATGCCGAATCCCATGACCTCGGTGGCGTAGACGGCCGACAGCGTGATCACCACGGTGATCCCGGCCTGGTAGCAGGCGATGCACATCAGCAACCGGCGAAAATCGGGGTAGTCGCGCCGGGTCTCCGCCCAGGCGCGGCGCAGTTGCGCCAGCATCGCCGGGGGCTCTGTGGCCCGCGCCGGGGCGGGCTCGCGCAGCCACAGGAAAGCCGGCAGCGCCGCCAGCGCGAAAAGCGCGGCCGTCAGCGTCATGATCCAGGGGACATAGTCCTGGGCCGCCAGGCCGCGCGCCCCCGCCGAGCCGGCCACCCACAGCGCCAGCCCCAGGGCCAGCATGCCGCCGCAATAGCCGAAGCTCCAGCCCCAGCCCGACACCCGGCCCATGGATTCCGGACGCGCCAGCCCTGGCAGGAACGACGCCACGGTGGATTCGCCCACGCAATAGCAGACGTTCGAGAGCGCCAGCCAGAACAGGCCCCAGGCGACGTCGCCCGGCCCCACGCTGGCCAGCACCGCCGTCGCAAGCACGCAGCCCGCCGTGCTGGAAAACAGCAGGCGGCGGTGCCCGGCGCGGGCGTCGGCGCGCGCACCCAGCCCCGGCATGGATATCATCACGATCCCGTACGACAAGGACAGCGCCGCCGTCAGCGCCAGCGTGCCCCAGGCATGCCCGGCGGCCACCACGCCTACGAAATAGGCATTGAAGACCGTCGTCAGGACGACCGTGGTGTAGCCGGAGTTGGCGAAATCGTACATGGCCCAGGACCAGACCTCGCGCCGCCCCACCCCCGGGCGCAGCGCGGACGCGGGGGCCGGCGAGGCGCCCGCGGTCTCGTCGTCGCGCGGGGCGCGGACCTCCCCGTCCGGGCGCGGCGGCTGCGTCACAGGACCGAGCGGATCTGGTCGAGGGCGCCCGGGTCCTCGATCGTGGTCAGGTCACCGGGATCCCGCCCCTCGCACAGCGCCACGATGGCCCGGCGCAGCACCTTGCCGGACCGGGTCTTGGGCAGGCTGTTGACGAACAGGATGCGGGCGGGCCGCGCCACGGCGCCGTTGCGCTGCTCGATGACGCGCTTGATCTCGGCCTCCAGCCGGTCGCGGCTGCCGGCCTCGTCCAGCACGGCGGGATTGCGCAGCACGGCGAAGGCCATGGCCTCCTGGCCCTTGAGGGGATCGGCCACGCCCACCACCGCCGATTCGGCCACGGCCGGATGGGTGTTGACGGATTCCTCGATCTCGCGCGTGCCCAGGCGGTGGCCGGCGACGTTGATGACGTCGTCGGTACGACCCAGGATGTACCAGTAGCCGTCCTCGTCCACCAGGCCCCAGTCCGAGGTCGAGTACGTGAGCCGCCCCGGGAAGGACTTGAAATAGGTCTGCACGAAGCGTTCGTCGTTGCCCCAGATGGTGCTCATGGCGCCGGGCGGCAGCGGCGGCTCGATGGCGACCACGCCCTTCTCGTTCGGCCCGCAGTCCTGGCCGGTGGATTCGTTGACCACCCGCACGTCGAAGCCGAAGACCGGCACCGTGGGGCTTCCGAAGCGCAGGGGGACCTCCTCGATGCCCGGCTGGGCGGCCAGGATGGGCCAGCCGGTCTCGGTCTGCCAGTAATTGTCGATGACCGGCTTGCCCAGCGCCTCGGAGAGCCACTGGCCGGTCAGCTCGTCCAGCGGCTCGCCGGCCAGATAGATGCGCTCGAGGCTGGAGAGATCATGGCGCTTGAGCAGCTCGGGATCGTGTTTCTTCAGCACGCGGATGGCGGTGGGCGCGGAGAACAGGGCGTTGACCTGGTGCGTCTCGACGATGCGCCAGAGGATCGCGGCATCGGGCCGCACCGGCGTGCCCTCGTACATGACCGTGGCCTGGCCGTTGATCAGCGGCCCGTAAACCACGTAGGAATGCCCCACCACCCAGCCCACGTCGCTGCTGGAGAAATACACGTCGCCCGGCTTGCCGCCGAAGACGTATTCCATGGACGCCGACAGCGCCACGGCATAGCCGCCGACGTCGCGCTGCACGCCCTTGGGATTGCCGGTGGTGCCGGAGGTATAGAGGATGTAGCTGGGCGAATTCGACTCGAGCCAGACCACCGGCACCTGCGCGTCCAGGTGGCGCGCCCGCAGGGTGGCATAGTCCAGGTCCCGCCCCTCGGTCAGTTGCATGGGCACCAGGCCCCGGTTGACCAGGACCACGTGTTCGGGCGCATGGGACGCCTGCACGATCGCCTGGTCCAGCAGCGGCTTGTAGGCGATGGGGCGTCCGCCGCGGGAGCCGGCGTCGGTGGAGACGATGACCTTGGGTTCGGCATCGTCGATGCGCTGCGCCAGGTTGTGCGAGGCAAAGCCGCCGAACACCACGGAATGGATGGCGCCGATGCGGGCGCAGGCCAGCATGAAGAACGCCGCCTGCGGAATCATGGGCAGGTAGATCAGCACCCGGTCGCCCTCGACGACGCCGAGGCTTTGCAGGATGGCGGCGGCCGCATTGACCTCGTGGGACAGTTCCGCCCGGGTGTAGACGATCTCCTGGTCGACCTCGGTGGAGACCCAGATCAGGGCGGGCTGGTCGGCCTGGGTGTCCAGCCAGCGGTCCACCGCGTTGTAGCACAGATTGGTGCGCCCGCCGACGAACCAGCGCGCGAAGGGCGGACGGGAGTCATCCAGCACCTGGGTGAAGGGGGTTTCCCAATAGATGCGTTGGGCTTCGCGCGCCCAGAAGGCTTCCCGGTCCTGCACCGACTGGCGATGGAACTCGCGGATTTTCTGCATGGTCTTTGTCTCCTGGCTGTCCTGCGGCCCGGGGCCGCGAAGACGCCCGAAGCGCGGATGCATCTTGAATCGTTAGGGTGCCGACATGCTACACCAGCACCGACCGTACAACGCAATCCTGACACGGGACTGACGCGGCGCGCGGCGCGCCGGAGTCCGGCGATCTATTTGCGGGCCAGGCCCTGGCGCACGGCCCAATCGGCGGCCGCCAGCCCCATGGCCGCCGTCACGGTCACGATGGATCCATAACCCGCGCAGGACAGGCCCTGGGGCGCCGCCGGCATGGCCGGGGCCTCGCTGCCCGACGGCCCCGGCACCGTGCCGGCCGCCGCGGACACCAGCGCGACCGGGTCCGGCGCCGCCTGCGTCCAGGCCGAGGGCAGGATGACGGGCTGGTCCAGCCACAGGCACGCCACCCCCATGCGCGGCACGCGCCGGCGGGGCTTGCCGCCGGCCGCGCCGCCCTTGGGATAGCCGTGCCGCTGGCGCAGTTCCTGGCGGATGCGGCCCAGCAGGGCGTCGTGCGTCGCCGCCGACAGATCCCCCGCCCGCAGCGCCAGCGGATCGGTCTTGCCGCCGGCCCCGCCGCAGCTCAGCAGGGGCCAGCCCCGCGCCCGGGCCTGCAGGATCATGGCGATCTTGGCCGCGACCTGGTCGGTGCAGTCCACCAGCACCCCGTGGGGGCCGCCCGACAGGATGTCGCCGATGTTGCCCGCCTCGACGAAATCGTCGATTTCCACGACCCGGCAGTCCGGATTGATGTCGCGCACGCGCGCGGCCATGGCGGCGGTCTTGGACATGCCCAGCGTGCTGCCCAGCGCGTGCGCCTGGCGGTTGATGTTGGATTCGGCGATGTGGTCCATGTCCACCAGGGTCAGCGACCCGACGCCGGAACGCGCGAGGGCCTCCACGCACCATGTGCCGACCCCGCCGATGCCGGCCACCACCACGTGCAGCCTCGACAGCGCCTGCCAGGCGCCGTCGCCGTACAGACGGTCCAGGCCGCCGAAACGGCGGGCCGGGTCGGCGTCGCGCACGCCGGGGATCGAGTCCGCCAGGCCGCCGGCGCCCCGCGCGCCGGGGTCCGGCGCGCCGGCCGGGAGATCGCCGGGAAGGGACGGGAAGGAGTCTGTATCAGACATGGGCGGCAAAGCGGAAAGACAGGCACGGAAAACAGCATTTTGCCACGCGGGGGCCCGCCCCAGCGTCCCCGGGACGGCGCCGGGCGGATTCCTCCGCCAGCCGGCACGGCCACAGGGTCGGGGATCGCACAAGTCCTCTACAATAGGTGTCATTCTGTCCCGACCGCCATTTCACTCCGTGAACACCCCCGCCGTCCGCGCCCATCGCCAGCCCCCGCCGCCCGAGGCGTTCCGGCGGAGGGACGCCGCGTGGCACGAGGCCTCCATCGGCCAGGCCCTGCGCCACTGGGACGGGCGCAGCGACCTCTGGGTGTTCGGCTACGGCTCGCTGATCTGGCGGCCCGAATTCGATTTCGCCGAGGCCCGCCAGGCCCGCATCCATGGCTACCACCGCGCGCTGTGCCTGTGGTCGCGGATCAACCGCGGCACGCCGGAACTGCCCGGGCTGGTCTTCGGCCTGGACCTGGGGGGATCCTGCACCGGCCGGGTCTTTCGCATCGCGGCGCCGCACGTGCCCGACATCATGCGCACCCTGTGGCTGCGCGAAATGGCCAGCGCCGCCTACATCCCGCGCTGGCTGCGCTGCCATACGGCGGCGGGCGCCGTCCCGGGCCTGGTCTTCACGATGAACCGCGAGGATGCCGGCTATGCGCCGGACCTGTCGATCGGACAGATCCTCGCCGCCGTGCGCCAGGGCCACGGCCGCTACGGCGCCTGCACGGACTACGTGCTGCAGACGGCCGAGGCCCTGGCCGCCGCCGGGATCCCGGACGAGCGGCTCAAGGCCGTGGTCCGCGCGCTGCAGTCTCCCGAAACCTCACTTTCCTGAACAGGCACCATGTCCATCGCCGATATCCGCCAGACCTACCAGAAATTCGAGTTGCTGGAATCCGCTGTCGCGGCCGATCCCTACAGCCAGTTCGACCAGTGGTTCCAGCAGGCCCTGCACAGCGAGGTCCGCGAGCCCACGGCCATGACGCTGGCGACGGCCGACGCCGCGGGCCACCCCTCGGCGCGCATCGTGCTGCTGAAGGGCTTCGATGCCCAGGGTTTCGTGTTCTACACCAATTACCAGTCGCGCAAAGGGCTGGATCTGGCCACCAACCCGCATGCCAGCCTGCTGTTCTTCTGGCCCGAGCTGGAACGCCAGGTGCGCATCGAAGGCGGCGTCACCCAGGTGCCGCCCGCCGAGTCCGACGCCTACTACGCCAGCCGGCCGCTGGGCTCGCGCATTGGCGCCTGGGCCTCGCCCCAGAGCCAGCCCATCGACCACGAGGCGCTGGCGGCGCGGGCGCGGGATCTTGCCCGCGAACTGGGCGAACACCCGCCGCGCCCCCCGCACTGGGGCGGCTACCGGCTGCAGGCCGAGCGCATCGAATTCTGGCAGGGCCGGCCCTCGCGCCTGCACGACCGCCTGGTCTACACGCCGGACGGCGCGGGCGGCTGGACGCTGGACCGCCTGGCCCCATGATGAGCGACATGACGGCTTCTCCCAGTCCCGCCGATTTTCCGTCCCTGTATTTCCGGTCCGCACTGGGCCGGTTCCCGACCGGCGTGACCATCATCACGGCGGAACACCCGGACACGGGCCTGCCTCTGGGCCTGACGATCAGCTCGTTCAGCTCGGTGTCGCTGGAGCCCCCCATGGTGCTGTGGTCGCTGACCCACACCGCCGCATCCCTGTCGGCCTTCCTGGCCCTGGACCGCTATGTGATCCACGTGCTGTCGGCCAGCCAGATCGACCTGGCCCGGCGCTTTGCCAAGGGGCCCCAGGCCGGGCGTTTCGCGGGCCTGTCCCTGGACCGCGCGCCCAACGGCACGCTGATGCTGGGCGACAGCCGCTGCGCGGCCTGGTTCGAGTGCCACAACACCCAGCACCATCTCGCCGGCGACCACACCATCTTCGTCGGCCAGGTGGAACACTGCCACCGGCAACTGCTGTCCCCGCTGATCTATCATGCCGGGGATTTCGAGCTGACGCAGGCCAGCGAACCCCTGTCCCGCAATTGAATCCCCCACCCCGCCCGGCGCCCTCTCACATCCGTTTTCCATGCAAGACTACATCCTGACGCTTTCGTGCCCCGACCGCATGGGCATCGTCCACACGGTCAGCAGCTGGCTGCTGACCCGCCACGGCAACATCATCCACGCCCAGCAGTTCGGCGACACGGACACCGAGCGGTTCTTCCTGCGCGTGCATTTTTCCCTGCCCGAAGCCGCCCCGGTCGAGACCCTGGAGGCCGATTTCGCCAGCGTCGCCGAGCGTTTCGACATGCAGTTCCAGTTCCACGACACGCGCCGCAAGGCCCGGCTGCTGGTGCTGGTGAGCCGCCAGGGCCACTGCCTGAACGACCTGCTGTTCCGGGTGCAGAGCGGACAGATGCCGGCCGAGATCGCCGGGGTCGTGTCCAACCATCCCGATTTCCGCTCGCTGGCCCAGGCCCACGGCCTGCCGTTTCATCACCTGCCGGTGAGCCCCGACACGCGGGCCGGCCAGGAACGCCAGATTCTGGAACTGGTCGATCGCGAGCGCGTCGACCTGGTGGTGCTGGCCCGCTACATGCAGATCCTGTCGAGCGGCCTGTGCCGCGCCCTGGCGGGCCGGGCCATCAACATCCACCACAGCTTCCTGCCGAGCTTCAAGGGCGCCCGGCCCTATTACCAGGCCCATGCCCGCGGCGTGAAGATCATCGGCGCCACGGCCCACTACGTGACCGAGGACCTGGACGAAGGCCCCATCATCGAGCAGGACATCGAGCGCGTGGACCACGCGATGGGGCCGCAGGACCTGACCCGCATCGGCAGCGACATCGAATCCGTGGTGCTGTCGCGCGCCGTGCGCTGGCACGTGGAGCACCGCATCCTGCTGAACGGGCGGCGCACGGTGGTGTTCCGCTAGCCCGAGGCTGGGCCGGTCACCGCCCCGCGGGCAGTTCGAGCTCGAACAGGCTGGTGACCTCGACCTCGAGGACCTGGGCGTCGTCCTGGTTGTAGAGCCGCCACGTCCAGCGCATGATCCCCAGATCGTCGCGCGACGAGGAGACGCGCGTGGAATCGACCGTCGCCTCGAGGTACAGCTGGTCGCCCGGGCGCACCGGCAAAATCCAGCGCAAGCGCTCCAGGCCGGGCGAGCCGAAGGATTCGGAGTCCCGCAGCACGCCTTCCACGGCCAGGCGCATCGCCAGGCCGCAGGTCATCCAGCCGCTGGCGATCAGGCCGCCCCAGCGGCCGTCGCGGGCCCGCTGCGCATCCACATGGAACCACTGCGGGTCGTAGGCGCGGGCGAAAGCTACCATCTCGGCCTCGTCGACGGTCACCGGCCCATGGCGAATCACCATGCCGGGTTCAAATTCCTTGAATTTCATAACTGTTTTCCGGGACAATCCAGGATGAGCAGGACAATCTGCCAGTTTAACCGCTTGCCGACGCGATGCCAGAGACGTCCGGGCGGTGCCTTGGGCCGAACGCCAGGTCATTGCGGATTGCGGCCATAGCCCTCATCGCGAGCGGCCTCAGGCGCTGAACGGCATCATCCTCGACTGGCTGCGCCGCCACCAGGCAAGCTGAACCCGCCCCGACGACCCATCCGGCCCTCAGCCGAAGGCGGCCGCCGCGCGGCTGATGCGGTCATTGACGCCCTGCCAGGCCGGCTCGTCGGGCGGGCGCTGCAGCAGGATGCGGTCGTAGCCGGCCGCATCCAGTTCGCGCAGCAAGGCATACAGGCGGCGCGCGTAATTCGCCGGATCGGCGCGCACGGCCACCCAGTCCACGCCTTGCGGCGCGGCACCGGGGGGCGGCGCATCCAGCACCACCACGGCCAGACGTGTGGACGGCGCGGCGCCATCCCGCGCCAGGCGCGCGAGATCCGCCGCATCGGCCAGGGCGACGGGCGTATGCGGGGCGTAGTGGGCCTTCAGCGACCCCGAGACCCGCGGCGCCGCCGCATCTGGCAGGGCCGGCAGTTCGCCCAGCACCTCGGCCAGCTGCAGGATGTCGATGCGGCCGGGCCGCAGCAGCGTGGGGCCGACTCCCTGGTCCAGGCGGGACAAGTCCAGGATGGTGGACTCGATGCCCACCTGGGATTCGCCGCCTTCCAGAATCAGCAGCGCCTGGTCGTCCAGGTCCGGGAATTCCTGGCGGACGTGGTCCGCGCGGGTCGGCGAGACCTGGCCGAACTGGTTGGCCGAGGGCGCCGCCACGCCCCCGCAGCCGTGCGGCTTGAGGGCGGCGAACACGTGCAGCAGGGTCTGGGCGACCGGATGGGACGGGCAGCGCAGGCCGATGCTGTCCTGTCCGCCGCTGACGGCGTCGGGAATGCGGTCGGCGCGCGGCAGGATCAGGGTCAGCGGCCCCGGCCAGAAGACCGCCATCAGCTGGCGCGCCTGCGGCGGCACGCGGGCCGCCCAGTAGCCCGGATCCGTATCCGGGGCCAGGTGCACGATCACGGGATGATTGGCCGGGCGCTTCTTGGCGGCGTAGATCCGGGCCACGGCCTGAGGATTTTCCGCGTCGGCGCCCAGGCCGTAGACGGTCTCGGTCGGAAAGGCCACGAGGCGCCCCTGGTCCAGCCGGCGGGCGGCCTCCAGGATCCTGGCCTGGGTGGACTCAGGCATCGGGCAGCCCCAGCACGGTGGCCACGCGGGCGATCCGGGCGCGCAATTCGGCGGCCGTGGCGCCCAGCACGTTGACGTGGCCCATCTTGCGGCCCGCGCGGGCCTCGGATTTCGCGTACAGGTGCAGGCGCGTGCCGGGCACGTCCAGCACGCCGGCCCAGTCCGGCTCGCGCCGGATGCCGTCGGCGTCGAACCACAGGTCGCCCAGCAGGTTCAGCATGGCGGCCGGGCACACGGTCTCGGTGATCCCCAGCGGCAAGCCGGCCATGATGCGGGCCTGCTGCTCGAACTGGCTGACCAGGCAGCCGTCCTGGGTATAGTGGCCGCTGTTGTGGGGGCGCGGCGCCATCTCGTTGGCGATCACCTGGCCGTCGCGCAGCACGAAGAACTCCACGCACAGCACGCCGTGGTAGTCCAGGTGGTCCGCCACCCGCAGCGCGTGGCGCCGGGCCTGGTCGGCCACCTCGGCCGGGACCGTGCCGTCGACGACCGACAAGGCGAGGATACCGTCGCGATGGCTGTTGCGCGACGGCGGATAGGTGACGGTGCGGCCATCCAGGGCGCGCGCCACCACCACGGAAATCTCGTAGTCCAGCGGCTGCAGGGATTCGAGCACGCAGGCCACGCCGCGCAGCGAGGCGAAAGCCAGGCGCGCCTCGTCGCGCGAGGCGACGTGCGCCTGGCCCTTGCCGTCATAGCCCATGCGGGCGGTCTTGAGGATGCCGGGAAAGAGCGCGTCGGGGCAGGCATCCAGGTCGGCGGCCTCGCGCACGGCGGCATGCGCGGCGACCGGGACGCCAGAGGCCTGCAGATAGGATTTTTCCGCCAGGCGGTCCTGGGCGATCGCCACCGCATCGCCCGAGGGGGTGGTGCGGCACGCGGCGGCCAGGCGGCGCAGGCTGTCGGCGGGCACGTTCTCGAATTCGGTGGTGACCGCCACGCACAGCGCACCCAGCTCGTCGAGCGCAGCGGCATCGTCGTAGGCGGCCTGCAGATGGCGGTCCGCGACCATGCCGGCCGGAGACGAAGGCGCGGGATCCAGGACCGCGACGCGATAGCCCAGGGCCTGGGCCGACTGGCAGAACATGCGGCCCAGCTGGCCGCCGCCCAGGACCCCGAGCCAGGCGCCCGGTGCCGCCGGCGGGCTGGCCGTTGGCGCGGCGCCCGCCATCACGGGGCCTCCGGCGGCACCACCATGGCGCGCGCCGCCCGCGTCTGGCGCTCGCGGTAGGCCTGCAGCCGCCGCAGCAGCCCGGCATCGGTCATCGCCAGGTTCGCCACCACGTGCAAGGCGGCGTTGGCCGCCCCCGATTCGCCGATGGCGAAGGTGCCCACCGGCACGCCGCGGGGCATCTGCACGATGGACAGCAGCGAATCCTCGCCGCGCAGGTAGCGCGAGGGCACCGGCACGCCGAACACCGGCACCGGCGTCAGCGCCGCCATCATGCCCGGCAGGTGGGCCGCGCCCCCCGCCCCCGCCACGATGGCCCGCAAGCCGCGCGCCACCGCTTGCGCGCCGTAGTCCACCATGTCCAGGGGCATGCGGTGGGCGGACACCACCCGGGTCTCGTGGGGAATGCCGAATTCATCGAAGACGGCCGCCGCGTGGCGCATCACGTCCCAGTCGCTGGACGAGCCCATGATCAGGCCGACGACCGGTGCGCCGGCATCGGCCGGGGCGGCCGGCTGGCCCGCCGCGGATCCCGGCTGGCTCATGCGGCCCCCCGGGTCAGGCGGTCCTGGGCTTCCCGGTATTTGGCCGCCGTGCGTTCCAGCACGTCGGCCGGCAGGCGCGGCGCCGGCGGGGTCTTGTCCCAGGGCTGGGTTTCCAGCCAGTCGCGCACGAACTGCTTGTCGAACGACGGCGGGCTGATGCCCACGGCATAGCCGTCCGCCGGCCAGAAACGCGAGGAATCCGGCGTCAGCACCTCGTCCATCAGGTGCAGCGTGCCGCGCGCGTCCAGGCCGAACTCGAACTTGGTGTCGGCGATCAGGATGCCCTGGCGGCTGGCGTAATCGGCCGCCTCGGCATACAGCGCCAGCGTCATGCGGCGGATCTCGGCCGCCAGCTCGGCGCCCACCTGGGCGACGACGTAGGCGAAATCCACGTTCTCGTCGTGATGCCCGAACTCGGCCTTGGCCGCGGGCGTGAAGATCGGCTCGGGCAGCTGCTGGGCCAGGCGCAGGCCGGCCGGCAGGGCCACCCCGCACACCGAGCCGCTGGCCTGGTAGTCCTTCCAGCCGGAGCCGATCAGGTAGCCGCGCGCCACGGCCTCGACCAGGATCGGTTCGAGCCGCTTGACCACCATGGCCCGCCCCGCGACCTGCTCGCGTTCTTCGGGCGCCACCACGTCCTCGGGGGCGATCCCCGTGGCGTGCGTGGGGATCAGGTGGCTCAGGCGCCCCAGCCAGAATTCTGTCAGGGCCGTCAGGACCTTGCCCTTGCCGGGGATGGGATCGTCCAGAATCACGTCGAAGGCGGAAATCCGGTCGGTGGCGACGATGAGCAGTTTGTCTTCGCCCACGGCGTACATGTCGCGGACCTTGCCGCGCCCCAGCAGGGGCAGCGACGTGATGGTGGATTGGAGCAAGGCCTTCATCGGGGCTACTTCACCAGTTGCTTGAGTTCGCCGGCGGCATAGCGCGCGGCCATGTCGGGCAGCGGGATGGCCTTGATCTGCGAAGCGTGGCCGGCCGTGCCGAATTGCTCGTAGCGGGCCAGGCAGACTTTCTTGGCCGCCTCGCGGGCGGGCTTCAGGTATTCGCGCGGATCGAACTTGCCCGGGTTTTCCGCCAGGAAGCGGCGGATCGCGCCGGTCATGGCCAGGCGGATGTCGGTGTCGATGTTGACCTTGCGCACGCCGAACTTGATGGCCTCTTGCAGTTCCTCGACCGGCACGCCGTAGGTTTCCTTCATGTCGCCGCCGAACTGGCGGATCTCGGCCAGCAGTTCCTGGGGCACGCTGGAGCTGCCGTGCATCACCAGGTGGGTGTTGGGCAGGCGGGCGTGGATTTCCTTGATCCGCTGCACCGACAGGATGTCGCCGGTGGGCTTGCGGGTGAATTTATAGGCACCGTGGCTGGTGCCGACCGCGATGGCCAGGGCGTCGAGCTGGGTCTGCTGGACGAAATCGGCGGCCTGCTCGGGATCGGTCAGCAGCTGTTCGCGGGTCATGGTGCCCTCGGCGCCGTGGCCGTCTTCCTTGTCGCCCTTCATCGTTTCCAGGGAGCCCAGGCAGCCGAGCTCGCCCTCGACGGTGATGCCCTGTTTATGCGCCATCTGCACGACCTGGCGGGTGACGTCCAGATTGTATTCATAGGAGGAGATGGTCTTGCCGTCGGACATCAGCGAGCCGTCCATCATCACGCTGGAAAAGCCCAGGTCGATGGCGCCGCGGCAGACGTCGGGCGACTGGCCGTGGTCCTGGTGCATCACGACCGGGATGTGCGGATACGATTCGACGGCCGCCTGGATCAGGTATTTCAGGAAACCCTCGCCGGCGTATTTGCGGGCGCCCGCCGAGGCCTGCATGATGACCGGGCTGTCGGTCTGGGCGGCGGCCTCCATGATGGCCTGGACCTGTTCCAGGTTGTTGACGTTGAAGGCGGGGATCCCGTAGCCGTGCTCGGCTGCGTGATCCAGGAGTTGACGCATGGAAACCAGGGCCATGGCAGGACCTCCAGAGAGAAATAGTGGAAAAAATCGGATTGCCCCGATTTTAAGGCGGAATGGGAATTACTGCTGGTAGCAGACCGGACGCGGACAGGCCTCCCGCGCGGGCCGGCGGGGCGGCGGATTCAGCCGGCCGCGCCGCGCCGCGCCGACTTGGGCCGGAAGGCCCGGACCACGGCATCGTCGGTCTCCACGTAGGGCCCGCCGATCAGATCCAGGCAATACGGCACGGCGGCGAACACCCCCGGCACCAGGACGGCTCCAGCCTCGTCGCGCAGGCCCTCCAGGGTCTCGCGGATCGCCTTGGGCTGGCCCGGCAGGTTGATGATCAGGGCCGCATGGTCCGGCAGCTCGCGGATGACCGCGACCTGGCGCGACAGGATCGCCGTGGGCACGAATTTCAGGCTGACCTGGCGCATCTGCTCGGCGAACCCCGGCATCTCGCGGGTCGCCACGTCCAGGGTGGCTTCCGGCGTCACGTCGCGGCGGGCCGGCCCGGTGCCGCCTGTGGTCAGCACCAGGTCGCAGCGGGCCTGGTCCACCAGCTCGCGCAGGACGGCGGCAATGCCGGCGCGCTCGTCGGGAATCAGGCGCGAAACGATCCGCGGCGGTCTCGTCAAGGCACGGCCCAGCCAGTCCTGCAGCGCCGGGATGCCCTGGTCCTGGTAGACGCCCGAAGAGGCGCGATCGGAAACGGAGACCAGGCCGACGATCAATTCGTCGGGATGGCTGCGGCGCAGGGGGTAGTTCTCGGACATGGGCGGATTCGTCAGGTTTCGTCAGGATCGGCAACGGTCTGCGTATTCTATTGCAGCGCGTGCGGGTACACTGCGCCCATGTCCGACACACCGCCCTTCCCCCTCGAACTGAGCACCACGCTGAGCCTGCGCAGCGGCGACCAGAGCTGGGGCTCCGAGCGCCGCATGGCGCTGCTGGCGGCCATCGGCACAGAGGGTTCGATCAGCGCCGCCGCCCGCAAGGTCGGCCTGAGCTACAAGGCCGCCTGGGACGCGGTGGACATGATGAACAACCTGTCCGGCGGCCTGCTGGTCGAACGTGTCACCGGCGGCAAGCGCGGCGGCGGCGCCCTGCTGACCGAGCGCGCCCGCCAGCTGGTTGCCTGGTACCAGGCGGCGCGGGCCGAGCACCAGCGCTTCATGCAGACCCTGTCGCAACTGGGGCCCGACGGCGCCCGGCACCTGGACCTGCTGCACAGCATGGCGCTGCAGACCTCGGCGCGCAACCGCTTCGAGGGCGTCATCAGCGGCATCGAGGCCGACGGCGTCAACGATCACGTCCGGCTGCGGCTGGACGAGAACATCACCCTGGGGGCGACCCTGACGCACGCCAGCACCGAGCGCCTGGCCCTGGCGCCGGGCCGCCGCGCGCTGGCCTTCGTCAAGGCGCAGGCCGTGCGCATCCTGCCCGGCGGGCCCGACGCGGCCGCGGACCGCGGCGCGCCGGACGGCCCGGCCCCGGCCACGTGCTGGACGGGCCGCATCAGCCACGTTGTGGCCGACCCGACGTGGCGGGAAGTCAGCCTGGACGTCACCCCGTCCATCCGGATCACCGGCCTGATGCCGGCGGCCGCGGCCGCGCCCAGGGCCGGCCGCGCCGCGCGCCGGACGGCGCCGAAGACCGGGGCCGGGGCGCCGGGGACCGGGCCCGGCGCGCTGGAGATCGGCGCCATGGCGCGGGCCTGTTTTCGCGCGGGCGACGTGCTGATCGGCACCCTGGACTGAGCGGGTCCGGCGCCTTCAATCCCCCGTGACGGGACCGGGTCCGAACCGCGCGGATCCCGCCGCCAGTTCCCGCTGGCCGATCCGCCCATGGGCGATATGGAACACCTCGTCGGCCAGTGCCCGCACGTCCGCCGGATCGTGCGTGATCAGCACCGTGGGGATGTCGATATCGCGCTGCAATCCGGCCAGCTCCACCCGCATCCGCGCGCGCAGGTCCGCATCCAGCGCCGACAGGGGTTCGTCCAGCAGCAGCAGGCCGGGGTCCGTGGACAGCGCCCGCGCCAGCGCCACGCGTTGCCGCTGGCCGCCCGACAGCTGCGCCGGATAGCGGTCCAGCAGCCGGTCCAGGTGAAAGGCGCGCACCCAGCGCTGCGCCGGAGCCGGCAGCTCGCGGCGCCCCAGCCGCCATGCGCGGCCCGGGCCCGGCGCGGAATCCGCCGCATCCGGCCGCGCCGCCGGCCACCATCCGCCATGCCAGTTGAACCAGCCGCGCTGCAGACCAAAACCGATGTTCTGGCGCACGGTCAGGTGGGGAAACAGGGCATAGTCCTGGAACAGGTAGGCCAGCCGGCGCCGGCGCGGCGGCACGTCGATGCCCGCCGCGCGATCGAACAGCACCCGGCCGTCGATCTCGATGCGCCCCGAGTCGGGGCGCAGCAGGCCGGCGATCGCCTGCATGGTCAGCGTCTTGCCGGACCCCGACGGACCGAAGAGCGCCACCCGGCGGGCGTCGGTCGTCCAGGCCGGCTGCAGCAGGAAACCGTCCGGCCCGCCGATCCGGCGGCGGATGTCCACGGACAGGCTCATGCCGCCCCCCGCGTCCCGCGCCGTGCCCGCCCGCCCGGCATCAGCCAGGCCGCCAGGCACAATACCGCCACGCAGGTGGCCGAGGTCACCAGCACCAGGAGATTGGCGGCATCGTCGTGGCCCGCCTGGACGGCCTCGTAGATGGCGATCGACAGCGTCTGGGTCTTGCCGGGGATGTTGCCCGCCACCATCAGGGTCGCGCCGAATTCCCCCAGCGCGCGGGCGAACGCCAGCAGCACCCCCGCCAGGATGCCGCGCGCGGCCAGGGGCAGGCTGACGCGGAAGAACACGGCCGACGGCGACACGCCCAGCACCGCCGCCGCCTGCTCCAGCCGGTGGTCGACGTCCAGGAAGGCGGCGCGCGCGGCCTTCAGCACCATGGGAAAGGCGACCACGGCGGCCGCCACGACCGCGCCCTGCCAGGTGAAGATCAGCTCGATGCCGTGCGACTGCAGCCAGGCGCCCAGCCAGCCGCGCCGGCCGAACGCCACCAGCAGGTAATAGCCCGTCACCGTGGGCGGCAGCACCATGGGCAGGGTCAGGAAGGCGTCGACCACGTCGCACCAGCGCGAGGGCCAGCGCGACAGGCCATACGCCACCGCGATGCCGCCGACGGCCGCGAGCGCGGTCGCCCAGCCAGCCACCTTCAGGGACAGCAGCAGGGGAACCCAGAGATCAGACATATAGGAAACCACCTGCCATCATGGCTTGGCGAAACCATAGCGCGCCAGCACCGCCTGGCCTTCCGGCGAGACGACGTACTTCAGGAAGCCCGCCGCCTCGGGGGCCCGGCCGTCGCGCCGCACCAGCGCGATCGGGTAGACCACCGGCACGGGCGTCTCGACGGCCTGCACGACCTTGACCTTGTCCTTCATGATGGCAGCGTCCGTTGCAAAGACAAAGCCGGCGTCCACCTCGCCGCGCTCGACGTAGCTGAGCACCTGGCGCACGTTCTGCCCCAGGATCTCGCGGGCATGGACCGTGTCCCAGGCGCCGGCCTTTTCCAGGGCGGCCTTGGTGTAGCGCCCCACCGGCACCGAATCCGGATTGCCCAGGGCGAGCCGCCGCACGTCGGGCTTCGCCAGGTCCCGCAGCGACTGGATGCCGCGCGGATTGTCGGCCGGCACCACCAGCACCACCTCGTTGCGCACGAAATCCACGCGGGTGGCGGGGTCGATGGCCTGGGCGGCGGCCGCCTTGTCCATGGCCTTCTGGTCCGCCGAGGCGAACACGTCGGCCGGCGCGCCCTCGACGATCTGGCGCAGCACCACGTCCGAGGCGCCGAAGGTCGTCAGCACCCGGGTGTCGGGATGGGCGGCCTGGTACTGGGCGGCCAGGTCCTTGAAGGCATTGGTCAGGCTGGCGGCGGCGGACACCAGCACCTCGCCCGCCATGGCGGGGGCCACGGCGCACGACAGGACGCAAGCCACGAGGGCGCGGCGAACGAGGGCGCGGCGAAACGGCATGAAAGTCTCCTGAGACATTGGGTGGGGCGGCAATCCCGGAACATCGGGATACCGGAATACCGGAACATCGGGATACCGGAATACCGGAACATCGAAATACCGGAATACCGATCGTAATATATATAGGTATATTCCGCTATCCGTAATTATGCAGAATTGTGCCCCGGCCCTGATGCAGGTCACATGGTGCGCGCCATCAGTCCTCGATGAGGGCGGGGTAAAATCGCCGGCATGCCCTCGCCCTTCCCCACCATCGATGCGTTCCTGGATGCCCTGTGGCTGGAAGACGGCCTGGCGGACAACACCCTGGCCGCATATCGCCAGGACCTGACCGCCTTTGCCCACTGGCTGCAAGGGGAACGGCGGCGGCCGCCGGAATCCGCCACCCGCGAGGACATCCAGTCCTGGCTGGCCGCGCAGCACCGGCAGACCAAGGCCAGCACGGCCAACCGCCGCCTCGCCGCCCTGCGCCGCTTTTACCTGTGGGCGCTGCGCCGCAATCTGTGCCAGGAAGATCCCTGCCTGGGCCTGCACAGCGCCCGCCAGCCCGCCCGCTTTCCCAAGACCCTGTCCGAAAGCCAGGTCGATGCCCTGCTGGATTCCCCCGACGTCGACACCACCCTGGGCCTGCGCGACCGCGCCATGCTGGAGACCCTGTACGCCACCGGCCTGCGCGTCAGCGAGCTGGTGCACCTGAACGTCCAGGACACCAGCCTGAACGACGGCGTGGTGCGCGTGGTCATGGGCAAAGGCGCCAAGGACCGCCTGGTGCCACTGGGCGACGAGGCCCTGCACTGGATCGAACGCTACCTGCGCGAAAGCCGGCCCGCCATCCTGGGCGCGCGCGCCTGCGACGCCCTGTTCGCCACCACCCGGGGCGCGGCCATGACGCGCCAGGCGTTCTGGCTGCTGATCCGCAAATACGCCCAGCAGGCCGACATCCGCGTGCCGCTGTCCCCGCACGTGCTGCGCCACGCCTTTGCCACCCACCTGCTGAACCACGGCGCCGACCTGCGCGTGGTGCAGATGCTGCTGGGCCATGCCGACATCTCCACCACGCAGATCTACACCCACGTCGCCCGCGAACGCCTGAAGACCCTGCACGCCCAGCATCATCCGCGGGCGTGATCTCCGCCAGGGCAGTTTTGTCCATAACCCATTGGCCCATCCCCGTCATATCTCTAAGCTGCTGAACCAGAGGCACATCAGTTCAACACGTTGACGCACAATGTTATTGTGCATAGAATGCATGGGAGATTCATGGCAATTCAATTCAAGGATGCCTGGCTGGAGGCCTTTTACGAAGGCAACCGCAGCCACCGGAAGATCCCAGGTGTCATCGAAGACGCTTTGTTCAGAAAACTACAGATCCTCGACGCCGCCACCCAGGAGTCCGACCTCAGGGCTCCGCCCGGGAATCGCTTCGAGCATCTTTCGGGCCGCTTATCCGGTTGGTGCAGCATCCGGGTCAACAGGCAATATCGGCTGATTTTCCAATGGGCCGACGGCATCGCCGCGAATGCTTATCTGGACCCTCACACATATGGCGGCTGAACAGACTAAAACAGGACCTCACGATGCGTGATACTCAACGCCGCCCCATCACGGTCGGCAAAATGCTGACCACAGAATTCCTGGACCCGCTGGGGATCGAGCTGAGCACATTGGCTGATGCCATGGGCGTACACCGCAACAGCCTCAGCCGCCTGGTGCACGACAAAGGGACATTGACCGCCCCCATGGCAATCAAGCTGGCAGCCGCGCTGGGCAACACACCTGAGTTCTGGCTCAATATCCAGCACGCCGTCGAGCTATGGGATATCCACCACAAAGCCTACGCCGACGCGGCCAGGAACGTGCGGGTACTCGTGCATCCCCAGACATTGAATACTCCCCATCACACCGCATGACATGACCAAGACCAAGCACACGTCCGAGACGCCCGCCACGCATTGGCTGCGGCAGCAGAAGATCGCCTTTGGCGAACACCCCTACGACTACGTCGACCACGGCGGTGCACGCGAAGCCGCACGCCAATTGGGCGTACCGCTGCATCAGGTCGCCAAGACCCTGATCATGGAAGACGAGCACGGCCACCCGCTGGTGGTGCTGATGCACGGCGATTGCGAGGTTTCCACCAAAAATCTGGCGCGGCAGACCGGGGCCAAGAAAATCGCGCCCTGCACGCCCGACACGGCGCAGCGCAACTCCGGTTACCAGGTGGGCGGCACATCGCCGTTCGCCACCCGCAAGCGCATGCCGGTCTGGGTGGAAAAGACATTGCTGGACTACGACACCGTCTACCTGAACGGCGGGCGGCGCGGCTACCTGATCAGCGTGGCGTCCGGCGTGCTAACCGGGGCGCTGGGGGGCAGGCCGGTGCAGGTGGCGCTGGAAGACGAACACTGATCTACCGGCAGCCGCTCAGCCAGTTCTCCATCTCAAGCGCTGGCACGCGGCTGAAGTCCGACAGGTTGTTCGCCGGCACCCAGGAACTGGCGTCTCCTGCAGGAATCGAACCTGCAATCTTCCCTTAGGAGGGGAAAGTTATATCCATTTAACTAAGGAGACGGCATGCGCGGCATGCCCGCAAGGCGCGGGCGCGCAATGGCAATTTATTAGTATAAATCACCGGCCGGGGCCGCGCCCCGCCGGTGATGCAGCCCCGCCGGCGGCGCCGGACCGGGCGGCCCCGCCGCCTCAGGCCTGGGCCGCGCCCGTCTCGACCGCCGTGCCGATCTCGCGGGCCGTTTCCTGGACCGCATCCAGCAGGCGCCGCGCGCCCGGGCTGTCCGCCTGGGCCGCCAGGAGATGACCCGACACCTGGACATAATCCGGCCGCAGCTCGTGCAGGTGCAGCAGCGCCTCGGCCTGTTCGGCAAAGCGGCGCAGCCCCAGGCGCACGCCGTGGTCCCGCAGCATGCTGGCAAAGCGCAGGACCTCGGCGCGATACGCCACCAGCCCATAGGCGTCGAGCTCGATCACCAGCCGGGCGCCCTGGTCCGGCATCCGCGCCAGCCGGGCGGCGATCTCGCCGCAGAAATCCTCCTGCAGCAGCGACGCCAGCGACACGCGCAGCGCCAGATCTCCCGGATACGTGCGCAGCCAGTCCAGGCCCAGGCTGACCGCCTGCGCATCGCAGGCGCCCGACAATCCCAGACGCACCGCCGGCGGCATGAACAGATAGCCCGTCAGCGCCTCCGCGGCGCCCGGCTCCTGCAGGGTCAGCAGCCCCAGCGTGCGGCCGTCCCCGGCCCCCGAGCTTTCCACCCGCTGCGTCGCCAGGGCGAACCAGCCCTCGTCCAGGGCATTGCGCAGCAAGGTCCGCCAGGCCTGCTCGCCGCCCAGGCGGCGGCCCGACACGCCCTGCGGGTCCTGGTCCGGCATGTATTCCACATCCGAACTGCCCGAGCTTTCGGCCCGCATCAGGGCATCGTCCAGGCGGGCCAGCACAAAGGACAGGTCCTCGCCCGGCTCGTAGTCGGTCAGCACCATCCGCCAACGGCACAGCCCCGCCTGTCCCAGCGAAATCCGCTGGGCCTGCAGGATCTCGCCCACGGCCTGCGCGACCCGGACCGCGACCGGCCCCGGCATCAAGGGCAGCACGAAGGCGAAATCGGAACCATTCAAGCGGGCCAGCCAGGCATCGTCGCCCTGGCGCTCGCGCAGCAGCCCCAGCACCAGCTGCCCCACGTTGCGCAGCCACTGGTCCACGATGGGACGGCTGAGCGTCTGGTTGATGGTGCTCAGGTCGCACTGGCGAAACAGCATCACGTGCCCGCCCTGCGCATCGGCGCCGGCCGGCTGTTCCAGCACGCGGCGCAGCTCGTTGATGAAATATTTGCGGTTCGCCAGCCCGGTGACCGGGTCCTGGTTCAGCTCCAGCACCAGGGATTCGATGCGCGCCTGGCGCTCGGCCACGGTCGCCCGCACCTGGGCGTGCGTGCTGGCGATCGCCTGGGTGATCTCGCGCAGTTCGAGCATGGCGGGGTGCCGCACCGGCGGCAGGATCTCTCCGTCGCCGGCCTGCGCCACCGCCTGCATGCGCGCCATCACGTCGTCATGCAGGGCGCGGCGCAGCCAGCGCATCAGCAGCACCACGAACAGGCCCCACAGCAGGCCGGCGCCCACCGTCAGGGTGACGATGCGCTCCGTGCTGGTCCACAGGGCGTCGCGCGCATAGGCGTCGTTCGCCTCCAGGCGCACCACACCCAGCTGCGACCAGCCATTGGTCACCTGGCGCTGGGCCTCGTGGCGCTCCAGCGGCAGCATGTGGCTGAACCAGCCCGGCGCCCGCACGCGTTCTTCCTGGCCGTCGCCGATCTCGCGCCGGATCAGGATGCGGCCGGTGGGATCCAGGAACTCCACGACCCGGAACTGCCCGCTGTCGAACAGCACCGAAATCAGCAGCTCGCGCACCGTCGGATCCTGATTCGAGGGCTGCGACAGCGTCAGCGCAAGCGACGTGGCCGTGGAATCGCTCTGCGCCTGCAACTGCGCATCCAGATACTGGCGTGCCGAGCCGATGCTGAATATGGTTGCCCCGACCAGGATCACGAGGATCGCCAGCGTCACGCTCAACAGCAATTGTCTTAACAAGGACATGACATTCCTTCTCTACTGAATCAGGGTTGAAAGCCTTCGGTGCGCATCTTGCCCAGCAATTCGCGCCAGCGCCCGATCTGGTCGACCGAGCGCCGCCCGCCGCCGGGCACGTAGATGCCCTGCGCATTGAAACTGAACACCGGCGTGAGGTCCGGGCGCAGGTGCGCCGGCTGGATCCGGTCGATCAGGCTGTCCAGCACCAGGGGCTCCGCCTGCGGCGTCGGGTAATAGCCCAGCACCATGTGGGCGATGCTCTGCCCGCCGATCTGCGCGCGGACATACACCAGCCGCAGCTTGTCGGGCGAGACCCCCACGCGCAACAGGGAAAAATACTTGCCGATCACGTAGTCCTCGCAATCCCCGGCGCCCTTGGCCAGGGACTCCAGCGGCGTGGCCCAGTAATCCGTCTTGCTCCAGATGCTGATGTCCTCGCCCCCGATCAGCGACTGGTTCCAGAAACCGTTGACCAGCCGCAGTTTTTCCTGCTCGTCCCGGCCCGCGGCCTGGTCCAGCATCGCCTGCCAGGCCTGCACCGCCCGTTCGGCCTTGGCGCCATAGTGACGGCGCGCGTAATCCGTCAGCGCACCCGGGTCGAACGTAAAGGCCGGCGCCGGTCCCCAGACCAGCGCCAGACACAGAAGCAGAGCCGTCAGCCCCACCATCAGGCTTCTGGCGACGGGTGGCCGACGTTCAGACATGCACAGATTTTGATACAAAACCCGGCTGGCGGGAAGGGATAAAGGACGTTCAGTGATGAAGCAACAATACTGGCCGGAGATCGGCCAGGATATCCGGCCGATGGTTTTGACCATCAGCCGCCCGGCCGGAATCTCCCGGCCCGCCGCAGCACGACGACGGTTTCAAAAAGGCCGCGCCCCAGACATCGGGGCGCGGATCGGACCGACACACGCGGCCCTTGACTCATACCGGGATTCAGCCGTGATCCACCTTCAGTTTGCCATCATTGATGAGACTGTTGATGAGCGCGGCCTGCCCCTCTGGCGAGGACACATCATGCCCGGCGGTCAGATCGACATTGTCGATGACGATCTGCTGCGTCGCGGCCGCGGACGCCAGGCCGTCCGCACCGACATGCACGTCGATGGTCGTCGCGTTGCCGTTGCCGGTGATGTGCAGGTACTGGGTCAGGTCATCGCCGGACGCATGGCCTTGCAGCAGATCGCTGAGATCCAGCACGTCCTTGCCGTTGACATCGGGATGTCCCGCGGAGGCCATGCCGAAGTCGGTCACATGATCCACCGCGGCTACGCTCGTCGAACCCTGATCGCCCAGCTTCCACACGAACACATCGTCGCCCGATCCGCCGGTCAGGAAATCATTGCCGGCGCCGCCGTGCAGATGGTCGTTGCCGTCGCCACCCACCAGAGTATCGGATCCGTGTCCGCCGAACAGCGCGTCGTTGCCGTCCGTGCCGTGCAGGGTATTGGCCTGGCTGGACGAATTGTCGATGGAAACATCGAAATTGGACGAAGCCTGGTCTCCGGTACCATCGGTCACCGTGGCGCCCAGGTGCAGTGTCAGGCTGTCCTGGTCGACGACATGGGTGACATCATGGGCGTCGGTATGCCATTTCACGTCGATCTTTTCATCCACTGAGAACTGGCTCGAGGTATCGCCGGCGCCGATGACGATGTGGTCGATATACTTCCCATCCTGCGCGGCCAAGGTGATGTCGCGGGTCCCAGAATCACTATTTGAGGACTCCCACCAACCCCGTGACTCGGCAGCGTATGTCTGAGTCGACGAGGTCCCGTCCGTATAGAACACGGTGATATGGGCTACATCTTCGTCCCCCTGAGGCCCACCAAACAGGCTATCCGGATTACGATCCCCAAACCGATTCAGAGTCAGGGCGACTTCAGTGATATGTCGACCATCGGCCGCATTGGCGCTGAAATCGAGTACCAGCTTCTCGCCAAAGTTGCCATCGGCCTTGTTTCCAGACTCCGAGTTATTTTGGATGTAGTCCGCCTCACCGCTGTTGTTGTTCCAACTGGTATTGTCGACGCTGATACCCCGATTCGAGCTGTCATTCACCACGACATTCGCGGCCGTGTCGCTGCCGTCCTTGACGCCATCGACACCGCCCTTGTCGAGGAAAGCCGACAGCGTCAGCTTGACGCCGTCTTCGGTACCGCTGACGCTCGAACGGCTGCTGGAGTCACCAAAGTCGAAATGGGCGGTCCCATCCGCCGCGGGTTGCGTCGTGACGTACGACGAGACCGGGTCCAGCGCATCGATCATGTGCACGGCATAGGTACCGTCGGCCGCCGACCCGGACACCTCGAACACCTTGTGCCCGGGATCATCCTGATAGACGGCATACAGTTTGCCCGTCGCCGGATCCTGCTGGTACACCAGGGCATGCCCTTGAGAGGTCAGGGTGATGGTGTGCGCCGAACCGTCCACCATGACGCTGGCCGTGACGGCCGAGCCGTTCAAGCTGGCCTGGTCGTGGCCGGTAATGGCAATGGTGGCGCCTGACACGTCCTTGCCGACGTCGATGCCGGTGTCCGCCAGGGTTACCAGCCCTGCCTCGTTGGCCAGCAGGGTGCTGTCCGCCGCGTGATCGGTCGTCGGCACCATCGGGACGTTCTTGTAGCCGCTCAGGTCGATCGTGATGTGTCCGACCTGGGTATCGCCATCGGCATCCGTGACGGTGTAGTTGTAGGTCAGCGTCTTGTCGCCGATCTGGAAATTATCCCGCGCGGCCCGGCTCATTTCGAACACGTAATGCCCATCGGCATCGACGGTCAGCGTGCCGTACTGGTTGTTGATGACCGTCGATCCTCCCGCCCCGGCAACGCCGTTCTCCCAGACGACCGAGCCGGCGCCATCGGCGCCATACTGCCAAGTTGTGACACCAGAGTCCTGATCGAACAGATCGCCTTCGACCCGCGGCAGCGTGTCCGTGGAAGAAATCGTGGCATACAGGTCGAACGAGTTCGCCTTGTTCTCCTGGGTGTAGATCGTCGAAACCAGATTCCCGTTCGCATCCAGGAAACCCTTGATGTCCAGGACATAGGTTCGGTCGCCCACCGTGAAGGTCTGCGTAGCCGTGGAATTCGTGATGGTGACGATATCGTTGTCCCTGGAATCACCGTGGTCGTTCGACGTCTCAGTGTGCTGGAGCTTGATCGTATGCTGGACGACATGCTCGACGCCGTCGATCGTCACATGGATGGAGACTTGCAGGTCGACAGAAGTCAGGGTGTTCCCATTCACCGGAAAATTATTATGGGTGAATGTCCCCAGCTTGAACGTGGTGTCCAGGAGATTGGAATCCGAACCCCGCAGCCCCTCGTTATCCACGAAGGCATAGCCGGAACCCTGGCTCTTATCGCCCCAGATGATCTGATCGATGCCAGGATCGCTATCATTGTTCTTCTGATCTGACAGGCTCCCGTTGTTGGTGAGCGTCCAGTTCGCAAAGCCGGATTCCAGCCCACCCACGCTGATGACGCTGACCGGGATGCCCAGGTCGCTATCGGCATTGGGATTGTTGGCCGGCGCGTCATCCTGGATATGGATGGTCAGGTTGGAAGTGCCCGAGGAGCCCTGCGAGTCCGTGACCTTGACCTTGACATCGAAGGATTCCACATCGTTCTGGGGGTTGTGGCCCGGGTGCTCGATCGGGGCCAGCAGCTTGACCGTGTAGTTGCCGTCATTGTCGATGGTCACCGTAATGACATCGTGGCCGACGGTGTTTCCCGTGTCCTTCGTGCTGCCCGTCAGCGTGTGGCCATCGTCCGAGATTTCCCAATGCACCGGGCGGCCGTCGGACTTGAAGGCTCCTTGGGGCGGCGTCAGCAGGCTGACGTGATGAGCAGCCGTATCGCCGGGGTCGGCGATGGTCAGCGCCCCTGTCATAAGAGTGTTCAGGCTGGCCTCGGACACCAGCAGCTCCGCGCCGGTAATGCTGGGCGGGGCGTTGTTGGTGCCCTCCGAAGTCACGACGAACGATGTCGCCGCGGTGTCGCCATCGCCATCCGTGCCGGTGACGTTGACGGTGAACGACATGTCCGTCGCCGGGATGCTTTCCGTATAAGACAACGTAGAGAAAGAGACATTGACGCCACCAGTGGCTGTCAAAGTGACCGTATCAAAGTTGGTGAATGGAGCGCCCGCGGCAGCGAGAGTAGCCGGCGTGATTTCAACCGCCGAAGTCCCGCTGGAAACTGGGACATGGACCACGACGCTCTGGCTGCCGCTCTGAACCAGTACGTCAATCGTGCCAGCCGTCTTGAACGTAGAGATATCCAAGGTGAAGTGCGACAGAGGCTCGTCAAACACCATGCGGAAGCTTTCGCTGCCATTGAACTGCGGGTTGCCTATGCCGAATTCATGATTGCTGGTGCCGCCAATGGTATTGGCATTGAACGTGCCTCCATTGAGCGCAGTCAGCGTGGCAAAGCCAAAATCGTAGGTCGTGATGGGCGAGTTGCTGATATTGGCCGCCACATCGAAGGTCTCCGTGGATCCCGGGCGCGCAGCCAATTGCTGGACCGTATACGTCGCGTTATCAGGGTTCAGAGTCACCGTGAAAATCGGCGTCCCATCCTGATCTTTGATCGTACCGACCCCAGTGTTCAAACCGCTCACCGTCCAGTCCGTCGGCAAGCCGGTGATGCTGGAGATGACATGTGTGGCGCCATCCACGTCCGCCCCGGTATTGAACACCAGGTCGCCCGTTTCCGTGCCCGTCTCGTTGGCCATCGAGATGTTCTCATGCGTGCCGAAGGTGGGCACGTCGTCGACCACGTTGACCGTGATCGTGCCGTTGACCGTATTGCCGTTGGCGTCCTTAGCCGTGTAGTGGAAGGTCTCCACGCCGTTCACGGTGTTCGTGCCGTTGTCGGCCGTCGTGCCGTCCACGGGCGAGTTCAGCGTGTAGCTGTAGTTGCCGTCCGAGTTCAGCGTCAGCGTGCCGTGTGCGCCCGCGCCATCCGTGCCGCTGGCAAACTCGTAGCTCACGGCGCCGGCCACCGCCAGCGCGCCGCCCGCCGTCTCGGCCGTGCTGCCCGGATTGCTGCCGCTGGCCAGCGCCGCCTCATCCACCGTGACGGTGTCGTTGTCCGCGCCCAGGCTCACGTCGCTCACGTTGATGTCCAGCGTCACCGTCGAGGTGTCGCCGTCGCCGTCCGTGATGGTGTAGACGAAGTGGTCCACCGCATTGGCGCTCACCACGTCCGGGTTGGCCTTGTAGGTGTAGCTGCCATTGGCGTTCAGGACCAGCGTGCCGTA